>JBBQDK010000060.1:0-15342 GCA_038319625.1 Gammaproteobacteria bacterium
GGTCTGATCGAAATTCGCGGTGCCGCGCGCGATCCCGGCCTGCGTGCCAAAATCGCCGTGAAATCCAATGATCAGCGTATCGACCCGGTCGGCGCGTGTGTTGGCATGCGTGGTTCACGCGTGCAGGCCGTGTCCAACGAACTGGCCGGTGAACGCATTGACATTATTCTGTTCAATGACAATCCCGCTCAGTTCGTAATCAATGCCATGTCGCCGGCGGAAGTGGTCTCCATCGTCATGGACGAGGAAGCGCACAGCATGGACATCGCCGTCAATGAGGATCAATTGTCCCAGGCCATCGGGCGCGGTGGCCAGAACGTGCGTCTCGCCAGTCAGCTGACCGGCTGGGAATTAAACGTGATGACGGAAACCCAGGCCGAGGAAAAGAGCGAATCCGAAACGCAGGCGCTGCAGGCGATGTTCATGCAGCAGCTCGATGTCGACGAGGAAATCGCGGTGATCCTGGCGCAGGAGGGTTTCTCCAGCATCGAGGAAGTCGCCTATCTGCCCGCCAAGGAGATGCTGGAGATCGAAGAGTTCGATGCCGACATGGTCGAAGAGCTGCGCAATCGTGCCCGCGACGTACTGCTGACCATGGCCATCGCCACGGAGGAAAAGCAGAGTGGCGCCGAACCGGCGGCGGATCTGTTGGAAATGGAAGGCATGGATCGTGAGCTTGCCTACGTCATGGCCAACATGGGCGTGATCACCATGGAAGATTTAGCCGAGCAGGCGGTGGATGACCTGATGGTTATCGATGATATGGACGAAGAGCGCGCAGGCAAGTTGATCATGACGGCGCGCGCCCCCTGGTTCGCGGATGAAAAGCAGGGCTGAGGCTCTGAGAGGTTGTACTGATGACGGATGTGACCGTAAAGCAATTTGCCGATGTCGTGGGGATACCCGTCGACCGCTTGCTGGTGCAACTCGGTGAGGCCGGCCTGTCGGTTGACGATGCCGATGCCACCATCTCGGACAAAGAGAAGCAGGTGTTGTTGACCCATTTGCGCCGCACCCATGGCAAAGGCGAGGGTCAAAACGGCGCCGAACCCAAGAAGATCACTCTGAAGCGCAAGGAGACCAGCGAATTGCGGCTCGCCGGCTCGGCGGGCAAGAACAAGACAGTCACGGTCGAAGTGCGCAAGAAGCGTACCTATGTGAAACGCAGCGTGGTGGTGGCCGAGGAAAACGAGCGTCTGGAAGCTGAAGCGCACGAGAAGGCGCAACAGGAACTGGCGATCGAACAGCGTGAAGCCGAAGCCAAGGCCCGCATCAAGGCCGAGGAAGACGCAATCCGGCTCAAGGCTGAAGCGGAAGCGCGTGTCAAGGCCGATGAAGAGGCACGCGTCAAAGCGGAGCAGGATGCGCTGCTGAGAGTCGCTCAACCTGAAGCACGTGCCAAGCCCGAGGTTGACGCTGAGCCGGATGCCAAAGCCGCTGCCAAGACCGATGCACGCAAGCCATCGGCCGCCGATCGCAAGCGCAAGCCGACCGCAGAAGAAGAGGAGCGCGCCACGCGCTATGGTCGTCAGGAGCTACACGTCTCCAGCGACAAGAGCGGCAAGCGCAAGAAGAAACCTCGCGCCAGCAGGATGATGTCCATCGCCTCATCCGACAAACATGGCTTCGAGCGGCCCACTGCACCGATTGTTCATGAAGTCAGCATCACCGAAACCACGACAGTCGCCGAGCTCGCGCAGAAGATGGCGATCAAGGCCACCGAAGTCATCAAGACCCTGATGCGGCTTGGCGCCATGGCGACCATCAATCAGGTGCTCGACCAGGATACGGCCTCGCTGGTCGTGGAAGAACTCGGCCATACGCCAAAGATTGTCCGCGAGGATGAAGCGGAACTCGAATTGATCAGTGCCAAGGCCGAAGCTGGCGAGCAGAAAACGCGTCCCCCGGTCGTGACCATCATGGGTCACGTTGATCACGGCAAGACCTCCTTGCTCGATTACATCCGCCGCACCAAGGTCGCGGCCGGCGAGGCGGGCGGCATTACCCAGCATGTCGGCGCCTACCACGTCGAAACGCCCAAGGGGATGATCACCTTTCTGGATACGCCCGGCCATGCGGCCTTCACCGCCATGCGCGCGCGCGGCGCCAAGGTTACCGACATCGTGATTTTGGTGATTGCCGCCGATGACGGCGTAATGCCGCAGACCATTGAAGCAATCACGCATGCCAAGGCGGCCGGAGTGCCGATCGTGGTTGCGGTGAACAAGATCGACAAACCCGAGGCCGACCCGGATCGTGTCAAGCAGGAACTTACCCAGTACGAAGTCATTCCGGAAGACTGGGGCGGCCAGAATATCTTTGTCAACGTCTCGGCCAAGACTGGCGTGGGCGTCGATGATCTGCTCGACGCCATTCTGCTACAGGCCGAGGTGATGGAGCTCACGGCGGTGCGTGATTGCCCAGCGATCGGTTCAATTCTGGAATCCAGTCTCGATCGCGGCCGCGGCCCGGTGGCCACCATCCTGGTACAGCAGGGCACGCTGCATCGTGGCGACGTGATTCTCAGCGGCCAGGAATACGGCCGCGTACGCGCCATGTTCGATGAGAGTGGCAAGGCCGTGGACAGCGCCGGTCCTTCCATTCCCGTGGTCGTACTCGGGCTATCCGGTACGCCCAACGCCGGCGATGGTGTGCTGGTGACTCCCGACGAGCGCAAGGCGCGCGAGATCGCGCTGTTCCGTCAAGGCAAATACCGTGACGTCAAACTGGCCACGCAGCAATCGGCCAAGCTGCAGGACGTGTTCCAACAACTGGAAGAGGGCAAGATCGGTGCGCTGAACCTGGTCGTCAAGGCGGACGTGCAAGGCAGCTCCGAGGCACTCACCGAAGCGCTCAGCAAGCTTTCCACGGACGAGGTCAAGGTCAAGATTCTGTCCTCAGGGGTCGGCGGCATCAATGAGTCGGATGTCAATCTGGCCATCGCCTCCAAGGCCATCCTGATTGGCTTCAACGTGCGCGCCGATGCCACATCGCGGCGCCTGATCGCCGATAACAACGTCGATATCCATTACTACAGTGTTATCTACGAAGCCATCGACGAAGTGAAGCGCGCGGCTTCGGGCATGCTGGCGCCGGAGATACGCGAACAGATTATCGGCATTGCCGAAGTGCGCGACGTGTTCTCCTCGCCGAAGTTCGGCCAGATCGCCGGCTGCCTGGTCACCGAAGGCACGATACGTCGTAGCGCGCCGATCCGCGTATTGCGCAACCATGTTGTGATCTACGAGGGCGAACTCGAATCGTTGCGCCGCTTCAAGGACGACGTCAATGAAGTACGTGGTGGCACCGAGTGCGGCATCGGCGTGAAAAACTACACCGATGTGCGTCCGGGCGACCAGATCGAGGTATTCGAACGGGTGGAAGTGGCAAGAACGTTGTAGGAAGATAAAAGAGAAAAGATGAAAGATACAAGGGGAGGGTGCCTCCCTGCATCTTTCACTTTTTACCTTTTATCTTTCCCCTTTAATCTTTTATCTATTACCTTCCATGCCAAGAGAATTCTCCCGCACCAAACGCGTTGCCGAACAGGTGCAACGTGAACTTGCGCAGTTGATCCGCGAGGAAATCCGCGATCCCCGCATCGGCATGATTACCTTGTCGGGCGTTGAGGTAGCGCGCGATATGGCGCACGCAAAAGTTTTTTTCACGGTACTCGATGAGCAAGCGCACGATCCCGCCGTTTCACTGGCGATCCTGAACAAGGCTGCAGGGTTTTTGCGCCATACCCTGAGTCAGCGCATGATCATGCGCGCCGTTCCGCAATTGCATTTCCACTACGACGATACCACCGCGCGCGGTGCGCACATCAACGCCCTGATCGACTCGGCGCTGGCCAAGGATGCTCACAAGGATAAGGAAGAATGAGTCTTAAGGTAAGCTTAAATGTAGGATGGGCTAGCGTATTTTGCGTAACCCATCAAACATTGCGAAGCAACACAAGATCTTTGCCTAAAGTGTACCTGACGGCACGACCAATGGGTTGTTGCGCAAACAACGCACCTAACCCATCCTACATCCGATAGGCGTCTGCTTAACGATGTGCCATTCGAGTCAGCGTCCGGTTGGACTGTCACAAGTTAAGTTTATTCCTGAGAACGCAATTTAAACCGCCAAAGACGCCAAAAGTGTCCTGGTACACGTGGTTTGAGACCCAATACCTACTGCCGGTGATGTGGCTTGATCGTATTATTTGCCTCCTAGATACTCTTGGCATCCCTGGCGGTTCAATGGATTTTTCCAGTTTATGAAACGAAGCAACAAGCGCCGCGATGTGACCGGCATAATTCTGCTGGACAAGGCCACGGGCCTGTCCTCGAATGCGGCACTGCAGGAGGTCAAACGGTTGTTCAATGCGAACAAGGCCGGCCACACCGGCAGTCTCGACCCCCTGGCCAGCGGCATGCTGCCGATCTGCCTGGGCGAGGCCACTAAGGTTTCGGCATTTCTGCTCGACGCGGACAAGCGCTACCGCGTGCGCTGCCGCCTCGGGGTGCGCACTACCACGGCCGACGCGGAAGGCGAGATTATCGAGGAGCGCTCCATTGACGGCATCGATGCGGCGAGTATCGCCGCCGTGCTACCGCGTTTCACCGGACAGATCGAGCAGATTCCACCGATGTATTCCGCACTCAAATACCAGGGACAGCGATTGTACCAACTGGCCCGCCAGGGTATCGAGGTCGATCGCCAGCCACGGACGCTGTTCATTCATGAACTGCGGCTGCTGGGTATGGAGAATGGCGAGTGCACGCTGGATGTGCATTGTTCGAAAGGCACCTATATCCGTACCCTGGCCGAGGACATCGGTGCGGCGCTGGGCTGTGGCGCGCACGTCAGTGCCTTGCGCCGCACCGGACTCGGGCCTTACCTGGAAAATCAGATGCAGACGCTGGAGCGGTTGATTGCGATTGGTACTGAAGGCTATCCCGCGCTGGATACGGTGCTGTTACCCATCGAGACGGCACTGATGCACTGGCCTGAGGTCAGGTTGTCCGCCGATGCCGCATTCTTTCTGGGTCAGGGTCAGGCGGTGCAAGTGCCGCACGCTCCGACACAAGGATGGGTCAGGCTCTACAACGGCGCGCGCAACTTCCTCGGCATGGGCGAGATCCAGGACGATGGGTTGGTGGCCCCGCGGCGTCTGATGAACATCAAACACAACGCTTGAAGCATCAGCGTCTGAAAAAATATTTTCTTGCCGCAGAAGCACGGACAACGCTGCGGTTGAACAGTATCAGTAACAGCTCTCATGCCCGCCGTATCATCGGTGTCGCTGCGGCAATTTTTTCAGGAAGCTGATCAATTCGATTGCTCCCTTCTCGCATTCGCGGGTGAGAGCGAAGCGAGAGGTGAAGCCGGGCTCACATTTCGAGTGACGAATTAATCTGAGTCTCCCACATTCAATAGAAGCTACCCCAGTCATGGAATTTTACGCCGTCACCGCCAAAGGTATGGAGCAGCTGCTCATGGATGAGTTGACCGCGCTCGGCGCGTTGGAGGCTGCTTGCACCGGTGCCGGCGTTACCTTCAGTGGCGAACTGGAACTGGCTTACCGCGCTTGCCTCTGGTCGCGACTCGCCAACCGTATCCTGCTGCCGATAGCGCAGTTTCCAGCCGACTCGCCGGAGACGTTGTACGAAGGCGTGCAGGGCGTCGATTGGGATGCGCATCTGGCGGCGGACGGTACCCTCGCCGTGGATTGCAATCTCAGTGATTCCCGGATCACCCACAGCCATTACGCTGCACTCAAGGTCAAGGATGCGATTGTCGATCAGCTGCGCGAGCGGCATGGCGAGCGACCCTCGGTTGATACGGATCAGCCCGATGTGCGCATCAATGTCTATTTGCGTCGTGACCAGGCGAAGGTCAGCATCGATCTGTCCGGTACCAGCCTGCACCGGCGCGGGTATCGCGAGCAGAGCGTGGAGGCGCCGTTGAAGGAGAACCTCGCCGCCGCGATTTTGCTGCGCGCCGGCTGGCCCGCGATGGCGCGCGACGGCGCTGCCTTGCTCGACCCGATGTGCGGTTCCGGCACCTTACCTATCGAAGCCGCGCTGCTTGCCGCGGACAGCGCCCCCGGGCTGTTACGCGGCTATTTCGGCTTTCTGGGATGGCAGCAACACGATGCGGACACATGGCAGGTGCTACGCGAGGAAGCCGAGCGGCGCCGCACCGCCGGACTGAAACGGCTGCCTTCCATCACCGGCTACGATGCCAATCCGGCAGCGGTGCGTGCCGCGCAGGCCAATATTGTGCGCGCCGGCCTGCAGGCTCACGTGCATATCGAACGTCGAGAGCTAGCCGACTGCGCGCCATTGAGCCCGCGCGACACGACCGGGCTGCTGGTCGTCAATCCGCCGTATGGCGAGCGCCTTGGCGAAATCGATGAACTTGCACCCTTGTACAGCGCCCTCGGCGGTTGTCTCAAGGAGCACTTCCAGGGCTGGAAGGCGGCAGTGTTTACCGGCAATCCACCGCTCGGCATGCAACTCGGTCTGCGGGCACGGCGTCGCTATGCTTTTTTCAACGGTGCATTGCCATGTCAGTTGCTGACCTTTGCAATAGATCCAGGCAAATATCTGAAATACAGCTCACCGGGTCAGGTAGCGCGGCGTCCGGCGGCACCGGTGGTGCTGAGCGAAGGCGCTACTATGTTCGCCAATCGTCTGCGCAAGAACGCCCGGCATCTGGCGCGCTGGGCGCGACGTTCGGAAGTGTACTGCTACCGAGTCTACGATGCCGATCTGCCCGAGTACGCCTTCGCCGTCGACCGCTATGAGGACTGGGTGCAGGTGCAGGAATACGAGGCGCCGCTCAATATCGAGCCGGAAATCGTGCGGCAACGTCGTGACGAAGTGCTCGCGGTCATTCCCGAGGTCCTGGAGGTGCCGGCACGGCAGGTAATACTGAAAGTACGCCGGCGCCAGCGCGGTAGTGCCCAATACGATCGACACGGCGAGGAGCGGAATTTCCAGGTGGTGCGCGAGGGTCCGGCACGTTTCCAGGTCAATTTCACGGACTATCTCGATACCGGCCTGTTCCTCGACGCACGACCGATTCGTGCCTTGATCAAGGAACTGGCCCGCGGCCGGCGTTTTCTCAACCTGTTCGCCTACACGGGAACGGCGTCCGTCTATGCCGCGCTCGGTGATGCGGTGGCCACGACCACCGTGGACATGTCCGCCGTTTATCTGGAATGGGCGCGACGCAATCTGGCGCTGAACGGCTACAGTGATCGACAACATGAATTTATTCAGGCCGATTGCCTGGCCTGGTTGCAAGGTCGGCGCGAGCGCTATGGGCTGATCTTTCTCGATCCGCCCACCTTTTCCAATTCAAAGAAGATGGATGGAAGCTTTGATGTGCAACGCGATCACGTCGCCCTGATCCGCGCGGCCGGCGCACTGCTGGAGACAAACGGGATACTGCTGTTCGCCTGCAACCGACGCGGTTTCACGCTGGACAGCGCCGCCCTGGCAGGCCTTGACCTGGAAGATATTACACGCCAGACCATCCCCGAAGATTTTGCCCGCGACCCGAAGATACACAGTTGCTGGAAGATCACCCGTGCCAATGTCTGGGGGTCAGGTAGAAAAAAGAGTTGAACAGGCAAATTGATTGCCAGAGCCGTCAATGGCGTCAGATATATCAGGAGCCTCTAAATTGCGGCCGGAACCGTTTCACTCAATTGCGGGAGAGCCGCAGTTACCATTCGTGGCGCCCGTGGCGATCCACAAGTAGGGTAGTGATGGGGACGGGGCTGGAAAAGGTGCGGACTTCCTTGTCCTGCCATATCCCGTCCGTGGGTGTACAAAATATCTGCCGGTCTGATCGCTCCCGCCGGCAGACAGGGAGTCCTCCCCCTTACTTCTTTTTCTTGGCGACTTTCTTCTTTTTCTTGGCGACTTTCTTCTTTTTCGGAGCCGCTGCCTTCTTCTTGGCGGCGGCCTTTTTCGGGGCTGCTGCCTTTTTCTTTACCGATGCTTTCTTTGTTGCCATGATGTAACCCTCCAAGTAAACAGACACGCGCAACTTAACGGCGTTGCTCACTATTCCTTTAGTCGGAGATAATAATATTTCTCAAGGTGGCTTGAACTAATGCCGTCAAGCGGTTCAGCAGCTTGCCAAAGATGCTGCAGATCGCCAGAATTCACAGCCTTTCGTGATTGGAGCCAACATGCGCGCATCTGCTGAAAACATCATCGATGCCGGCGAACTGGATTTCGCCGCGAAAGTACTGGATGCCTCGCAGCAAATCCTGGTGCTGGTCGATTTCTGGGCGGAATGGTGTCCCCCTTGCCGTGCCTTGACGCCCTTGCTTGAAAAGCTGGCTCATGAGTACGCCGGGCGGTTGATGCTGGTAAAGGTCGAAGTGGATGCCGATGACAACATGAAACTGGCAGGACGCTATCGGCTGCGCGGTTTCCCGACGGTGCTGTTGATCTGCAAGGGCGATGAGGTGGCGCGATTCAGTGGCTACCAGCCTGAGCACTTTGTGCGCGGGATTATCGAAGCACAGGTCTGACTGCAGTGGTTGCCGACGGTGCGGTCATTGGAGTGTGTCACTCCCCGCGACGACCACCACTGCGCCGTCCCTGGTAGGCGGCTATCGACTGTACGATCTCGGTATAAGGCAGTTCGGCGAGTTCGCCATAGGTGGTTTTGGCCAGATTGATCAGCCCGTAAATATCGTCGATCTGGGAAGAGGTCGCATAGTCCGGTTGCAACGCGCGTTGCAGACCGAACAGGCCGCCGGCCTGCAGCTTCATTTCCTTGGCGTGGGGTATTCGCGTGGAGATGGAGGTAGAGGTGAGCTTCAGGGCGAAACTGGCATTGCTGCGCAACAGCTTCAGCAGTGCCAGACATTGCTGATTCGGGCCATCGGCATCACAACCCACGGCCTGGCGTTCGCCGATGAAGATACGCATGGCACGGGAACAATCGCACTGGCGCGACAGGATCACCTTCTCGAAGGGGCAGACCCGGCTGTTCAGGCGCAGGTACGTGGTTTTGAATTCATCTTCGTCCACAGTACTCTCTTGATGTGTGGGCTTGCCAGGGGCAATGGCCGGGTGCGGCAATTCAGCCGCATCCCTAGTGTGCCCCGCAGTGTCGTCATGAACAAGCCGTCTGTATCATGAGGCCCGGACCGGGCGTCTGTTGCCCGACCGAAGAGGTGATTAGTGTTATTGATACTGCGCGTTCTGCTGGGCCTACTGGTCATGGCTTTGCTGCTGCTGGCGGCGGGCATCGCCATCAATCATCCGCCCTTGACCACGCCGCCAGGTCTGACGGTGCGCTTGAAGACCTACCTGACCTCGCACCGCGCCGAAACCCGCGACAACAGCATTTATCCGGAACTGCGGCCGCGTCAGTATGGAATGCCGCCACAGCAACTGTATGCGGCCGCGCGTGCGACTCTGGCGGACTTGGGCTGGTCGCTGCAGGCGCAGGACAGCAGAGCACTGCGACTGCATGCCGTGGTGGTGACCCGGCTCTGGAAATTCAAGGATGATTTCAATCTGATCGTTGAGCCGACAAGCGGCGGCTGCCGTCTGCTGATGGCCTCTCAATCACGGGTCGGGCGGGGTGATTTTGGCGCTAACACCCGCCACATTCTGGATTTTTCCAGCGCGCTGGAACGCCGGCTGGCGGGACTCAATCCTCGCCCGTGAGCTGCGCCGGCCTTTCCGTCGTAATCAGGCGCTCGGCTTCAGAGGGATGATTGGCAAGGATGACACGCACCCCGTAGTCGTCCTCTGCGGTGATGGCCGCACGCATATCGCGCGCTTGCGCACGGGCATCCTGATAACTGTCGTGTTGATTCACCAGTTCCAGGCGTTTGCCGGGAAGTATTTTATAAACGAAATACGGCATGGGTAAATCCTGTGGTGAAGCCAGTGGCAAGTATAACCGCTGTGCTGCGGCGATGAAATCGCCAAACGGGTGCGGCAGACACTGTTATGACCACGCTGCAAGTGGTGGAAATGCAGCTCGCCTGACGTCATCCCTGCGCCACCATTCGTCACGGTTGCGCCTGCTGCAATGTCGCCAGCGACTCTGCCGCGATTTCGCGCACGACCACGTCGCTGTCCGTCAGGCAGTCATGCAGATAAGGCTCGGCCAGTGCGGTGCTGGTGAAGGCCAGGGCATGACAGGCATCAGCGCGCACGGCGGGGATGTCATGTCTTGTCAGTGCGCCGAGTTGCGCTGCGGCACCGGCGATCAGGCCACTGTCCTGCAGTTCCTCGAACACGGCGCTGACGCCGATGCGCACATTGAGCGACGTATCGGGATCGGCCAGCAAAGTCAACAGGGCGGTGAAGCGTTCGGGGTGGGTGCGGATCATGCCCGCACAACGTGACAGCTGACCGCTGCCGAGCAGATGTTCGAAATACGCCGCCATGCCTGTCGGTGTGCGCGCCAGCAGCGCCCAGTGGCGCAGTTCATCCAGATTCAGCGCGCCTTCCAGTTCGAAATCGCCGAGCTGAGTCCAGGGCACCGAACGCACGCCACGCTGTTCGGCGTAGTCCGGATGGGCGGCGACATTGACAATTTCCAATCGGCCGATGGCGGCTTCCTTGAGCAGGCGTGTCAAGCCATCGAGTACCACAGGGCAGTGCGCACAACCGGCAGTGATCAGCAGCAGGGCATCGGGCAGGGCATCATCGTTAGTGGTCATAAGCTCATCTGTACGGGGCGGTGCCCGGGCTGTGCATCCCGCCATACTCGGGCTCATGATAGTATCCGAATTTTTATGCTGGAGCACGGCAATGAGAATCGGCACGCCCCTGAGTCCGAGCGCCACGCGCGTCATGCTGCTCGGCGCGGGCGAACTCGGCAAAGAGGTCATCATCGCCTTGCAACGCTGGGGCGTGGAGGTGATCGCGGTGGATCGCTATACCAATGCGCCCGGCCATCAGGTCGCGCATCGCGCCCATGTCATCGACATGACGGATGGCGCTGCCTTGCGTGCCCTGGTCGAGCTGGAACGGCCGCACCTGATCGTGCCGGAGATCGAGGCCATCGCCACCGATGCGCTGGTCGAGATCGAGCGAGACGGACTGGCCGAGGTCATCCCCACGGCACGTGCCGCGCAACTGACCTTGAACCGCGAAGGCATCCGACACCTCGCCGCCGAAGAACTGGGCCTGCCGACCTCACGTTACGCATTTGTGGAAAGCCTCAATCAACTGCAAGTGGCTATCGATGGCGGTGTCGGTTACCCGTGCATCGTCAAGCCGGTGATGTCATCGTCGGGCAAAGGTCAGTCGACGATTGCTGGGCCGGAAGACATCGCCAAGGCTTGGGACTACGCCCTGAGCGGCGCACGGGTCAACCGCGCGCGCGTCATCGTCGAGGAGATGATCCGCTTTGATTACGAGATTACATTGTTGACGGTACGTGCCGTGGGTGCATCGGGCCGGATCGAAACATCGTTTTGTGAACCCATCGGTCACATCCAGGTGAAGGGTGACTATGTGGAGAGCTGGCAGCCTCAACCCATGAGCGTCAAGGCGTTGAAACGCGCACAAGAGATTGCCGGTTTGGTCACCGACAAGCTGGGTGGGCGCGGTATTTTCGGCGTCGAGATGTTCGTGAAAGGCGATCAGGTATGGTTCAGCGAGGTCAGCCCACGGCCGCACGACACCGGTATGGTGACCATGATCACGCAGGCGCAAAACGAATTCGAGCTGCACGCCCGTGCCATTCTCGGACTGCCAGTCGCCACGACGCTGCGCAATCCAGGGGCCAGCGTGGTCATCTACGGGGGCATCGACGCTCAAGGCATCGCTTTCGAGGGGGTAGCAGATGCCTTGCAGGTTGAAGGCGCCGAAGTGCGTCTGTTCGGCAAGCCGGAGGCCTTTGTGCGTCGGCGCATGGGCGTGGCCCTGGCACCGGGCAGGGACATCGGTACAGCACGCTCTCTGGCCAAGACGGTGGCGGACAAGGTGCGGCCGGTCGCAGGTGAAGTGGCTAAGCGGGGGGCGACACTGGTATGATAGCCTCATAATAATCTGAATCAGTTGAGGCTATGCATGCTATCCACCGATACACACGGTTCCAACCACGTTCCTGAGCGGCGCAATCGCTCGCGCGACCTGATCAAGGCCATGGTAAGCGCGCGCAAGGACACGTTGTCACTGTACAGTCGGCTGGGTGAGTTGCAGCCCAACGGCAGCAATACCGACGCGATCTTCGATCTGTTGCAGCGCTTTTGTCAGTCGTTGATCGATTACACGGCGCGGGCTCATTTTCAACTTTACCGTCATGTCGAGGAAAAGACCGAGCGACGCACTGAAGTTCTCGATATCGCCGAGCGCATCTATCCGCGTATCTCGGAACTTACCGAGGCCATCGTCGATTTTAATGACAAGTATGATTGCGAAGTGCATTCCGACAATCTGCGCAATCTGTCGGGCGACCTGTCCGAGTTGGGGATGGCCTTGGCGGACCGAATCAAGTTGGAGGATCAACTCATCAAGGTACTGTGCCGCGACTGTATCGTCTGATTGCCCGGTCCTCCAGTATTAATTTTCAACACATCCGTTGTCACGGCACACGCGGTGGCAGGAGCATATGAATATGAGTCAGCATGAACCCAGCAAAGAGGAACTTATCCTCCGCACGGTGAAACAAACCTTGACCGGTGTTATCAAAGATACCGCCACTCAGCCCGGGATGATCCATCCCTTGTCCGAAAGCACCGTCGATCAGTTGCGCAACTGTCTGATGCTCATCAGTGAGCGCGAGAAAGAGCTGACCGAAGGTGCCGGTCGTCCGATGAGCAAACGCCCTCATTTTACCGACGAACGCAAGCCGGCCGAGGATGTCGTTATTCCGATCGGCTCTATCGGTAAGTCCAGTAAGAAGACCAGCAGCGACAGCTGACGCCCGAACCTGCCCCATCCGAGTACTGCCCCGATGGCCGGGTCCGCGACCCGTTCCGGTATGTTTTTCCTGCCCCGCGTTATCCAGCGACGCTTGCGCGTCCTTACCTTGCCACATCCTCAAGACACAGCCAGTCGTGCCGATAAGCGAACTGTCTCCGAAAAATCGGCTGCAAACCACTCTACTCCGTAACTGAACACCCTCTCAGGAGGTCTCCGAATGAAAAGCATTAAATTAGATAAGGTAGTTCAAAACCTTACCCGCAATTACATGCCCTTCAATCTGTTGTCGGCGGAACGCGTCACTGAAGTAACCAATATTGTGCGTTTTATCGAAATGCGCAAAGGAGAGATTTTCCAGATCAGAGGCGGTGACAGCAATGACTATCTGTTTGTAATCGAAGGCAGCCTCGAAGTAATCCAGACCGGCGTCATCAAGTCCATCGTCGGGCCGAACGAAACCCGTAAACGCCCCGTCGTACTGCCGGCCGCGCCCAATACGTCCACGCTGGTGGCGACCGCGGATGCGATCATCTGTCATGCCGACCGTGAGATGCTCGACAAGCTGATTGCCTGGGACGAGGTCGTCCACATGGCGGAAGATCGCGATCACGAACTGTATGGCCGCATGGAAAAAATCCGCAATTCACTTGTATTCCGGCGTTTGCCGCTGGAATGTGTAGAGATGGCTTTCCAGCGTATGAAAGAGATCGTCGTACCGGTAGGCCAGGACGTCATCCGTCAGGGCGATGACGGCGATGCCTTCTACATCATGATTTCCGGTCGCGCCGAGGTCTGGCAACGTGGTGTCTATGATGACAACCAGCACAAAATGGCCGAGCTTTGCGCAGGCGATGCCTTCGGTTGCGAAGCGCTTATTTCCGGACAGAGCCGTTGCGAAACCGTGCGCATCATCGAGGAGGCCAGCTTGCTGGTGCTCGACAAGAGTGACTTCGAATGGCTGATCAGCAAGCAGCTGATCAAGACCGTCAATCACAAGATCGCACGGACCATGCTGGAAAGCGGTTACAAGATCATTGATGTACGCTATCCCGAAGAGTACGACGAATACCATATTCAAGGGGCGATACTAATGCCCTTGTTCGAGCTGCGGGACCGCATCGCCGAACTTGATCCCGATCAGCGCTACATCGTTTATTGCCATGGCGGCGGCCGTAGCGCGGTGGCCTGCATGAAACTGAGTCAGAACAATTTCGATGTGCTGTCGCTCGAAGGCGGGATACGCGATTGGCCGTTCGAGACCGAGAGTGTGTATCCGAAGGAGGCCGTGCAGAAGGAAGCGGCGCCCGCGGCGGAAGCCGCGGTATTGAAAACCGCCGTCGGCTAAGCCGCGTACCTCACGCTGTTTGCAGTCCAGTTCTGGACGCGGGCGCAAGGACCTTGGTCCCTGTGCCCGTTTTTTTTACCTCATCGTCTCAAGTAGCACCGGTACTGCTTGCACCGGAACCATTCCCGAACGCACGAAAACGATGCCTGACATTGTTGCGATACACGCAAAAAAGGGTATTCTACGCGCCTGTTGCTTGAGCAACCGGCGCCAATCCCGGCCTCATCCCCGGCAGATCCGATGGGCAATTCCGGGGTGGACATGCTCCGCACGGTTGCCCGGCCCAAAACGGGAGGGACTGGGCGGCAGCCGTGTCACCGAACAATAAATAAATGGCAATTAAACCAATCAATGCAATCTCAACCCGACCCGGCTGGACACGGTACGCGCCATACTGGGAGACGGCGACATGCGCGGCATGACGGTGACCGAAGTGCAGGGCTACGGCCGCCAGCAGGGTCGTGAGGCACCGGTGTCAGGTAATGATACAGCGTGAACTTTATCCCCAGATTGAAAATCGAGGTCGCAATCCGCACTACCCTGGCGGAACGCATAAACGAAGCGATTGTCGCCACCGCCAGAACTGGGCTCAGTGGTGACGGCAAGATTTTTTCAACAGTGAATTGCAGCATCTTATCCGTCTGCGCGCCGGTGAAGCCGGTCCGCGGGCCTTCTGATCAGCCCGGAGAATGTCCATGAAGCGTATCGCCAATGCCCTGTCCCGTCTGCTGGTTCTGCCACTCGCGGTCCTGCCGCTGTCGGCAATGGCGCAGCAACAGCAGCAGCCGGCCTTGAACATGGCCAATACCGCCTGGATGCTGACTTCGACGGCACTGGTGCTGTTCATGACCATTCCGGGGCTGGCGTTGTTCTATGCGGGCCTGGTGCGCACCAAGAATGTGTTGTCGGTACTCATGCAGTGCTTCGCGATCACCTGTCTGGTGTCGGTGCTCTGGCTGGTGTATGCCTACAGTCTGTCGTTCAGTGCTGGTCCGTTCAACGCCGGGATCGGCGGATTGGGCCAGGCTTTCCTGAGCGGTGTCGGCGTCGATACGCTTAAGGGGGAAATCCCTGAAACCGTGT
>JBBQDK010000061.1:0-15293 GCA_038319625.1 Gammaproteobacteria bacterium
CCAAGGAAGAAGCCAACGACTATCGTTACTTCCCCGACCCCGATCTGCTGCCGCTGGAAATCACCACGGACTTTATCGAAACGGTGCGCACCACCTTGCCGGAACTGCCCGATGCCAAGAAGCAGCGCTTCATCGATGAGCACAAGTTGTCGACGTACGATGCCGCCGTGCTCACCGCCTCGCGCGAGATGGCGAACTACTACGAGGCCGTAGTCAAGGCCTCGGGGAGTGAACCCAAGCTGTGCGCCAACTGGGTGATGGGCGAGTTGTCCGGCGCACTCAACCGTTCGAATCTGGACATCGCCGCCAGCCCCGTCGACAGCACCGCACTGGCCGGTCTGCTCAAACGCATCAGCGATAACACCATCTCTGGCAAGATTGCCAAGGAAGTCTTCGAAGCCATGTGGACCGGCGAGGGCGATGCCGATACCGTGATCGACAACAAGGGTTTGAAGCAGATCACTGATAGCGGTGCTATCGAGAAGGTTATCGATACGGTCATCGTCGCCAACCCGAAACAGCTGGAGCAATACCGTGCCGGTCAGGACAAACTGTTCGGTTTTTTCGTCGGACAGGTCATGAAAATGAGTCAGGGCAAGGCCAACCCGGGACAGGTGAATGAGTTGTTGAAGAAGAAGCTGGGTGGCTGAAGTGAAGACCGTGTAGGTCGCAACCAAAGCAATGCCGGTTTGAATCCTCTGCCAGCCACCTCATCACCCTCTCCATTATGATTCGGTGAATAAATCAGGCCTTACTTATTGAGTATTACATAATCGCATTACATGGTTTCATCGATGCCGAAACATCCCCCACCCTCTCCCCGGCCCTCTCCCCGCTCGCGGGGAGAGGGACAGGGAGAGGGGCGTGTTAGTGTCAGCTGAATTGGTAATGCTCAATAATCACATAGTGATAATTCCCTCTCCCTGAGGGAGAGGAGTCTTGATTGCAGTTGACCCACAAATTCTGCGGAAGAGCCAATTATCAATTATCCAGCTCCGGATAATGTCGGAATATGCCGTCCTCGTTGAACGGGAGGCGTCGTTCGGAATCAAGGTAAGCGGCGATGGCCGGGCGCTGCGCGATTCGGTCATGCAGCGTAACCAGTCCGGGCAGCGTCGGTTCCAGCCGTACCATCAATTTAGGAAAGGCGTAACGCAGACCGGCGATGACCTGAAACATCGACAGGTCCACATACGACAGGCGACGCCCGACCATCGCGTCTCTACTGGCTGGATTGCCTTGCAGCACACGCTCGAAATAGTGCAGTAACTCGGGGGCACGTTGCTTCGCGAAATGCTTCGCGCGCCGCCGCGCTTCGGGTTTCTGCTGACGATAATAAAGGCTGCTCGCGATCGGGTGATGAGTCTGGTGAACATCTGCCACGAGGTCTTCGACCGTAAGCTGCAATTGATGCGCCCACAGTCGGGCCGCTTCAGCCTTGGGTGTCAGGCCCAGACGCGGACCCAGATACTGCAAAATGTTCGCGGTCTGTGCGATCACCCGTTTCCCGGCGTGCAGAAACGGCGGCGCGAACGGCGGTCGTTCAATTGTGGGTCCCTCCATCAGGCTTAGCATCGCGGCGACGCCCATGCCACGTCGCGATTCGCGCGCCACGTCCACGTAATCGGCGCGCGCCGCCTCGAGTGCCAGCCGGACAAATTCGCCGCGACCTTGAATCGAAGGCCAGTAAAACAGTTCATAGCGCATGGAAAGCCTCCAGGCTTCGGGAAATCGCGCACACAAGCATCGTTGCTTCGGCGGATGCGATAGCTCATTAAATGAATATAGACTGAAATAAAAAATGTCGGAAGTTCATACGCTTCAGTCTCCTCTTTTGCGGGATGACCGTACCCGTTAAACTGGCCCCATGATCGATCGTGATTCCCTGCGCCGCTTCGTCTTCGAGAATTCACAGGTCCGTGGCCAGATGGTGCATCTGGATGCCACTTGGCGCGCCATACTGGAGCGACACAGCTATCCGCCGCCGGTGCGCGATCTGCTCGGTCAGGCAATGGCCGCGGCGGCACTGTTGATCGCCACGCTCAAGATGCAGGGCACACTAACCTTGCAAGTGCGCGGCGATGGACCGGTATCCATGCTGGTGGTGCAGGCGACCAGTGGCCGCACGCTGCGCGGACTGGCGCACAGCCGTCCCGATGTCGAGGCTGCACCTATGCAGACCCTGTTCGGGGCCGCACAATTGGTGATCACCATAGACCCCGAACAAAGCCGCGAACGTTATCAGGGCATTGTTGAAATCAAGGGCGAGAATCTGGCTGCCGCGCTGGGAAGTTATTTCGCCGAGTCCGAGCAACTCGCTACGCGTCTCTGGCTGGCGGTGGACGAGCAACAGGCCGCCGGTCTGTTGCTGCAGGCGCTGCCCGGCACCGACGAAGACCCTGATGCCTGGCAACGCGCGGTACATTTGGCCAGCACCTTGCGCGACGCGGAGCTGCTGGAGTTGTCGGCGCAGCAACTGCTGCATCGCCTCTATCACGAAGAAGATATACGACTGTTCGAGAGTTTGCCGGTGAGTTTCCGCTGCAGCTGTTCGCACGAGCGCATCGAGACGGTACTGCGTGGTCTGGGCTACGACGAAGTTCAGAGTATTCTGCGCGATGAAGGTGTGATCAGCGTGGACTGCGAGTTCTGCAATCAGCACTACGAGTTCGATACGGTCGACGCCGAGCGCCTGTTCGCGGCGGCGCTGGCGCCGTCGGTGCCGAAGACGCGGCACTGAATTTTTGAACCGCCAATGACGCCAAGAAAACATGTTACATCCGGGCAAGTCTGATTTAAGGATGCTCTTAATTGTATTTGCCGCAGAGGCGCAGAGAAAGCAGAGTTTTGTTCTTGTTGAATTCCATTGGTTTTCCTCTGTGTCCGCTACGCCTCTGCGGCTAAATGTGAATAAATCAGATGTTCCCTTATTTTTATTCTTGGCATCCTTGGTGGTTAAAATTCATTTTTTTCACGAAATCTCCAGCGCAACTTCTTCCAATTGTGGTGTCAGCCGCCAGCCGCGCATTTCCAGCACGCCCTTGGTGTCGAGTGAAATGATCAGGTACAGCGCCTCGGGGTAGCCGGCCTCCTTCAGGTCGATGTTAGAAGGTGCGGGCGGACTGGCGGGGTGTGAATGGTAGATGGCGAACAGGTTCTCGCCGTGCTCACGCATCGTGCGCATGGCATCGATCTGACCGCGCGGGTCCATGCGGAACAAATGCCCGGGTTCAGCGGCGACGTTCGCTACCGGATAACAGCGGGTCGGTACACCGTCACGCGCACCGATCAGACCGCACACCTCACTGCCCGGCGCCAGTTGCGCATGGTGCAGCATGGTATTCACCAAAGGACGTGGCAAGGTAACGTTCGGCATGTGTCTCAATCAATCATCAGGGTGGGATGAGCGGCACGCAAGCCGTGACGCGGTTTCATTGTGCGCACACCGGGCAGGCAGGATCCTTGCGCAGGATCAGCGTGCGCCATTCCAGGTGCTCGGCATCGAACAACAGCAGCCGCCCGGTCAGCGTGGTGCCGAGATCGAGCAGCACCTTCAGGGCCTCCAATGCCTGCAGGCTGCCGATCACCCCGACCAGGGGCGCGAGCACGCCGGTCTGAGTGCAGGTCTCGGCGAGTTCGTCCTCATCCTTATATAAGCAGCGGTAACAGGGGCTGTCGGGCCGATCGGGACGAAATACAGCGACCTGACCTTCCAGGCGTATCGCGGCACCCGAGACCAGCGGTGTACCGGTGCGCACGCAGGCCGCGTTCACGGCAAAGCGGGTGGCGAAGTTGTCGCTGCAATCGAGTACCACGTCGGCCAGGGCGACTTGCTCGTCGAGATATGCGCCGTCAAGCCGGGCATCAAGGCTGATGACAGTGGTGCCGGGATTCAAGGCCTGCAGGGCATCGCGTGCTGAGTCCGCCTTGGGTCGGCCGATGTCGGCGTTGCGGTGCACGATCTGGCGTTGCAGGTTGGACAGGTCGACGCGGTCATGATCGGCGATAGCCAGCGTGCCGACGCCGGCGGCGGCCAGATACATGGCCACTGGCGAACCCAGTCCGCCCAGGCCGATGATTAGCGCACGCGCTGCCTGCAGCCGTTTCTGGCCTTCGATGCCGACCTGCGGCAACAGGATCTGACGGCTGTAGCGCAGCAGTTCGTCGTCGTTCATGTGAGTCAGGGTAAAGAGTAACGGGGAAAGGGTAAAGGGGAAAAAGGAATGGCACTGCCGAGGGGTTGGCTTTTATCTTTCCCCTTTTATCTGCCTCATCACAAATACCGCCGCCAGTGTTCCGGCCGGTTATCACGGCAGCCATGCGGCAGCAATTGATAGCGCTGGATGAAGACATCAAGGGTGTGGTTGCTATTGCCGCGTTGGCAGCCGAGGTTGGCGCATTGCGTTTCTTCGGAGTAGTAGTGCAGGGCACGCAGAAGTTTGTTTAACAGACTGTTGTCGAGGTGGAAGCCGAGTTCGATCAGTGCGTCCTCGATGATCCTGCGTGTCAGGCGCGACAGATTATAGCTGACCTGAACGCGCGCCTCGTCGGCGAGGTGCACGCTGATAATACCGTCGATATCGCTGAGCAGTAGCATCACGGTCTGCGCCTGATGCGGATCGGGATGCAGTCTAGAGAAGCAGATCTCGCGGTGTTTGATCAGTTCGGGAGCCACACTTTCCATAGGGCTATGCTAGCCCTTCGCGGGAAATAATCAATGGCCGCGGCCTGGCGATGCATCACTTCCGGCCTTGCACGACTCGATTGTGACCGGATAAGTCTGTATGGGCAGTAATTTCGCGGTAGCCTTGGTCCTGTAGCAGGCCCATCACGGCGGCGGATTGATCGTAGCCGTGCTCGAGCAGCAGCCAGCCGCCGCTGTAGAGATGCACGTGCGCCTGTGCGGCAATCAGGCGTATGGCTTCAAGCCCTTCGGGCCCAGGGGTCAGCGCGGTGCGCGGTTCAAAACGCACATCGCCCGCGGCAAGATGCGGGTCGCCGTCGGGAATGTAGGGTGGATTGGAGATAATGACAGCACAGCGCGTGCCTGCCAGCGCAGTACACCAATCTCCGCAACGGAAATCGACCGTGTCGAGACCAAGCCGTGAGGCGTTGCCACGTGCCACGCTCAGCGCCGCCTCGGAAATGTCGGTCGCGATCACGTGACAGCGCGGCCGCTCATGCTTAATGGCCAGTGCGATGGCGCCGCTGCCGGTGCCAAGATCCGCGATGCGCAGTGCCGCGTCTTTTGGAATGCAGAGCAGGGCGCGCTCCACCAGCAATTCGGTGTCCGGGCGCGGAATCAAGGTACCTTCGCTAACAGTCAGTTCCAGTGACCAGAACTCACGCATGCCGATCAAGTAGGCGACCGGTTCGCCCGCCGCGCGACGCTTTATGAGTGTCTGGAACTTTACTGCTTGTGTGGCGGTCAATGTCTGGTTGGAATGAGCGTACAGGTGGCTGCGCGCGCAACCGAGCACAGCGGCCAGCAGGATCTCGGCTTCACTTCGCGCCGCGGTACCATGCATACCCAGCAACAGTTGCGCCAGTCGCAGTGCATCGGCCAGGGGCTGATCGGTCAGGTCGGTGCGGTTGGTTGTGGGCATGGCGTGTGGGCAGGCGATCTGAGTGTGCTTGCATCGGGCGACCCCGGGCAGTAATGTTCCCTTCCCTTCCCGTGCGTAGCGGCAACACAACCATTGTAACAACGGATCGGGCATATTGACATGAAGCAGTCCTCCTTGCGTCGCCGCCTCCCGCAGCTGTTGCTGCTGGGATTGCTGCTGCTCGTGCAGGTCGGTCTGTTCGTGCACCAGTTCGAGCATGTCCTGGGCGATGGTGGAACGCACTGCGCGTTGTGCGTGGCAGCCGATCATATTGGCCACGCGCCGATACCCGCGATCGTCTTCGTTGCAGCTGTCGCCTGCATTTATCTGCTGTTAACCCTAACGAAAATCACCCTCCTGTTGCCGCACCGTGCGCATGTGCTGCGCGGCGCGCGCGCTCCTCCGCGGTTCTCCTCACGCCAGTAGCCGACACCGCGCACAGCATCCGCTGCGCGCGGTCTATCCCAAGCACTCTTGCGGCACCGCACTAACAGCGGCGCCGCCATCTCTCGTGAGGAGAAGGTATGAAACGTGTCTTCATGGCCTGTACGCTGACGCTGGCCGCGCCGTTGACCTCGGCGGCCGACAAAACCGATATGGCGCAGCTGCATCGGGAAATAGAACAACTCAAAGTCGATTACGAACAGCGCTTGCATACATTGGAAGTGCGTGTGCAAGCAGCCGAAGCCAGTGCCAAGGCCGCGCAAGCGGACGCCGCTGCCGCGCAGACCGCGGCGAGTGCGTCGCCAGCGCCAGTGGCAACGGCGACCACCGCTGCGGGAACGGCATTCAATCCGCAGGTCAGTGTGATTCTGGACGGAACCTACGGAAAGTTCGCGCATGACCCGACGCAATATGCGATCCCGGGGTTTGCCTTGACACCGGATGCGAATCCGGGCAAACGCGGCCCTTCATTGGGCGAATCGGAACTGGCCATGAGCGCCAATGTCGATGACAAGTTCTACAGCGAAATCCAGATATCCCTGCAGCCTGAAGGGGGTGCCAGTGTCGAGCAGGCGTTTTTCCAGACGCTGGAAATGCCGGCCAGCCTGACCGTCAAGGCGGGGCGTTTTTTCTCCGGTATAGGTTATCTCAACGAACAGCATTCCCATGTCTGGGATTTCGTCGATCAGCCACTCGCCTATCAGGCGCTGCTGAATAATCAGTATGCCGACGATGGCGTGCAGGTACGCTGGCTCGCGCCGACCGACACCTTCCTGGAGTTAGGCGGCGAACTGCTACGCGGTGATACCTTCCCGGGCGGCAATCCGTCCGGTAACGGCCCCGGCGCGCGCAGCGCTTTCGTGCACGTGGGCGGTGATGTCGGCATCAGTAACAGCTGGGGCGCCGGCCTGTCACAACTGCGTACCCAGGCGAACAACCGTGAGACGGGCGACCTCTCTCCTGCGGATACATTCACCGGCGACAGCACGATAAGCGTCGCGGATTTTGTCTGGAAGTGGGCGCCGAACGGCAACCCTGTCTATACCAATTTCAAGCTGCAAGGCGAGTATCTGCGACGAGCGGAGAACGGTTCATTTACTCCGAGTGGCCTGTCGGCAGCGCCTTATGACGGCGTGCAACGCGGCGCGTATCTGCAAGGCATCTATCAGTTCATGCCGCGCTGGCGCGTTGGCGTGCGACATGATTGGTTGACGGCAGGCAATCCGGGCGCGGCCTTCACGAATACCGTTCTCGATCCCAAAAACCATACGCCGAAGCGCGACAGTGTCATGGTGGATTTTTCCAATAGCGAGTTCAGCCGCTTCCGCCTGCAATACAACCATGACCAGTCGCAGCCGACCACTGACAACCAATGGTTTTTCCAATACATCATGAGTATCGGTGCGCACGGTGCGCATCAGTTCTGATAATTCCCTCTCCCTCAACCCTTCTCTCTTACGTGGGAGAGGGGGGCTGGTGGCGCATTGAATCCCCTCTCCCGCTATCGGGAGAGGGTGGCCCGAATGGCCGGGAGAGGGCCGATTGCAAATCTCAACGAGGATCATGACATGTCCAACAAACTCACAACTCTGTTATCCGCGTCGCTCGCGGCGCTGCTGTCAGTCACCTCCGTACCGGCCTCCGCCGTACTCAAAGTGTTTGCATGCGAGCCCGAGTGGGGGGCGCTGGCGCAGGAGATCGGTGGCGACAAGCTCGATGTGTATACCGCTACCAACGCACTACAGGACCCGCATCAGATTCAGGCGAGGCCCAGCCTGATAGCCAAGGTCCGCAACGCCGACATGCTGGTGTGCACCGGCGCGGAACTGGAAATCGGCTGGCTGCCGTTGCTATTGCGCCAGACCGGCAACGCCCGTATCCAAACCGGTCAACCCGGCAACTTCGCCGCGTCGGACTTTGTGCGCATGCTGGATGTACCGGTCAAACTCGATCGTTCCGAAGGCGATGTGCATCCTTTCGGCAATCCGCATATCCAGACCGATCCGCGCAATATCGCACGAGTCGCCGATGGCCTGGCCAAGCGTCTCACGCAACTCGATCCGGCCGACGCGGCGTATTTTGCCGCACGGCAGCGCGATTTCGATCAACGCTGGGGTGCCGCCCTGCAACGTTGGCAACAGCAGGCCGCGCCGCTCAAAGGCGTCGCGATCGTCACTCAGCACAAGGCCTGGGATTATCTGGAGAACTGGCTGGGCATGACTGAAGTCGGCGTGCTGGAACCCAAGCCGGGCATTCCGCCCAACAGCAGTTATCTTGCCGAGGTGCTCGAACATCTCAAGCAGCAGCCGGCCCGGATGGTGATCCGTGCCGCCTATCAGGATGCACGACCCTCGGAGTGGTTATCGCAGCAGGCGCATATCCCGGCCGTAGAACTGCCGTTCACCGTGGGCGGTGATGCGCAGGCCAAGGATCTGTTCGGTCTGTACGACGACACCGTGCAACGCCTGCTGAAGGGGCTGCAATGAACCTCGACGGACTCGATATAGGCATACTCGGCCCGGCGTTCATGGCCGGATTGCTGGTGGTCGCGACACACGTGCCACTCGGTCAGCAAGTGCTGGCACGTGGCATCGTGTTCATCGATCTGGCCATCGCGCAGATCGCCGGACTCGGCGTGATCGCAGCGTATGCATTCGGTTGGGAAGCGCAAGGCTGGCGGACGCAGGTCGCCGCCGCTAGTGCCGCCGTACTCGGCGCATTGCTGCTCACCTGGACAGAGAAACGCTGGCCGGATATCCAGGAGGCGTTGATCGGGGTGCTGTTCGTGCTGGCGGCCTGCGCGGCGCTGCTGCTGTTAAACGACAATCCACACGGCGGTGAGCATCTGAAGGATCTGCTGGTCGGGCAGATCCTCTGGGTGCTGCCGCGCGATCTGATTCCGGTGGCGGTGTTGTACGCGATGGTGATTGCTTTATGGTTCGGTCTGCGCACGCGGCTCGGTCGTGTCGGCTTTTATCTGCTGTTCGCGCTTACCGTTACCGCGTCAGTGCAACTGGTGGGCGTGTACCTGGTGTTCGCCACGCTGATCATCCCGGCATTGGCCACGCGACTGCGCACAGGTCGCGCGCGCCTGTGGTGGGGTTACTCCCTCGGCATCGCGGGTTACGGGTCGGGGCTCGCCTTGTCCGCGCTGTTCGATCTGCCGAGCGGTGCGGTAATCGTCTGGTCGCTGGCGGGCCTGGCTCTGCTGTCCGGATTGATCAAGGTCCGTTCGCAGGCATCGATTCCGCAGGACGCGCAGTGAAGGGCTGTGTGGGTGCCGGGCATTGCGGAACAACGAACGTGGAACCTTTGTGCATCGGCACTGACCAATACCGGTTCCCCGCGCTCGGATAGAGCGGGGGCAGCCGGGTTACGAGAGACTGATGCGGAGAGGGTCCGATGTTGCTGGCTAAAGATGTAGTTTCCGATCACCGTACGGGTGATCCCACTCCCGCTTCAAACAGCATCGCGCTGGCGCTGCTGATATTACTGTGCGTGGCGTTTCTGGTTCCTGGCCTGCTCGGGCATGATCCTTGGAAGCAGGACGAGACCTATGTCTTCGACATCATTCATCACATGCTCTTGAGTGGTGACTGGGTTGTCCCCACCCTGGCGGGTGAGCCGTTCATGGAAAAGCCGCCGCTGTATTACCTGACGGCCGCGGGTTTTGCTCACGTCTTCTCGCCGTGGCTGCAGGAGCATGATGCGGCGCGTCTGGCCAGCGGCATGTTCATGGCCTTGACGCTGATGTTCACCGGCCTGGCCGGCCGCGAACTGTGGGGGCGCGGCCAAGGACGCCGGGCGGTTCTGGTACTGATGGGTTGTCTGGGGCTGACACGCGTGGCCCATGAGATGATCAACGATGTGCCCTTGCTGACCGGCTACAGCATGGCCTTCTATGGTCTTGCGCTCAGTCGCCGCAAAACCGGGAGCGCCGGCCTGTTGATCGGTACCGGTGTCGGTATCGGTTTTCTTTCCAAGGGCCTGTTGGCGCCCGGCATGATCGGTATCACCGCCTTGCTGCTCCCTGCGATATCGACAAGCTGGCGCCGGCGTGGTTATGTCAGCTGTCTCACGGTGGCGCTGACGGCGGCCTTGCCCTGGCTGCTGATCTGGCCGATTGCGCTTTATCAGCGCTCCCCGGAACTGTTCATAAAATGGTTGTGGTTGAATAATTTCGGCCGCTTCGCGGGCTTTGCGCAACTCGGTGCGGAGAAGACCGAGCCATGGTATTACCTGCACACCATCCCCTGGCAATCCTGGCCGGCCTTGCCGCTGGCGCTGTTCGCACTTTGGCGTTTCGGCCGTACGGGTTACAGACAGAGTGCCGTACAACTCACCGTGCTGGCGGTGCTGGTCATTCTCGCCGTCTTGAATGCCGCGGCGGTGGCACGGGATGTCTACGCCTTGTCCGTGCTGGTGCCATTGTCCGTTCTGGCAGCGCGCGCGTTTGACGAGCTGCCCGCGCGCGCCGTTACGGCAATATCCTGGTTCAACATCCTGCTGTTCGGCATGCTTGCAGCCGGGGGGTGGCTGGTCTGGTCGCGGATGGTCATGACCGGCGCACCGCCGCAGATCGCCCGGCTCGAGCCCTACCTGCCGCTGGATTTTCATGCGCATTTCGCGCTTCTGCCGTTTGTCGCAGCACTGGTATTGAGTGCGCTGTGGCTGATCGGTGTGGCACGGATCCGTCATTCCAGCCTGCGTCTTATCGCCACGTGGAGTCTGGGGATCATGCTGGTCTGGGGACAGCTGAATACACTCTGGTTGCCATGGCTGGATTACGCGAAGAGCTATCGCTCCATGGCCGTCTCGCTGCGTCATGCCTTGCCGTTGCGGTATGACTGTATCGCCAGTGTCGGGCTGGGGGAATCGCAGCGCGGCATGCTGGATTATATGGACGGTTTCGACACGCGACGCCTCGAAAAGCATCCGCAAGCCAGTTGCGATTTACTGCTGGTCGAAACCAATGGCGTCACGCCTGACAAGTCTCCTGGCCCCGGCTGGCAGGAGATCTGGGAGGGCACTCGGCCGGGCGATACCAAGGAGCGGCATCGTTTGTATGAGCGAGTCTCGGCGCTTGCAGGTGCAAGACGCAGCTGAACGGTGCGAAGGATTTCGGCGACCACCAGGCAACAATTGGATGCCGTCCGACTGGACTGGGCCGACTCCGGAGCTGGACTTATGATGCTAACCATTCGTGATGAGGACTGCGATCAAGTTGCCGGATCTCGATGAACATGGTCTTTTGCAAGACCCGCAGAGCTGAAGTGAATCGGTGGCGTGTGAACTGGTGGTCCGGGAAGGAATCGACGTGTTGACTGCGAACCATTGGACGATCATTCATGATTTGGGGGAGTAATACACAAGAGTCGGCGTCGCGGTGACGATGAACCGTATCTGCCGTACCCATGGTCAGGAATGGCACTGGACACATGAGATGTTCCATGCCTGCCTTGGTATATGGTGTATCGCCTTGCAATGTGCCGTTGTCCTGCGCACGCGTCCCATTTCCATTGTGGGCGGCAAGTCGATCCCTTGTGCAGAAACACTGTAAATAAAGGCATTCCATGTCTAGTCGGGAAGCGCTCGGTGAATTTTTTATTGATTGTCTGTCGTATAACTTTATAATGATACTTCGATACATGAGAACGGGGCGCTGTCCATGACAGACGCTCCTACCCTGTTTCTGGCCAATTCAAGCTACGAAAACGCAGTCTGCACCGCCCGCAGTTTATTTGACCTTCAGTCCGGCAATATTCGGTAAAGTCTGGAGAACCTTCGGCTTACACTGCCGGAATCCGTTTCTGCGTCGTGAGTTGGAACAGCCCCGGATGCGCGCTTCGCCTGTGTGGCGCAAAGCGCCTGTACGGTCTCGCGATCCCGGAAAAAACGAGGCGAAATGTCCGAATTTATTCAATCCTCCGCATTGCTGTTTATTCTGCTGAATCCATTCCTGCTAGTGGTGTACATGATCGACGTGTTCGAGAAGCTACCCCCGGAGATCTTTCGCGGCGTGGTGCTGCGTGCCGGTCTCATCAGTTCCTTCGTATTTGCCGTGGCGGCGCTACTCGGTGACATGCTGTTTCGCGACATCCTGCAGGCGCAATTCGCATCGTTCCAGATGTTCGGCGGGATCGTATTCCTGTTGATCGCATTGCGTTTCCTATTCGAGGGTAACTCGGCGATTGCGGCACTGCGTGGAGATTCGCAGCACTTGGCCGGCGCCATCGCCATGCCCGTCATGATAGGACCTGGCACGATCGGCGCCAGCATCCTGATCGGCAAGCGGCTCACGCAAGTCAATGCCGTCATGGCCGTGATAGCGGCCGTTCTGACCAGTGTCGTGGTCATCATCCTGCTGAAATACCTGTACGACTACGTACGGGAGCGCAACGAACAACTCGTGAGCCGCTACATCGAGGTCGCCGGGCGCGTGACTGCGCTGATCATTGGCACCTTCGCCATCGAAATGCTCATGCGTGGCATCGAGGGTTGGCTGACAGTCATCAGATAGAGCGTCGCCGCGGTGCACAACAGAATTGAATCGCAATATAAAGAGGACAGAGAGTTATGCAAAAACACCATAGAATCCAATTTCCGTCGCTGGAAGCGAGTGCGCTCGCGCAGGACGAGGTGTATTTTCATCTGCTGGAAGGCGAGGACAGGCGTAAAATCCGGTTTCATGACTATAACGAAATATACAAGATCCCCGGCTTGTACGAACAATTGTTTTACGACCGGCTCAAGTGTCAGTCGCCGGTCAAGGTAGCGGCCATCCTCGAATCGTCGGTATCGCAATCGCACGAAAACTTCAGCGAACTGCGTGTGCTGGATCTGGGTGCCGGCAACGGCATGATGGGCGATGAGCTGAAGAAGTACGGCCTGGCCAGACTGGTTGGTGTCGACATCATTCCTGAGGCCTGCGCGGCCACGGAGCGTGACCGCCCGGGTGTCTACGACGACTATTACATAGAGGATTTCTGCAACCTGGGCGCAGAGCAGCGCGAAAATATCGCTTCGTGGTCCTTTGATTGCCTGACCACCGTGGCGGCGCTAGGATTCGGTGATATCCCGCCCGAGGCCTTCATCGAGGCCTTCAACATCATACAGAGTCAGGGTTGGGTAGCCTTCAACATCAAGGAGACATTTCTCAACAAAAGCGACAGCTCCGGCTTCTCGCGCATGATGCGCGAACTGATCTTCTCCGAGTATCTCGATCTTTATCATCTCGAGCGCTACCGGCATCGTCTCTCGATCGAAGGCAAACCGCTCTACTACTTCGCCATCGCCGGGCGCAAGAACGCGGACATATCGCCGGAATTCCTGAGCCAGTTCGGATTTTAAGATTATCACGCGACTGCTCCTGGCTTGTGGGCCCGGGCAGAACTCGGAGGTAGATTTGTGCAGGACTGATGGGTTCGACCGGGCGCTTGCATGGTGTCGCAACAGCTGTGTCGCTGAGTCGTCACATGCCGACTAATTCGGTGTGAACGCCCGCATTCTCGCACACGGTATTCTCTTTATTCCTAATCGATTCTTCTGATAGAGCATTATTGATGGGCGGATCATTACATCGGTCAGAGGCCTGTCCATGAGTATCCTCCCGCTCTGTTCAGAGACTGTCCGATAGAAATAACGCTTCCTGACCTGTCTGGCCAATAGAAAGCTTTTATCGACCCTTATCCAGCCAGTTCGGCCAGCTGGTCGGCCTGGTATTCGTTGGTCAGTGGTTCGATGACGTCGTCGAGGTCACCTTCCATGATGGCGGCGAGTTTGTAGAGTGTCAGATTGATGCGGTGATCGGTGAGCCGGCCTTGCGGGAAATTGTAGGTGCGGATGCGTTCGGAACGATCGCCGCTGCCGACCTGCAGCCGGCGCGACTGGGCCTGTTCACTGGCGTGTTTTTCGCGTTCGGCATTGAGCAGTTTTGCCGCCAGCAGCGACATGGCGCGGGCACGGTTCTTGTGCTGCGAGCGCTCGTCCTGGCACTCGACCACGATGCCGGTGGGCAGGTGGGTGATGCGAATCGCCGAATCGGTCTTGTTGACGTGCTGTCCGCCGGCGCCGCTGGCGCGGAAGGTATCGGTTTTGAGATCGGCGGGATTGATGTCGACCTTCTCGACGGCCTCGACTTCCGGCAGGATGGCCACGGTGCAGGCCGAGGTGTGAATACGGCCCTGCGCCTCGGTTTCAGGTACACGTTGCACGCGGTGCGTGCCGGCTTCGAATTTCATGCGCGAGTAGGCGCCCTGACCGACGACTCGCGCGATGATTTCCTTGTAGCCGCCGTGCTCGCCTTCACTGGCACTCATGATTTCGATCTGCCAGCGGCGCTGTTCGGCATAGCGTGTGTACATGCGGAACAGATCGCCGGCGAAGATCGCCGCCTCGTCGCCGCCAGTGCCGGCGCGGATTTCCAGAAAGATGTTGCTGTCGTCGAGCGGGTCGGTGGGCAACAGCAGTTTCTGTAGCGCCAGTTCCAGGTGCTCGCGGTGCGCCTCGGCATCGCGCAATTCAGCCTCAGCCAGCGCACGCATTTCCGGATCGACATCCTTTTGCATGTCCTGTGCATTGCGGATGTCGTCGAGCGTTTGCCGGTAATTGTTGAAACAGGCCACCACCGGCATGAGCTTGGCGTATTCGCGCGACAATTCCCGGTAACGTTCCTGATCGTTGATGATCTGCGCATCACCCAGGAGCGCGCTGACTTCATGGGCGCGCTCAGCCAGATTCTCGAGTTTGGCGTGAATGGAGGGTTTCATGAAGGAAGAGTAAAGATAAAAGAGGAAAGATAAAAGTCGAATGACTTGGGTTCGCCCCTTTTATCTTTCCTCTTTTATATTCAAGTCGAATAGCCTACGCGCCGCCTCGAGCAGGTCAGCGCGGCCGGCGATACCGGCCTGGCGCAGTTGCGCGGTAGGCGTATGCAGCAGTTTATTGGTGAGTGTGTGGGCCAGCAGCTTGAGTATTTCCTCGGGCGGTTTGCCGGCGGCAAGCTGCTGGAACGCCAGTTCGCAAGCCTGGTCGCGCAATAGTTCGGCCTGCTGGCGGTAGGCGCGGATGGTGCTCACGGCATCCAGCGACTGTATCCAGCCCATGAAGTTGCCGACTTGCACGTCGATGATCTCTTCCGCCAGAAGCGCGGCCTCCTGGCGCGACTTGATGCCTACCTGTATTACTTCGCGCAGTTCGTCGACGGTGTAGAGATAGACGTCGGGCAGCGTCGCGACTTCAGCT
>JBBQDK010000062.1:0-14985 GCA_038319625.1 Gammaproteobacteria bacterium
ATAAGTATTGGAGTAATCATGGCTACTACATCCATGCGCCAGATGCTGGAAGCTGGCGTGCATTTCGGTCATCAGACCCGTTACTGGAACCCGAAGATGGCTCAGTATATCTTCGGCGAACGCAATAAAATCCACATCGTAAACCTGGAAAAGACCCTGCCACTGTTCAATGACGCGATGAACTTCATCGGCAGTCTCGCGGCACGCAAGGGTACCATACTGTTCGTCGGCACCAAACGTGCAGCCCGCGATGCGGTTCGTGAAGAAGCAGCGCGCTGCGGCATGCCGTTTGTCGATACCCGCTGGCTGGGCGGCATGCTCACCAATTTCAAGACCATCAAGCAGTCCATCAAGCGCCTCAAGGAACTTGAGACCATGCAGGCGGACGGCTCGATCGAACGCTTCAACAAGAAAGAAGGCCTGATGCTGCGCCGCGAGATGGAAAAGCTGGATCGCAGCCTCGGTGGCATCAAGAACATGCCCAATCTGCCTGACGCCATGTTCGTCATCGACGTGGGCCATGAAAAGATCGCCATCACCGAAGCCTCCAAGCTCGGTATCCCGGTGGTCGGCGTGGTCGATACCAATAACAACCCCGATGGCGTCGACTACGTCATCCCCGGCAACGACGACGCGATCCGCGCCGTGCAACTCTATGTACAGGCCGCCGCTCAGGCGGTGCTGGATGGCCGCGGCACGCAGGCGGTGATGCCTGCGGGTGCCGGCACTGGCGACGACTTCATCGAGCTCGATGACGACGGCGGCGTTGCCGCCAAGCCGGGCCTCAAGAAAGAACGCCCGGCCGCCAAGAAGAAAGCCGCCTCAACAAAGCCTGCGACCGTGACCACCAAGAAAAAGGTGGACGTCAACCCGAAAGGTGCCGCCGACGCCACCGAAGGCTGAATGGCTTTCTCGAAAAGCGTGCACCGAATTAAATTAGTCGAGGTATAGCATCATGGAAATCACAGCAGCGCTGGTCAAAGAACTGCGCGAGCGCACCGGCTCGGGCATGATGGAGTGCAAAAAGGCACTGGTCGAATGCGGTGGCGATATCGAAGCCGCCGTCGAAACGATGCGCAAGGCCGGTCTGGCCAAGGCCGACAAGAAGGCCGGTCGCGTCGCTTCAGAAGGCCTGATCGTGATTGAGTCGGCGGCGAACGGCAACAGCGCCGCGCTGGTAGAGGTCAACAGCGAAACCGATTTCGTCGCCAAGGGCGATGACTTCCAGGCCTTTGCCCGTGCGGTCGCTACGCGCGTCCTGAAGAGCGATCCCGCCGATGTCGAAGCCCTGCTGGCAATGCCGCTCGCCGACGGCGGCGTCACTGTCGAAGAGGCGCGTCGCGAACTGATCGCCAAGCTCGGCGAGAACATGAGTGTGCGCCGCTTCGTGCGTTACCAGAGCGCCAACGGCAGCGTCGTAAGCTATCTGCACGGCACCCGCATCGGCGTGCTGGTGGAGATCGAAGGTGGCGACGCAGCGTTGGGCAGGGACATTGCCATGCATGTCGCCGCCAGCCGTCCGGTGTGCGTCGATGCCAGCGGTGTGCCCGCCGAACTGCTTGCCAAAGAGCGTGAAATCTTCGCGGCACAGTCCGAGGCCAGCGGCAAGCCCGCCGCAATCATCGAGAAGATGGTCGAGGGCCGCATCAAGAAATATCTCGGTGAGGTCACGCTGCTCGGTCAGCCGTTCGTCAAGAACGACAAGCAGACCGTCGAGGAATTGCTGAAGATCGCCAAGGCGACCGTGAAACGTTTCGACCGCATCGAACTGGGTGAAGGCATCGAAAAGAAAGCCGAGAACTTCGCCGATGAGGTCATGGCACAGGTTAGAGGTAGTTGAGCAGTTATGCTTCCGATTAGTAGCGAGTGCCGAGTGGCGAGTGTCGAGTGGGAAACATCCCGCTACGCGCTGGTACTCGTAACTCGTCACTCGCACCTCGCTACAATAAAAAAATGACCAACATTCCAGCCTATCGTCGCGTCCTGTTGAAGTTGAGTGGCGAAGCCCTGCAAGGTGACGGCGACTTCGGAATTGATGCCAACGTACTCAACCGTCTGGCCGGTGATGTGCTGTCCTGTATGCAGCTGGGTGTTCAGGTGGCGCTGGTGATCGGTGGCGGCAATCTGTTCCGCGGCGCCAGCCTGGCGGCGGATGCCGGTATGGACCGCGTTACCGGCGACAATATGGGCATGCTGGCCACCGTAATGAATGCACTGGCGATGCAGGACGCCCTGGAGAAGATAGGACTCAAGGCGCGCGTCATGTCGGCGATCCGTATCAATCAAGTGTGCGAGGACTATATCCGGCGGCGTGCCGTACGGCATCTGGAAAAGGGCCGCGTGACAATCTTTGCGGCCGGCACCGGCAACCCGTTCTTCACTACAGATTCGGCGGCTAGTCTGCGCGCCATCGAAATCGGCGCCGATGTACTGTTCAAAGCCACCAAGGTCGATGGTGTGTACGCTGCTGACCCCATGAAATATCCCGACGCCGAACGCTACACGCGTCTCAGCTATGATGAGGTGATCGCGCGTCAGCTCATGGTCATGGATACCACCGCCGTGGTGCTGTGCCGCGACCACGGCATGCCGTTGCGTATCTTCGATGTCAACGCGCCGGATGCACTCCTGAAAGCTGTACGCGGCGAGGATATCGGAACCTTGGTGCAACAGGGAAAGGCGGCATGATAGACGATCTTAAAAAAGACGCGGAACTGCGTATGGGCAAGAGCATCGATTCGCTGCGCCACGAACTCACCAAGCTGCGTACCGGTCGCGCCCACACCAGCCTGCTCGACCATGTCATGGTCAGTTACTACGGCAATGACACGCCGCTCAATCAGGTGGCGAATGTCGGTGTCGTGGATGCCCGTACACTGATGATATCGCCCTGGGAGAAGGGCATGGTACAGGCAATCGAGAAGGCCATCATGGCCGCCAACCTCGGTCTCACGCCAAACACGGCAGGCACGGTTATCCGCATTCCACTGCCGCCACTTACCGAGGAACGCCGTCGCGACATGACCAAGGTGGTGCGTCATGAAGCCGAAGGCACCCGCGTGGCGATCCGCAATATCCGTCGAGACGCCAACAACGACCTCAAGGACATGATCAAGGAGAAACTTATCTCCGAAGACGAGGAGCGGCGCGCGCAAGACGAAATCCAGAAACTCACCGATAAATACATCGCCGAAGTGGATAAGGTGCTGGCAGGCAAGGAAGCCGAGTTGATGGAAGTCTGAATGGGCTGGTGCGGACGCTGCCGGCGCTTGCGGCACAGCACCGGACTTCGTCGCAAGACACATCAAACCCGTGCCGGGAGTTTCCCGGCTCGCCATGCAAGAGTGCAGGGATTACACTAGGCGCGATATGTCCAACCCCCCTTCAAATCCCCATGACGCACGACTCGCCAGCACCATTCCGCGCCATGTGGCAATCATCATGGACGGTAATGGGCGCTGGGCCAAGGCGCGCAAACTGCCGCGCCATTTTGGACACAAGGCCGGTGTGGAATCGGTGCGACGCGTGGTCGAGTCCTGCATCGACAGCGGTGTCGAGGTGCTGACACTGTTCGCTTTCAGCAGCGAGAACTGGCGCCGCCCCAAGACCGAGGTCGGCCTGCTCATGGAACTGTTTTTGTCCACGCTGCAGCGCGAGATCAAGAAACTGCACAAAAACGGCGTACGGCTACGCATTATCGGCGAGCGGGAGCAGTTTGCCGACAAACTTCGTGAGCGCATCGTTGTCGGCGAACAACTCACGGCCGGCAATACCCGTCTCACCCTGGTGGTCGCGGCAAATTACGGCGGACGCTGGGACATCACGCGTGCGGCGCGGCAATTGGCCGCTCAGGTGCGCGCCGGCGAACTGGAGCCCGGGGATTTGACGGTGGAGCGCCTCGACGCCGCGCTGTCGCTTGCCGATCTGCCGGAACCCGATCTGTTCATACGTACCGGTGGTGAACAGCGCATCAGTAATTTCCTGCTCTGGGAACTGGCCTATACTGAACTGTATTTCACGGATATCCTGTGGCCCGATTTCGATAACGTGGCCTTCAATCAGGCGTTGCACTCTTATGCCGGAAGGCAACGTCGCTTCGGCCATACCGGCGAACAAGTGGAGCGACTCAAGGGAGCTTAAACAGCGCCTGCTGACTGCAGCGGTGCTGATCGCCGGTATCGTCGCTGCGGTACTGGTGCTGGAGACGCGCTGGCTGGCGCTGATCTTCACGGTCATCACCGTGCTCGGCGCCTATGAATGGGCACGGCTCATGGCGCTAAAGACGGCACTCGCGCAGTATCTCTACGCGGCCGGTATCGGCATGCTGTTGTGGCTGTGCTGGATGACGGTACTGCATGATGTCGCGGTACTGAGAATTTTCATAATGGCGAGTGGCGCCTGGTGGCTAGTGGCAACGCTGTGGCTGAGCCGTCCGCAGTTGGCCGTGAGCGATAGTACTGCGGCACTACTGATAAAGGCGTGCGCGGGTATCTGTACCCTGGTACCGAGTTGGGTCGCGCTGCTGGCCTTGCATGCACAAACGCCACATGGCGCCTACCGTCTGCTGTTTCTGCTGACGCTGATCTGGGTGGCGGATACGGCGGCCTATTTCGCCGGCAAGCGTTGGGGGCGCGCCAAACTGGCACCGCGTATAAGTCCCGGCAAGACCCGGGTTGGTGTCTATGGCGCGTTGCTGGCCGCGGCCATATACGGTTTTTTTGCGTCGGGCGCGTTGGGCATGGCGGGCTCGTCCCGCTTGGCGTTCGCCGCGCTGTGCATCGTAACCGCACTGTTCTCGGTGATCGGCGATTTATTCGAAAGCCTGTTCAAGCGCCAGCACGGCGTCAAGGACAGCGGTACGCTGATACCCGGTCATGGCGGGGTGCTCGATCGCATCGACAGTCTCACCGCCGCCGCGCCGATCTTCGTGCTCGGCCTGTACTGGCTGGATAAGTAATGCCGATGTCCTCTGCTATAACGCAATCCTCCGCCGCACGTGCGCCGCTGGGCGTGACGGTGCTGGGTGCGACCGGTTCCATCGGCGTCAATACGCTGGATGTGATCGCGCGTCATCCGGAGCGCTATCGAGTCATTGCCTTGTCCGCCCATTCCGATGCCGAGCGGCTGTTCGAACAATGTCTGGTGCATCGTCCCGAGTATGCCGTACTGACTGAGGATGATGCCGCGCAGCGTCTGGCGCAACGTCTGCGCACACAGGGACTGGCGACCGAGGTATTGAGCGGTGTCGCGGGCCTTGAATGGATCGCAGCCCTGCCGCATACCGACTGCGTCATGGCCGCCATCGTCGGCGCGGCCGGATTGGCACCGACGCTGGCGGCGGTGCGTGCCGGCAAGCGCGTATTGCTGGCCAACAAGGAAGCGCTGGTGATGGCCGGCGCGCTGTTTATGGACGAGGTGCGCCGTCACAAGGCCGTACTGCTGCCCATCGACAGCGAACACAACGCTGTCTTCCAGTGCATGCCAGGCGACTATGCCCGCGGACTGGACCAGGTCGGCGTGCGCCGCATTCTGTTGACCGCTTCGGGCGGGCCGTTCCGCGCGACACCGCTCGATGAACTGCATGCGGTCACGCCCGAGCAGGCCTGCGCGCATCCGAATTGGGTGATGGGCCGCAAGATCTCGGTGGATTCCGCCACCATGATGAACAAGGGCCTGGAGGTGATCGAGGCCTGCTGGCTGTTCGATACCACGCCGGAGCGCATCCAGGTAGTGCTGCATCCGCAGAGCGTGCTCCACTCCATGGTCGAGTACGTCGACGGTTCGGTGCTGGCGCAACTCGGCAATCCGGACATGCGCACGCCCATCGCGCACGCACTGGCCTGGCCGGAGCGTATCGCTTCCGGCGTCGAGTCGCTGGACATCTTCAGTGTCGCACGCCTGGATTTCGAGGCGCCGGATCTGGCGCGCTTTCCCTGTCTGGGTCTCGCCTATCAGGCTTGGCGCACCGGTGGTACCGCGCCGACACTGCTCAATGCCGCCAATGAATGCGCGGTACAGGCCTTCCTCGAGCGCCGCATCCGTTTTACATCCATTCCAACTGTGATCGAACAGGTGCTGGCCGAGCTTACGCCGCGCACACCGGATTCACTGGCGGTTATCTTCGAGGACGATCTCGTCGCACGCGACTGCGCGCAGCGGGTCATCGAACACGAAGCGCAGCACGTGGCCGGCTGATGGACGACATTCTGATTTCCATCGTTTCCTTTTTGGTCGCTCTCGGTCTGCTCATCACCGTGCACGAGTTCGGTCATTTCTGGGTGGCGCGTCGTGTCGGCGTCAAGGTGCTGCGCTTTTCCATCGGCTTCGGCCCGCCGCTGTGGCGGCGCATGGGCGCGGACGGGACCGAATACGTGCTGGCCGCCCTGCCGTTGGGCGGTTATGTGAAGATGCTCGACGAGCGCGAAGGCGAGGTACCGGAACAGGAACTGCACCGGGCCTTCAACCGGCAGTCGCTACCGGCGCGCGCGGCGGTGGTCAGCGCCGGACCGATCTTCAATCTACTGTTCGCGGTACTGGCCTATTGGCTGATGTTCATGAGCGGCGTGACCGGACTCAAACCCATGCTGGGAAAGGTGGAACAAGGCACGCCGGCGCAGCAGGCCGGTCTGCAGGCCGGCGACCTGATTCTCTCTGCAGATGGCCGTGCTACACCGACTTGGGACGCGCTGGCCCTGGCCCTGCTGGGTGGCGCCATGGAGAACGGGCGGATCGATCTGCACGTGCACACCGCACACGGCGACCGCTCGCTGACTCTGATGCTCGGCAGTCATGAGGCCCTGGACGGACAGGCGGATTTTCTCAAGGATGTCGGTCTGCAACCCTGGCAGCCGATTATTCCGGCGGTGATCGACAAGCTCGAAGCGGGCGGTGCCGCGCAGCGCGCCGGTCTGCAGGCCGGTGATCGCATCCTGGCAGCGGGCGGGCAGCCGATCAAGGACTGGACGCAATGGGTGGACTGGGTGCAGGCGCACCCGGGCAAGTCCTTTCCGGTGAGCGTGCAGCGCGGTGAGCGGCATCTCGAAATCAACCTGCAGCCGGACACGCTCAAGAGTGAGACCGGTGTGATCGGCCGTATCGGTGCCTACGGCCGCGTGCCGGAAGGATTGTACGAGGGCATGCGTGCGCAATTCCGTTACGGACCGGTGGCGGCTTTCGGTGCCGCGCTGCAACGCACCGCCGATATGAGCCTGCTGACCCTGCGCATGCTCGGCAAGATGATCACCGGGCAGGCATCGGTGAAGAACCTCAGCGGGCCGATCAGTATCGCGCAGTATGCCGGCCAATCGGCACACGCCGGCGGCTCCTCATTCCTGGCTTTTCTCGCGATAATCAGTCTCAGTCTGGGAATACTCAATCTCTTGCCGATTCCAGTACTGGATGGTGGCCACCTGATGTATTACCTTATTGAGCTGGCGACAGGCAGGCCGGTATCCGAGCGTGTACAGAGTTTCGGTCAGACCGTGGGCATCGGCTTGCTGATGATGCTCATGGCGGTGGCATTTTACAACGATCTGGCGCGCTTGCTCGGCTAAGCGTGCGGCACCCGGCCGCACCCGGCCGTGTCCCGAAGACGAATGGCAGCACAACTTGCGACATAAGAGAGTCAGAATGAAAAAGATCCTGGGAGTATGTCTGTTGTTGGTCCTGTGCCTGACGCGCGCCTGGGCCTTCGAGCCGTTCGTCATCAAGGACATCCGCGTCGACGGCCTGCAACGCATCGCAGCGGGCACGGTGTTCACCTACCTGCCGACCAAGGTCGGCGACCGGATCGACGACGCCGCTGCCGCCGATGCCATCCGCGCGCTGTTCAAGACCGGCTTCTTCAAGGATGTGCGCCTGGAACGGCAGGGCGATGTGCTGGTGGTCAGTGTTATCGAGCGGCCCGCCATCGCTGATATCAAGTTCACCGGCAATAAAGACATCGAAACCAAGACTCTCAAGAAATCACTCAAGGATGTCGGCTTCGCCGAAGGTCAGGCCTTCAACCGCTCGCTGCTCGACAAGGTCGAGCAGGAGCTGCAGCGCCAGTACTTCAGCCAGGGTAAGTACGCTGTCAAGATCAAGACCACGGTGACGCCGCTGGAACGCAACCGGGTCAGCATTGCGATCGATATCTCCGAGGGCAAGGTGGCACGCATCAAGCGTATCAATATCGTCGGCAACCATGCGTTCAAGGACAACGAGCTGCGCGATATCTTCCAGCTCACCGGGCCGCGGATGTTCTCGTTCTTTTCCAGTTCCGACCAGTACTCCAAGCAGAAGCTCTCCGCCGACCTGGAAACGCTGCGTTCCTTTTATCAGGATCGCGGCTATATCAACTTCAATATCGATTCCACTCAGGTGTCCATCTCGCCGAACAAAAGGGACATCTACATCACTATCAATATCTCCGAGGGCGAGCAGTACACCGTCAAGGAAGTGAAGCTGGCCGGCGACCTGGTGGTCAAGCCCGAGGAACTGGCCAATTTCATCACGGTGCAGCCGGGCGAAGTCTTCTCGCGTAAACAGGCGACCGAAACCGCCACCAAAATCAGCGAGCGGCTCGGCAATGACGGTTATGCCTTCGCCAACGTCAATACAATTCCCGATATCGACAAGGACAAGAAACAGGTTACGCTGACCTTCTTCATCGATCCAGGCAAGCGAGTCTATGTGCGCCGCATCAACACCATCGGCAACATCAAGACCCGCGACGAGGTGCTGCGTCGTGAAATGCGCCAGATGGAAGGTGCCTGGTTCTCTACCGAAAAGGTCAACCGTTCGCGTACCCGGCTGCAGCGCCTCGGTTATTTCGATGAGGTCAATGTCGAGACGCCGGCCGTGCCGGGCACCACTGACCAGGTGGATGTCGATTATTCAGTTACGGAACGTTCCTCCGGTACGCTGTCGCTGGGTCTGGGCTATTCCCAGGGACAGGGGTTCCTGTTTAATACCAGCATCACCCAGGACAACTTCCTCGGTACCGGCAACCGCGTCAGTGCGTCCTTCAACAACAGCCGGGTCAACACCATCTATAGCGTCGGCTATACCAATCCGTACTACACGCTGGATGGCGTGAGCCGCGGCTTCAACGGCTATTACCGGAAGACCGACGCATCCCAGGCCAATATTGCCAATTACACCACCGATGTCCTGGGCGGCAATGTCAATTACGGCATACCGATCTCCGAAGATGACACCATTAATGCCGGTCTCGGCTTCGAAAACACCAAGTTGAACATCACGGCCGCTTCGCCGGTCGAGATCACCAGTTACGTCAGCCAGAACGGCAGCCAGTTCAACAATGTCAGCCTGCGTACTAGCTGGTCGCACGATACCCGCAATCGTGCCATTCTGCCGGATCGCGGCAGCCTGACCTCATTGTCCGCGGAATCCAGTCTGCCCGGTTTCGATCTGGAGTATTACAAGCTCGGTGTGCGGCACCAACGCTTCTTTCCGTTGTCCGACGAGTTGACCCTGTCCCTGAACGGCGAGGTTGGGTATGGCGACAGCTTCGGCAAGACTACCGATCTGCCACCGTTCGAGAAGTACTATGCCGGCGGCGCGACATCGGTACGCGGTTATCAGGACAACACCCTGGGCCCGATTTCGGTGGTGACGGGCGATCCGCTGGGTGGCAAGATGCGAGTGGTCGGCAATATGGAGCTGTACCTGCCGGTACCGTTCATGAAGGAAGTCAAGTCCTTCCGGCTCAGCGCCTTCGTCGATGCGGGCAATGTGTTCGACAAGAGCAATTTCAAGGCCGGTGATCTGCGTATGTCGGTCGGCATGTCAGCGATCTGGATCTCGCCGATCGGCCCGCTGTCGTTCAGTCTGGCCAAGCCCTTCCATGATCAACCGGGCGACAGGACGCAGATATTCCAGTTCTCCATCGGCACGGGCATCTGATTTATTGGTCTACAAGAACGCTCACGCATTAACGTCGCGACTTTGCGTGAGAATTCATTTATTTTTTTATCTGGAGACGTAACTTGAAAAGAATCGCATTGTTTATTCTGAGTACCATGGCAATCATGGCGGTTGTCCCCGCGGTGCAGGCCGGTGACTTCAAGGTTGCCTTCGTCAACGCCGCTGTACTGCTCGACAAGGCGCCGCAGGCCGAAGCGGCACGCAAGAAGCTGGAAAACGAATTCTCCGCGCGTGAAAAAGACCTGGTTTCACAGCAGAAAAAGGTCCAGGAAATGGAAAGCAAGCTGAGCCGTGATTCCGCGACCATGAGCGACACCGAACAGCGCAAGCTGGAGCGTGAGCTCACTTCGCGCAAGCGCGAACTGAAAAATGCGCAGGACGAATTCCGTGACGATCTGAACATCCGTCGCAACGAAGAGCTCGGCAAGCTGCAGCGCAGCGTATATGAGGTGATCGTGGCGCTGGCCAAGCAGGAGAAGTACGACATGATCGTCGGCGATGGTGTGATCTATGCCAGCGATCAGGTGGACATCACGGACAAGGTGCTGCAGAAGCTCAAATCCGCGTCCACCACCGCCAAGTAGTCTGGCCGGGTGCCTTGAGTATGGCCTTGACGCTGGGTGAACTGGCCGCGCAGGTGGGCGCCGAACTGCACGGTGATGCGGCGTGCCGTATCGACAGCGTTGCGCCGCTCGACCGGGCCCGGCCCGGCGCCATCGCATTTCTGACCAGCCCGCGTTTCCGGCGCCATCTCGCCGGTACCGCGGCTTCGGCCGTGATACTGCGACGCGAGGACCTTGCCGATTGTAGCGTGCCGGCATTGCTCAGCGCCAACCCGCAGCTGACCTACGCGCGGGTTGCGGCACTACTGTATCCGTCCCCGCCGCTGCGCCATGGCGTGCATGCCAGCGCCGTGGTCGAACCCGGCAGCCAGGTGGCGAGCAGTGCCTGGATCGGTCCGCACAGCGTGGTCGAAGCGGGCGCGGTGATAGGTGCGGATGTTTTCATTGGTCCGGGGTGCGTGATCGGCGCACGCGCGCAGATCGGCGCGGGCAGCCATCTGGAAGCACGCATCACTGTGTGTCACGACGTACGCATCGGCGCGCGTGCGTTGATCTACCCGGGCGCGGTGATCGGCAGCGACGGTTTCGGCCTGGCCGGCGACACCGGCACCTGGGTGCGCGTGCCACAACTCGGAACGGTGTCGATCGGCGACGATGTCGAGATCGGTGCCAACACCACCATCGATCGCGGTGCCCTGGACGATACGGTGATCGAAGATGGCGTCAAACTCGACAATCAGATCCAGGTCGCGCACAACGTGCGCATCGGCGCCCATACTGCTATCGCCGGATGCGTCGGTATCGCGGGCAGCGCCAGTATTGGCAAGCACTGCACGGTCGGCGGCGGTGTCGGTATCGCCGGTCATCTGGAAATTGCCGATGATGTGCACCTGACCGGTATGACCTTTGTGACCAAGTCGATCACCGTCTCGGGTGTGTATTCCTCCGGAATGCCCGCCGAGACCAACCGGCAATGGCATCGCAGCATTGCCCAATACCGCAAGCTCGACGAGATGGCGGCACGTATCAAAGCGCTGGAAGAGAATATCAAGGTACTCAAGGCTTAGCATGCCGAAGTCTATTACTCATAAGTCAGTAATAAAGTCTACAATCTAGGAACTAAATGCCATCACGCAGACTCCAATCGGTCATGAAAAGAGATGGACGAACGCATGACCGAAAGACGCAAGAGGCCATCCGCCTGATGGCGGTTGATCGCATGCTTGAGGGTGAGGATGTAACGGTAGTAATGGAAAGCTACGGACTGTGCCGCACCACGGGTTACAAGTGGCTGGCAAAGATTCGTGGGCGTGGACGTGGAAAGCACTGCCTGATAGCCCGCAAAGGTACTGGGCGCACACCTAAATTGACGCGTGGGCAGAAGTCGCAGGTGTTCCGCTGGGTCAATGGCAAGAACCCGATGCAGTATGGCTTTGATTTTGCGCTGTGGACGCGCGCGATTGTTCGTGAACTGATTCTCAAGAAATTCAAGGTCCGTTTGAGTGTGACCTCGGTGGGTAGCTTGCTTGCCGAACTCAACCTCACGGCGCAAAAGCCCCTGCAACGGGCCTATCAACGCGACCCCGACGCAATTGAGCGCTGGCAGCGCGACACCTTCCCGGCCATTGCCAAGCAGGCCAAAGCGAAAGGTGCTGAAATCTACTTTTGGGACGAATCGGGTTTTCGTGCCGATGCCGTGCACGGCAAGACCTGGAGTGAGCGGGGCAAAACCCCAGTGGTTAACCGGCCCGGACAACGCCAAAGCATCAGCGCCGCGTCGGCGGTCAATGCCAAAGGGGCATTCTGGTTTGCCACCTATCAAGGTGGGCTGACGGGCGAATTGTTCGTCAAATTGCTTAAGCAACTGATGTATCGGCGCAAGAAACCGCTGCATCTGGTTATAGACGGATTGCCGGCGCACAAGAAAGCGGTGGTCAAAACGTATGTGGCTGATACGGGTGGCCGTCTGACCCTGCACTTTCTGCCTGGCTACGCGCCCGACCTGAATCCCGATGAGCTGGTGTGGAGCCATGCCAAGCGTACGGGTGTCGCCAGACGACCGCTGCTGAAGGGTGAGATGCTTCAAGAGCGCGTGCATCAACAGCTGCAGAAAATCGGCGATAACAGGAAGCTTGTGCGCTCGTTCTTTAAACATCCGTCTGTAGCCTATATTACTGACCTATGAGTAATTACAGCCGCAGAGGCGCAGAGCACGCAGAGTGTGATCTGATGAAAGCACAAGCCTGATTTTCTCTGCATACTCTGCGTCTCTGCGGTAAGAACTTTATCAACTCAAAGCGAATCACCTATGGCTAAGACAGAAACGCAAGACGAAACGTGCAAGATGGACATACACGAAGTGATGAAGCGCCTGCCGCATCGTTACCCGTTTCTGATGATCGATCGGGTGCTGGAGTGTGTGGCGGGTAAATCGTTGCGCGCGTTGAAGAACGTCACCATCAATGAACCGTTTTTCCCCGGCCACTTTCCGCAGCGCCCGGTCATGCCCGGCGTGCTGATACTGGAAGCATTGGCACAGGCCACCGGCATCCTGGCCATGGCCAGCGCCGAACACGAGCGCGAAGACAATTCGCTGTACTATTTTGTCGGTATCGACAATGCACGCTTCAAACAGCCAGTTGAGCCGGGTGACCAGATGATCCTGGATGTGGTGCTGACCAAATCCAAGCGCGGCATCTGGATGTTCAGCACCGAGGCCAAGGTCGACGGCAAGGTGGTCACCAGCGCCGACCTGATGTGCACCGCACGGAGCTTCGAGCCTTGATCGATCCGCGCGCCGTGGTCGACCCGCGCGCCAGTCTCGACAGCAGCGTCGAGGTGGGGCCCTTCAGTATCATCGGTCCGGACGTGGAGATCGGTGCAGGCAGCTGGGTCGGTCCGCACGTCATCATCAATGGCCATACGCGCATCGGTCGCGATAACCGCATCTTTCAGTTCTCCTCGCTGGGCGAAGTGCCACAAGACAAAAAATACAGTGACGAGCCGACTCGCCTGGAGATCGGCGACCGCAACCTGATCCGCGAGTCCGTGACAATAAACCGCGGCACGGTGCAGGATCAGGGTATGACGCGCATCGGCGATGACAACTGGATCATGGCCTATGTGCATATCGCCCACGATTGCATGATCGGCAATCACACCATCTTCGCCAATGCCGCATCGCTCGCTGGCCATGTGGTGATCGACGATTACGTGATTCTCGGCGGCTTCACCCTCATCTCGCAGTTCCTGCATCTCGGCATCAACAGCTTCACCGCCATGGGCAGTGTGGTTAACCGCGATGTGCCGCCTTATGTGACCGTCTCCGGACACATGGCCCAGCCCTTCGGCATTAACACGGAAGGGCTGAAACGCCGCGGTTTCAGCACCAAGGTCATCACGCAGGTACGCCTGGCTTACAAACTGCTGTACAAATCCAAGCTGCGTCTGGAGGACGCCATCGCTCAGATTCAGGCCATGGCGGGTGATTGTGCTGAGCTGGAGCCGTTCGCGGACTTCATCAAGAACGCACCGCGCGGTATTATCCGATGACAGGAAAAAGGGAAAAGATAAAAGAGAAAAGGTGCAAACCTCAACTTTCACCTTTTCTCTTTTACCTTTTTCCTTTCCACTAACCCATGCGCATCGCCATCGTCGCGGGTGAGGCATCCGGTGACATGCTCGGCGCCGGCCTGATCGAGGCCTTGCGCGAAAAACTCCCTGATGCGCAATTCGAAGGCGTCGCCGGTGCGCGCATGCAGGGCGCCGGTTGTCGCGCGCTATATCCCGTTGAAGAACTGTCAGTCATGGGTCTCGTGGAGGTGCTGCGGCATCTGCCGCGGCTGCTGCGTCTGCGAGCCGGTTTGGCACGACATTTTCTTGCCTCGCGTCCGGATGTCTTCATCGGCATCGACGCACCGGATTTCAATCTCGGACTGGAGCGACGCCTGAAACTGGCGGGTATTCCCACGGTGCACTTTGTCAGCCCATCGGTATGGGCCTGGCGACGTGGCCGCCTGCGCGGCATCGCCCGTGCCGTCAATCTCATGTTGACGCTGTTCCCTTTCGAATCGGCCTTTTATCGCACGCATGGCTTGCGTGAGCGTTATGTCGGTCACCCCATGGCCGACGCAATCCCTGAGATAAGTGACCGGGAGGCGGCGCGTACGGCACTGTCACTGGCCGCGGACGGTGAGCTGATCGCTTTGCTGCCGGGCAGTCGACGCAGTGAGCTGCGTTATCTGGCCGAACCGTTTCTGCGCACGGCGTTGTGGTTGTACGCGCGGCGTCCGGCCTTGCGTTTCGTCGCGCCTTTGGCCACGCCGGCGACACGTCTCATGTTCGAGCAAATACGCCAACAAGTTGCACCGGATCTGCCCCTGATGATCGTCGATGGTTGCGCCCGCGAGGCCATGACCGCCGCTGATGTTGTGTTGGTCGCTTCCGGCACCGCCACACTGGAAGCGATGCTGCTGAAACGGCCGATGGTCGT
>JBBQDK010000063.1:0-14981 GCA_038319625.1 Gammaproteobacteria bacterium
GATATGTCCGTTACCGGGGTGCTGCCGCCAGTAGCCAGGTTTATCTGGCCACTGGCGTACGCCGGTCCTACGGAAAACTGCCAATTTATATGTGCGCATCTTGTTGCGGTGGGCCGCCCGTAACCATGCGCCCGCCGACCCGGCTTGCCGCGCCTTGCTGTCCTCATTTCCCCAGCAAAGGATTGCAACTCTTGATGATGACCTTGCCTTCGAGGAGGTTGCCCTTGGCGTACTCGCTGAAGATGCAGGTATCGGCAGCGGGATCGTAGTTTTCGATCCAGAGATGATCGTCCTTCCAGGTTGCAGCAATATGACGTTGCCCTGCGGGTACGCGAATACTCATCACGCCGCCATAATGCTTTACGAAGATATTCTGGAAATGAAAAAAATAGGCAGCCCAACCGATCAGCAGCACCACGGTGGCGCCGATTATTCCCGTTCTGACCTGGCCCATCCGCACGCCGAATAAGCCCAGCACGGCGAACGCCGCACCCAGAACCAGCAACCAGTACAGGTAAGTGATCATGAGTCGAAGTCGCTTTGCGGGTGGTGCTTGCGTGTGGTCATGGGTGAATGGAATTCATGCGGGTGACGCTAGCATGTCTTCGCCCCGGAGTCATGCCCGTGGCAGCGTGGGCCAGTGTATGGCGGTGTTATCGGTGTTCCGTGACCCTGCAATCAGCAGGGTTTCCGGGGGTGTAGGCATTTCACGGCGACGCCGCACCCCGATATCTATATAATAGCCATACCTGTTCCAGGCACCGCTTGCCGCGCACTCGCCGCGTACCCCAATCATGCAAACCGCCCGCGATATCTTTTCCTACCGACCGTACTGGGCCGCGCGCTTCGGCACTGCGCCGTTTCTGCCCATGTCACGCGACGAGATGGATGCGCTGGGCTGGGACAGTTGCGACATCATCCTGGTCACGGGCGATGCCTATGTCGATCATCCGAGCTTCGGCATGGCGGTGGTCGGACGCGTGTTGGAAGCGCAGGGCTTTCGCGTCGGTATCATCGCCCAGCCGGATTGGCGCAGCGCCGCACCTTTTACCGCACTGGGCAAACCGAATCTGTTCTTCGGCATCACCGCCGGCAACATGGATTCAATGGTCAACCGCTACACCTCCGACCGCAAGCTGCGTCATGACGATGCCTATACGGCCAATGCCGAAGGTGGCAAACGCCCCGACCGCTCGGTGATCGTCTACGCGCAACGCGCCCGCGAAGCCTTCAATGAGGTACCGATCGTGGTTGGCGGCATCGAGGCTTCGCTGCGCCGCATCGCCCATTTCGATTACTGGTCCGACACGGTGCGCCGTTCCATCCTGGTTGATAGCAAGGCCGATTTGCTGGTGTATGGCAACGGTGAACGACAGATTGTCGAGATCGCCCAGCGCCTGGCGGCGCGGGAACCGATTGCCGCCATCACCGATATCCGCGGCACGGCATTCATGCGCAATACACTGCCTGAGGGATGGTTGGAGATCGATTCCAGTACGATCGATGAGCCGGGCGCTGTCGATGTGCACCCCGATCCTTATGAGATGAAGAGTGTGCTAGGTAAGGATTGCCAAACCAAGTCAACGGCACAGATCACAGCAGAAAGTCCCTTCTCCCTCCAGGAGAACGACAGGATGAGGGGCGATGAGAAGGTCTTAACCATTGCCCCCTCTCACCCCAACCCTCTCCCGGAGGGAGAGGGAGAACAGCGCGGACAAATTGTGCATTTCCAGCACCGTCTGCCCAAACACGACCGTGCTACCACAGTGATCCGTCTGCCTGCTTACGAGAAGGTTAAATCAGACCCGGTGCTGTACGCGCATGCCTCGCGTATCCTGCACGTTGAAGCCAATCCCGGCAATGCGCGCGCGCTGGTGCAGCGCCATGGCGACCGCGATGTCTGGCTCAACCCGCCGCCGATCCCGCTCACCGGCAAGGAAATGGATCGTGTGTTCGAACTGCCATACACGCGCCGTCCGCACCCGGCCTATGGCGATGCGCGCATCTCGGCGTACGAGATGATCCGCTTTTCGGTGATTATCATGCGTGGCTGCTTTGGCGGCTGCACCTTCTGTTCCATCACCGAACACGAAGGTCGCATCATCCAGAGCCGCTCCGAAGATTCGGTGATACGCGAGATCGAAACCGTTCGAGATACGGTGCCGGGGTTCACCGGCGTGATCTCCGATGTCGGTGGGCCAACCGCGAACATGTACCGGTTGGCCTGCAAGAGCCGCGAGATCGAGGCGGCCTGCCGCAAACCGTCCTGTGTCTATCCCGACATCTGCGTCAACCTCGGTACTGATCACACGCCATTGATCAAGCTGTATCGGCGCGCGCGCGGATTGCCGGGCGTGAAAAAGGTGCTGGTCGCGTCGGGCTTGCGCTACGATCTCGCAGTGAAATCGCCAGAGTACGTCAAGGAGCTCGTGCAGCATCATGTCGGTGGCTATCTCAAAATCGCGCCCGAGCATCTGCGCGAAGGCCCGTTGTCGAAGATGATGAAGCCCGGCATGGGTGCCTATGACAAGTTCAAGGAAATGTTCGAGAGGTACTCGAAGGAAGCCGGCAAGGAGCAGTACTTGATCCCCTATTTCATCGCCGCGCATCCCGGTACCACCGATGAAGACATGCTGGAGCTGGCGCTTTGGTTGAAGAAGAATGGCTTTCGCGCCGACCAGGTGCAGGCCTTCCTGCCCTCGCCAATGGCTACCGCCACCGCGATGTATCACAGCGGCAAGAATCCGCTGCGCAAGGTCACGCGCGACAGCGAAGCGGTTACGATACCCAAGGGACTCAAGGTGCGGCGCTTGCACAAGGCTTTTTTGCGCTATCACGATGCCAACAATTGGCCGCTGCTGCGCGAGGCACTGAAACGCATGGGCCGCGAGGACCTGATCGGCAACGGCAAACGGCATCTGGTACCGTCCTGGCAGCCGGCGGGCACTGGTGAACACAGCGAAGGTGCACGTCGCAAACCGGGAGACAGGCCGTTCAAGACGCAGCACACCGGCCTGCCGACCACGCCACGAACCAAGGTCCCGACACGTGCCTCAACGGAGAACAATAGCGCGGTGAAATTGACGTCGCGCCGCCCGTCGTCAGGCATCAATCCCGACAGTCCCACAGGTCGCGGCAAACGCCGCTGAGTCCTGAGCGCACCCCGTGCACCCTCGCCAAGAACTATTCCGCGCCGTCCTTCAGTAGCGCTTCCACCGCCGTCAGACCCGCCCGCCGCATCGGTTTGCCATCCACCGGGCTGCGTGGTGCCTGGCGTTCGCCGTCGATGGGAAACACGGTGAGGTCGAGCCGTGTCTCGCCGGCCAGGAACCGGTATACCGGATAGTTGGCGCTGGCGTCGTTGTTGAGCCGCAGTCGGCGTTCGCCGATGTCGTAAGGGATGCCTTCCTGCATCAAGAACAGGGCGACATCCTCAGGGACGTCGGCGAACAAGTGCAGGTTGACGTCGGAGTGGGCGTTGGCTGTGCCGCTCAGCACCGAGCCGACCAGACGCGGGTGAAAGCGAGTAAAGAAGCGCAACGCGTATAGTGCGGCCTGACGCAGTTCGCGCAGGTGGTTCGGTTGAGTGGTAGATTTAAACAGTCGCTGATATTCAATCAGGGCTTGTTCTATTTCGCTGTTGCTGGGCATATTGCGCGTGTCGGTCGCCGCGAGATGCGTGGCAGCCTTGCGCTTGGCACTGTGGAAGTCGCGGATGCCTTCCTCTTCGATGATGCGCGCGGCCTCCTGGGCCAGGCGCAACCGCATTTGCTGATCTTTGCTGCTGGGGCGCATGGGCAATAAAGGTATAAAGAGCAAAGATCAGAGAGTAAAGGGTATGGCAGAGTCTGTCACTTTACTCTTTACATTGCTGCTGATTCAGAACAGTTGGTCGGGAAGATTCTCGTCGGTGCTCTGTTCGTATCCCTCGGGCGAAGTCCCCGAGGGCGCCTCCGCGATCGGGCCGGCTACGGCATTGCTTGCCGCCATGGTTGTCGGTGATCCTGGCAGCTTGTCTTGCATAAAGACTTCCAACATGGCGTTCGGGTCGTCGCTGTAGGTCGGCTCGCCGGTGTCGGGATTGATGCGCATGGTGACTATGCCCGGTGGTTGCAGCAGCGGCACTTCAGGCACGTCGGCAAGCGCCTGACGCATGTAATACATCCACATCGGCAGCGCGGTGTAGCCACCGGTCTCCTTGTTGCCGAGTGGGGTGTGCGCGTCGTTGCCGACCCAGCTGATGGTGACGAGATTGGGCGAAAAGCCGCAAAACCACGCGTCGCGCTGATCGTTGGTGGTGCCGGTCTTGCCGGCCAGGTCGTTGCGGCCCAGGGCCATGGCCCGCCTGCCGGTTCCGTATTGGATGACATCGCGCAGCATCGAGTTCATCAGATACCAATTATCAGGGCTGATGATACGCGGTGCGAGCTTGGCCCCGAGCGCGTCGGTACCGGGCGTCGAGGTTTGACCGGTGCCATAGGCTAGGGTTTGCGTGTCGGCGCTGAAGTCCTGGCACTCGCGGCAGGCGACCTTTGGCTGGGCCTGGAACAGTGCTGCACCGTCGGCATCATCTATCCGGTCGATGAAATAGGGCGTGACTTTATAGCCGCCATTGGCGAAGGCGGTGTAGGCGCCGGCCATCTCCATCGGGGTGACCGTGGCTGTGCCCAGTGCCAACGAAAGGTTGTGCGGCAAATGTGCCGGGTCGAAACCGAAGCGGGTGGCGTAGTTGGCCGCGTAATTGACGCCGATGGCCTGTAGTACGCGTACCGCCATGATATTGCGTGAGTGAGCCAGCCCTACGCGCAGGCGGGTCGGGCCGAGAAACTGCCCGTCGTAATTTTCCGGTCGCCAGACCTTGCCATGGTTGTTGAATTCAATCGGCGCGTCATCGATGAGCGTGGCCGGGGTAAAGCCTTTTTCCAAAGCCGCTGAATAAATGAAGGGCTTGAAACTGGAACCGGGCAAACGCAAAGCCTGGGTCGCACGGTTGAACTTGCTTCGGTAAAAATCGAAGCCACCGACCAACGCCACAACCGAGCCATCGGCCGGCGATACTGACACCAATGCCCCTTCCACGCGCGGCAACTGGGTGAGCTGCCATTGGCCTTCGGCATTCTTGTAAAGCCGGACGATATCGCCCGGTGCAACCACATCGGCCGGCGTGCGGGGACTGGTGTCGCCGCGACGCGCCCAGCGCATGCCGGCCCAGGGGATCTCCACGAGGGAGCCGTTTTGAAGGTAGACATGCGCCGTTGAGCTATCGACGCCGGTCACCAGGCCCGAGGCGATGTTGCCGATATCCGGGTAATGCTCGATCAGGCGGGTCCAGAGCGCATTGTCAGCACCGGCCGGCAGGTCAACATGGGCCTCAGGCCCACGGTAACCGTGCCGTGAATCGTACTCGATCAGTGCCCGGCGCAAGGCGGCATTGGCGTCGGTCTGCAAGTGGCTGTCTATAGTGGTGTAGACATGGTATCCGGAGGTGTAAGCCAGTTCCTCCCCATAGTGTTCCACCATGTAGGCACGGGCCATCTCGGCGACGAAAGGGGCTTCGACCTCCGCCGGGTGGGCGTGCAGTTGGGCATCGTCGGATTGCACGAAGGCCTGGTGATAGCCGGCGTCGGTGATGTATTTCAGATCGTGCATGCGGCCCAGCACATAGTTGCGACGGATCAGCGCGCGTGATGGGTCGCTGATCGGGTTGTACCGCGAGGGCGCCTTGGGCAGGCCGGCGATCATAGCCATTTGCGGCAAAGTAAGCTGGTCCAGGGTGCGCCCGTAATAGATCTGCGCGGCCGACCCCACGCCGTAGGCACGGTTGCCAAGATAGATCTTATTAAGGTACAACTCCAGAATCTGCGATTTGTCGAGTTCGCGCTCGATCTTCAGGGCGAGCAGGATTTCATTGAGTTTGCGCAGATAGGTTTTTTCGGGGCTGAGGAAGTAATTGCGCGCCACCTGCATGGTGATGGTGCTGCCGCCTTGGCTCTTGGTGCCGGTACTCGCCAATTTGACGGCGGCCCGTAACATGCCCTGGTAATCGACACCGGGGTGTTCGAAGAAACGGTCATCCTCGGCGGCGAGGAAGGCCTTGATCAATTGGTCGGGGACTTGTTGAATATGTACCGGGATACGACGCTTGTCCCCGTATTCGGCAATCAGCTTGCCGTCGTGCGTGTAGATTCGTAACGGCACTTGCAGGGCTGTATCCATCAGATTGGCGATGCTGGGCAGTCTTGGATTCAAGTACAGCGCAATGCTGCCGAAAACCAAGGCCAGTAGAAAGCTGAGCGTCAGCAGGACAATAATGCTCAGACGGGTCAGACGAAGCAGGATGTGCATGGAAATTGCTTGAGGTGTGAACTGAGTCAAGGAATGGTCGCGAGAGGGGAGTATAAATCTTCCTCTCATCCGGTACGAGGGGGGTTCCATCTTAGGACTGCCCTGATATATAGTTGCGCCGGGCAATTAATGTGCTATACGATCTATCCATACTAACCACGGGTACTGGAAAGGAAATAAAACGTGCTCTTCATAGGCAGGAAGACGCCCACAATACTTGGCCTCGACATAAGCTCGACGGCCGTGAAATTACTGGAACTCAGCCGCATCGGTACCCGATATCGCGTGGAGAGTTACGCGGTAGAACCGTTGCCCCCGAATTCTGTGGTGGAAAAGAGTATTGCGGATGTAGACGCAGTGGGCGATGCCATTCGGCGTGCCGTAAAGCGTTCTGGCACCCGCGCCAAGCACGCGGCTGTCGCCGTGTCGGGGTCAGCGGTGATCACCAAGGTGATTTCCATGCCGGCATCGCTCAAGCCCGATGAAATGGAGAGCCAGATCGAGCTGGAAGCCGATCAATACATCCCTTATCCACTCGAAGAGGTCAACCTCGATTTCGAGGTGCTGGGCCCTTCCCAGAAGAATGCCGATATGGTCGATGTGTTGCTGGCCGCATCGCGCAGTGAAAACGTAGATACCCGCGTGGCGGCCGTGGAGTTGGGTGGCCTGATCGCTAGGGTAGTCGATGTCGAAGCCTACGCCATGGAGAATGTTTTCGGCCTGATTGCCGATCAGATGCCGGCGCAGGGCGACGGCAGTACCATCGCCGTGGTCGATGTCGGCGCCACCATGACCACCCTAAACGTCCTGCACGATGGCAAGATCATCTATACCCGCGATCAGGTATTTGGCGGCAAACAGCTCACCGAAGAAATCATGCGCCGTTACGGGCTGTCCTACGAGGAAGCCGGTATGGCCAAGCGTCAGGGCGGCCTGCCGGACAATTACGTGCCCGAGGTGCTGGAACCTTTCAAAGAGGCAATGGCGCAGCAGGTCAGCCGTTCCCTGCAGTTTTTCTTCTCATCCAGTCAATACAACAACGTCGATCATATCGTCATGGCCGGCGGCAGTGCCTCGATTGCCGGAGTCGATGAGCAGATCGAGTCGAAGGTCGGTACCGGGACCACGGTCGCCAATCCCTTTGCCAACATGTCATTGTCACCGCGCGTCAAGCCGCAGACTCTCAGCAATGACGCACCGTCACTGATGATCGCCTGCGGTCTCGCCCTGAGGAGCTTCGACTGATATGGCGCATATCAATCTATTACCCTGGCGCGAGGAGCTTCGTAAGGAGCAGAAGCAGCAGTTCGCTATAATGTCGCTGCTGACGGTCGTGTTGGCGTGCCTGGTACTGCTTTATGCACATCTGTACATTGGCGGCATGCTGGATGACCAGAATGCCCGCAATGAATATCTCAAAACCGAGACCGTCGCGCTCGATCAGCGTATCAAGGCGATCAAGGACCTGGAGGGCACCCGCGCTAAGCTTCAGGCGCGCATCAATATCATTCAGCAGTTACAGCGCAGTCGGCCGGGTGTCGTGCACCTGTTCGACGAACTGGCCCGTACCCTGCCGAACGGTGTCTACCTGACCGGCATCACCCAAAAGGATCAGGCCGTCACGGTGTCCGGTGTCGCGCAATCCAACGCACGTGTTTCCGCCTTCATGCGCAATGTCGAAGAGTCCAAGTGGATCGGTTCGCCTAAGTTAGATGTGATTTCCGCCAAAGGCGAGGATCATCAGACGCGTAGCAACGATTTTACGCTGTTGATCAACCAGGTCGAGAAAGAAAAAGACGACACGACAGACAGCGCACCGGGAAAGGCTGAGGACGCCGCAGGGAAACTTGCCGCGCCGCAGGCCAATCAGGGAGGCAAGCAATGAATCTGGCGGAACTGAGAAATCTGGACATCAACAATGTTGGTGCCTGGCCGCTGCCGATCAAGGGTGTTGCCTTCGCCCTGATGTTCTGCGCCGTCCTGGGTTTGGGTTACTGGTACGAATCGCAGGGCCAGTTGCCGGATCTTGATCAGGCCCGCCAGCAGGAACGGGACCTCAAGAATGTCTTCTCAGCCAAGGCGGCCAAGGCCGCGAACCTGGAAGCCTACAAGCAGCAGCTCGAAGAGATGAAGCAGTCCTTCGGTGCGATGTTGCGGCAGTTGCCGAACAAGACCCAGGTCGCCGACCTGTTGGTGGATATTTCACAGACCGGCCTGGCCAGCGGCCTGGAATTTGAGTTGTTCAAACCCGAGAAGGAAATCCCCAAGGATTTTTACGCTGAACTGCCTATCACCATCCGCGTCAAGGGCCATTACCACGACTTCGGCGCTTTCGTCAGCGGTGTGGCGGCCCTGCCCCGCATCGTGACCTTGCATGACATCGACATCAAGTCGGTCGGTGGCGACAAGGGTAAGGACGGCTCGCGCTTGGTAATGAGCCTGACCGCTAAGACCTACCGCTACATCGAAGAGGAGGGTGCGAAATGAACCCGCCTGATATGAATCGTGTGGCGCGCGCCTTGCCCTTGCTGCTCCTCGGTCTGCTGCTGAACGGTTGCGGCGGCGACAAGATGGCCGACCTGCATGCCTTCGTCGCCCAGGAAAAAGCCAAGCAGAAGAGTTCCATCGAACCCTTGCCGGCGATCAAGCCTTACGAAACCTTCGCATACGATGCCAATGGCCTGCGCGACCCGTTCGAACCCATGGACTTTGGGCAATCGATCCTGGCGTCCAGCGGCGGCGGTGGCGGACTGGCGCCGGATCTGAATCGTCCCAAGGAGGCCCTCGAGGGCTATCCTCTCGACAGCCTGCGCATGGTCGGTACACTGCAGCGCGGCGGCGTCATGGAGGCACTGATCAAAACCCAGGATGGCACCGTACATCGTGTCAAGACCGGGAATTACCTTGGACAGAACAACGGCAAGATCACGTTGGTGGCTGAAGATAAAGTTGAACTAACGGAAATTGTACCTGATGGCGCGGGTGGCTGGCTGGAACGCCAAGCCTCTGTAGCGCTCAGCGAATGATCCCATGGGGGGCAACATGAATTTCGATTATACCGTTCACGCCGTTTCCAGTGCGCCGCATACCGCGGGGAAACGCTCCCTTTTGTCGCGACCCGGCTGGCGCCGAGCTTGGCTGTTGCTGGGCACCCTGGTGCTGCCAGCACTCGCGGCAGCGAATACGCTACAGGACATCAGCTATTCAGCGCTGCCGGGTGATCGCGTGCAGGTAACGCTGACTCTGGCGGAACCGGCGCCCACGCCTCTGAGTTTCACCATCGACAACCCGGCGCGCATCGCGCTGGACCTGCCGGATACCACCAATGGCCTGGCCAGCAAATCGCGCAGTATCAACGTCGGTGTGGCGCGCAGCATCAACACCGCCGAAGCGCGCGGCCGCACTCGTGTGGTGATGAACCTCACCAAGCTGGTGCCTTACACCACGCGTATCGAAGGCAATAAACTCATCATTACCGTCGAAGGCGGTATCGCGGCGCCGGTCGACATTCAGACCGCCACCGCACCGGCCGCTGTTGCCACGGCCAGTCCCGCTTCGGCCGGTGCCCGCCCGGCGTCCCGTGTGCCCGGACGGCGCATCGACAACGTCGACTTCCGACGCGGTGACCACGGCGAAGGCCGCGTCGTCATCACATTGTCCGACCCCTCCATCCCGGTCGACATGAAGGAAGAGGGTAGTGACGTTGTTGTCGACTTCGCCGGCACCAATTTGCCTGACGCACTGCGCCGTCGTCTCGATGTACTGGATTTCGCCACACCGGTGAAGACCATCGATACGACATCCAAGGGCGACAAGGTTCATATGGTGATCGCCACCAGCAGTGACCATGAATCGCTCGCCTACCAGACCGGTAATCAGTACACCGTTGAGATCAAACCCGTCAGTAAGGAAAAGAAGGCCGAGGAACAGAAAGCCAAGTTCGGCTATACCGGTGAACGCCTGTCGCTCAACTTCCAGAACATCGAAGTGCGCGCCGTGCTACAGCTGATCGCCGACTTTACGGGCCTGAATCTGGTCACCAGCGACACCGTGACAGGCAACATCACCCTGCGCCTGAAGAACGTGCCCTGGGACCAGGCGCTCGACATCATCCTCAAGACCAAGGGCCTGGGAAAACGCCAGTCGGGCAACGTAATTCTGATCGCGCCCAGCGAAGAGATCGCCGCGCGTGAGAAGGCCGAGTTGCAGGCTGCCAAGACCGTGGAAGAACTCGCCCCGCTGCGTTCCGAGTTCGTGCAGATCAACTACGCCAAGGCCGCTGACCTCGCGACATTGATCAAAGCCAAGGAAAATTCGCTGCTGTCCGCTCGTGGCAGCGTGACTGTCGACGAACGTACCAACACCTTGCTGGTGCAGGATACTGCCGACAAGCTCACTGATATCCGCAAGTTGGTAACTGCATTGGATATCCCGGTACGCCAGGTGTTGATCGAATCGCGCATCGTCATTGCCAACGACGACTTTAATCGTCAGCTGGGCGTCCGTTTCGGTGCCTCGGCCCGCAACGACATCAGTAATGGGCGCACGTTGAGCACCGGCGGAACGCTAGGTGCCACGGATACGATCAGTTCCGATGCCGCCGCCGGTAATTCGTTTGCTGCGCCGTCGCTCGATAACCGGCTCAACGTCAACCTGCCGGTAAGCAGTCCGGCTGGTAGTGTCGCCTTCGCCCTGCTCGGTTCCAACTTCATGCTCGACCTGGAGTTGTCCGCCTTGCAGACTGAAGGCCGCGGCGAAGTGATTTCCAGTCCGCGCGTGATCACCGCCAATCAGAAGGAAGCGCTGATCGAGCAAGGCGTGGAGATTCCGTATATCCAGCCTATATCGGGTACCAGCACCGCTCCGTCCGTGTCCTTCAAGAAGGCAGTGCTGTCGCTCAAGGTCACGCCGCAGATCACCCCGGATGACCGTATCATCATGGATTTGGCGGTTACCAAGGACAGCGTGGGACAGATCTTCCAGGGCGTACCCAGCATCAACACCCGTGAAGTGAATACCCAGGTGCTGGTGGACAACGGCGCAACCGTGGTACTCGGCGGTGTCTACGAACAGATCCGCAGCAACGACGTGAGTCGCGTGCCGTTCCTCAGCGATCTGCCGGGTGTCGGCGCGCTGTTCCGCAACACCAACAAGACCGACAACAAATCCGAGTTGCTGATCTTCGTCACTCCCAAGATCATCAAGGAAGGTCTGAGTGTAGAGTAGCGCTGCGGCTGAGTTGTGACGGAGACGGTCGGTGAACCCGGTGGTGTGGAAAAGACATCTCACACCGGGTAATTTTGCCAGGTTTGGCGCGCAGGGCTCCGGATAGCTCAGTAATGCGTTTGTTACCAACTGATTGAGTAGACATATGCATGCCACCGGATGGCAGTGCAATGTCAGCGTGACAATTCCTCGGACTGTAGCGAACTCACTGCACCGGTTCCCCCCTGTGTCCCGAACGTTAAAGTGTATGATATCGTATCGCGTACATTAATCGGTTGTAGGTATGGGCCGGGCATGACCGCGATGGAATCTATTTTCCTCATCGGCCCCATGGGCGCCGGCAAGACCACCATCGGCAAGGCGCTGGCACGCGAACTCGGGCTGAACTTCCATGACAGCGATAAAGAGATCGAGACCCGTACCGGCGCTGACATCCCGCTGATATTCGAACTGGAGGGCGAAAAGGGCTTTCGCACTCGTGAGCATGCCATGATCGAGGAGTTGAGCCGTCTCGATGGCGTCGTCCTCGCCACCGGTGGTGGCGCAGTACTCGATACGGAAAATCGCGCCAACCTCGCCGCGCGCGGCCGCGTGGTCTACTTGCACACCACTGTCGAGCAACAGCTCAAACGCACCGCTCGCGATCGCCACCGTCCATTGTTGCACACCGAAGACCCGCGCACCCGCCTTACCGAATTGCTGGTGCAGCGCGAACCACTGTACCGCGAGATTGCCGACCTGGTCATCAAGACCGACGGGCGCAGCGTAACGGCGGTGGTGAAGGAGATCCTCAAGAAGTTGTAGGGTGCGCGGTTCAGCAATCCTTCCCGACCGAATCGCAGGACAGATCTCAGGCGCGCACCCGTATTCCTTGGCGTCCTGCCGCTTTTTCTTTATGCTGCACACATGCACACATTGAATGTCGACCTCGGCGAGCGTCGTTACCCCATCCATATCGGTGCCGGCCTGCTGGGCCGCAGCGAACTGCTCGCGCCGCACATTCCCGGTCGACAGGTCCTGGTGGTCAGCAACGAAACCGTGGCGCCTCTTTACCTGGAGCGCTTAAGCGCAGGATTGACCGGGTTCCGGCAGCACAATGTCATCCTGCCGGACGGCGAGCAATACAAGACACTGGACGTTTTGAACCGCATCTTCGATGCTCTCCTGCAAAATCGTTGCGACCGCGATATCACCCTCATTGCGCTGGGCGGCGGGGTGATCGGCGATATCACCGGATTCGCCGCGGCCAGTTACCAGCGCGGAGTGAATTTCATCCAGGTGCCCACCACCTTGCTGGCGCAGGTCGATTCTTCGGTGGGTGGCAAGACCGGCGTCAACCACCCGCTCGGCAAGAACATGATCGGCGCGTTTTACCAACCGCGCTGTGTGATCGCCGATACGACAACACTCAACACCCTCCCCGACCGCGAACTGTCCGCCGGTCTCGCCGAGGTGATCAAGTACGGACTGATTCGCGATGCCGTATTCTTCAGCTGGCTGGAATCCAACCTGGATACACTGCTGGTGCGCAACCCCGGTGTGCTTGCCTACGCAATCGAACGTTCCTGTCATAACAAGGCCGAAGTGGTGGTGGCGGACGAGCGTGAGAGCGGTCAGCGCGCACTGCTTAATTTTGGCCACACTTTCGGCCACGCCATCGAGACCGGTATGGGCTACGGCACTTGGCTGCACGGTGAGGCTGTTGCCACGGGCATGTGCATGGCCGCGCGCCTGTCGCAGCGCCTGGGCTGGATCGATAGCATCGATGTGACGCGTATCGAGACGTTGATCACGCGCGCGCAGTTGCCGACACAGCCACCGACAGAACTCGACGCCACGCGCTTTCTCGATCTCATGGCCGCGGATAAAAAGGTCAAGGACGGTTGTGTGCGGCTGGTGTTGCTCAAGAGCATCGGCGAGTCGCTTGTGAGCGGTGATTACGATCCGGCGCAGTTGCTGGCCTTTCTTGAGCACGATACGCATCGGTCCGGTATCGCTACCCTATGAGCAGCCGTGCGCCCGGGTCGAATTCCGTACTTATCGGCCTCGCCGATTACGCCGCCAACTACGTGACTTCACGCGGGCGTCAGCACGCCGAGCCCGGTCCTGCGTACCGCAGCGAATACCAGCGCGACCGCGACCGCATCATTCACTCCGCGGCGTTCCGGCGTCTTGAGTACAAGACCCAGGTATTCGTCAATCACGAAGGCGATCTGTTCCGCACGCGTCTGACGCATTCCATCGAAGTGGCGCAGATCGCACGTTCCGTGGCGCGCGCACTGCATCTCAACGAAGATCTTACCGAGGCTATCGCACTGGCGCACGATGTCGGCCACACGCCTTTCGGTCATGCGGGTCAGGACGCGCTCAACGCCTGCATGAATGATTTCGGCGGCTTCGAACACAATCTGCAGTCGCTGCGCGTGGTCGATGAACTGGAAGAACGCTATGCCGCGTTTCGCGGCCTGAATCTGAGCTTCGAAACCCGTGAGGGCATACTCAAGCACTGTTCTCCGGCCAAGGCGGCGGAACTCGGCGAGATCGGTCGGCGCTTTCAAGACAGGAGTCAGCCCAGCCTGGAGGCGCAACTTACCAATTTGTCAGACGAGATAGCCTACAACAGTCACGACGTCGACGATGGCTTGCGTGCCGGCCTGCTTGGTCTCGAACAGCTCTCCGAGATACAGTTATTTCGTGAACAATACGCCGAGGTGTGCGCGACCTATCCTGCGCTCGCGGAACGACGTGCCATTCACGAGGTGGTGCGGCGAATGATCAACCGTCAGGTGGTCGACCTGATAGAAACCACTCAGGCCCGCCTCGCCGCCGCCGCACCGGCCGATATCGAGGCGGTACGGGCGCACCCCGAGGCGCTAATCGCCTTCAGTGCGACGATGCGCGAACAGAACCTGGAATTAAAGCGTTTTCTACGCCACAACCTCTACCGTCATTACCGCGTGCACCGCATGACCGCCAAGGCCGCACGCGTCATCAGCGCGTTGTTTCCCGCCTTTCTCGACGATGTACGCCTGCTGCCACCCGATGCACAGCGCAGTGTCGCGGAACTGGAACAGCGCAATGCCTTGGCCGGGCGCGCCCGGGGCGTTGCCGATTATATCGCCGGCATGACCGATCGCTATGCGATTGCGGAGTACAATCGGGTATTCGATCCGGGGCAGTTGTCATAACCGCAGTAGCTGGTAGCGAGTTACTAGCGACTAGCCACATGCTACCAGCCACAGAATTTATGAGAATCTACATGCAAACGCCTGCGCTGGAAGGCAAACCGCCGCGCTTTTATCATCTACTACTACAGGAAGACCTGCTGGAGGGATGGACCTTGATTCTGGAGTCGGGCAACCAGGGCGCGCCCGGGCGCGTGCGCCGGCAACATTTAGTCGATCATGATG
>JBBQDK010000064.1:0-14702 GCA_038319625.1 Gammaproteobacteria bacterium
GCTCAGTACTTACATATCTCGTTTAACCGGACAGCAGTGCACAAATAAAGATAATCCACCTACAAGTACTGTTGTTGACTAAAACACTCGGTCTTTATACATTTACATTACTTGTCTTTCTGACATGACGAGAACACACAGTGCCCAGTTTGATATCCGATTTCCCGATCGATGGGATCATTACTCTGAACCGCGTGCTACTCAAGGAAGCCTACAAGCGCGCATTTGCATTGTTCGGCACTGCGCAGGATGTTGTGGAGATCGAGACTGAGATAGCTCGGAAGGGTGGGTCTTTATTTGACGCGTACCTCTGGATCGTTGCGGTGCGAGATGGGCGCGGAAATTTCTTTACACGCGTGCCACAGTCATCGATTTCTCCGCACGCAAACTTGCTGAGACAGAAGCGCGAATTCATGCGGAGCACTTGCTGGCACTATCACAGCGTGCTGTCTTTATACAAGACAAGGAACGACACAACTTGTCTGCAGAATTGCACGATTGTCTCGGCTAGGATCTCGCGGTCATCAATCTGAATCTACACATCATCAAGAACCAACCCCCGGCGGAATTTTGGGCTATTATTGGTCTGAGACTGAGCGATTCTATCAAGCTGGTCGAACACACAGTTGAAGTTGTGCGAAGCATTGCCGGCGTGCTCCGTCCCTCTGCTCGTGACAGTGACGGTCTCGAATTAACACAGAAATCATACAGCGAACATTTTTCGGCTTGCACCGGTATACCTGTAACCATCGCAGCGGAACGCGCGGTTCCGCGACTACTGCAAGACGTCGAAATGACATTGTTCCGGATCAGCCAGGAGGCACTTACCAATGCCCTGAAGCATGCCAATGCTTACCCGGGTGGACGTGGTGCTCACGACTGATGCAGAATGCGTATCACTGACAATCACAGACAATGGTTGCGGTTTTGATGTGGAGCCCGGAATCGAACAACAAAACAAAGGATTGGGATTGCTTATCATGCAGGAGCGTCTGCGCACGGTCGAAGGATCGTTGCGGATAGAATCGCGATTGCTAGTCGGTACGAGTGTGATTGCGCGAGTAAGGAGGATGCAATGACGATCAGAGTGTTGCTGGCCGACGATCATTCCGTTCTACGTGACGGCGTGGCTGCGTTGCTTGAAGCGCAAGATGACATAAAAATTGTGGCGCATGCCCAAGACGGGAGGGAAGCGGTGCACAAGGCTACTGAATTTAAGCCTGACGTGATGGTAATGGACATTGGTATGCCGAAACTCAACGGGATCGAAGCGACCAGTCTGATAAAATTGACATCTCCACAGATTCAAGTGGTAATTCTCTCCATGCATTCAACTACGGTGCACATCTTTCGTGCACTGCAGGCAGGTGCCAGAGGTTATCTCCTAAAGGAGTCGGCCGGAGCTGAGTTAGTAGCCGCCATAAGGAGTGTTCATGCTGGACTTCGCTATCTGACTCAGAAGATCACCGAAACGGTCGTCGACGATTACATTCGTGAACACCACGCGACCGATCCACTCGAAAAGTTGAGTAGTCGCGAGCACCAGATTCTGCAACTGGTCGCCGAGGGCAATAGCACGGCAGAAATTGCTCACACGCTGTTTCTGTCACCCAAAACTGTTGATACATACCGCAGCCGGCTTATGCAGAAGCTCGGTATCGTGAATATCGCTGGCCTAGTCAAGTTTGCAATTACCAGTGGATTGATAGCTCCTTAGCCAACCGCAGAAAGTTAGGCAGCGTTGCCGAGAAACAAGCAAAGTTTCACGGCTACGGTGTCCTTCAGGAACTCCATACCGTAAGCCAACAAGCGGACGAATATGGAGAATCCTGATGGAAGAAATCGTAAGCCCAAGTCATGCGACGTGTGAGAGTAAATACCCCGTGGTGTTTATTCCGAAATGCCGTCGCAATCCATTGCATGAATAGTTAAAGGCGCATGAGAGAGAAAATAGAATGGCTGATGCAAAACAGGAGCTCATCGACCTGGTCTCGTTGCGAAACAACGGATGATCCATGTATGAAGCCAAAAGAGAGATGAAACCGACTCAATCGCGTTACTATGCACGGAATTCATGTTGTTACGTATAGTCTCGACCTCACGGTAAGCGCGCTACGCCGTCTGACTACGGACATGGTGGACGTTTACATAGCGGGTGGCCGTTATCTGTACGTACTTATCGGTCTCTCCGGGCAGGTGGTCGTGAGTGTTACGCAGCATCACTTATCATCTTTTGACTTTAATGCCAGGCCTTACTTGGCTTCGCCATTAACGAGCTGACAGTTTCAAAAAGTTACACTTGTGCATACAACAAATGACACAACTCGGTCATGCTGCAGAAAATCTCTGCGTCAATCAAGGCTTCCCTACAGGGATCATCGCACATTCCCGATAGCCACTCACTGCGACACCCATTACAGTTCACTAATGCAATCGTTATTGACTAAAATCGTAATTGAGGTAGGCACTACTGATATTTGGAGCACGTTATGCAGATCGTTCCAACGCTACTACACGTCGATGCCTCGCTCGTGCCTCTGGTTTCAGCTAACACGATCTCGTTCCAATATGGTAAGTATCATAATGCTTACGTAGATAATTTAAACAAAGTTATCAAGGAAACGGATTATGAACATGTACTCGAAATCAATAGCCGCTGGAACGGCGGTCAAACTCGACAAAGCAATCCTTTGCAGCAACGTCACACAGAGTGGGAATCATCCATCTTACTGGAGCAGACTCAAAAGCAATGGCGGGGATAATCTGGGCGGAAGATCGCGCTGATGATCGACGCAGAATTTGGTAGCTACGACAACCTCAGCAAGGACTACCTTCGTTCTCAGGCGCAGCGCGGTGTGCTGCACTACGCCACTGACCGCACTGGTGATGAGGAACAGATTGCTGGATAGACACCTGGCTGCTCAGAGATCAACGTATCTCGACAATACAACCGGTCAACAAGCCGATCTAACCGTTGAGCCTGACAGATCAACATTGGCAATGGCCAATGGGCATAGAAAAGTCGATAATTTGATTACTGAAGAGGATGGGTGCACAGCAATGATTACTCGTCGCCAGTTTATCCAGACCGCTGCGGTTCTCGCTGTCGCTGGTAGTGTTGAAAACAGGCTCCTGGCTGCTGTCGGCAGTGAGCCTACTTATGTGCTGCCGTTTGCCAACGGTAAACGTTCCCTGGTAAACGATTTTCCGCAGAAGAAGCAGATGATCCTGCAGCGCGTACGGTCACCGTTGCTGGAAACACCGTTCGAAGTATTCGACAAAGGCGTATTTACACCAAATGACCAGTTTTTTGTGCGTTGGCATCTCCCTGATGTACCGACATCAATAAATGCAACTCATTTCAGGCTATCCTTGCACGGGCATGTGAACAAGCCGCAGTCATTGTCACTCGACGAGCTGATGCACGGCTTCACGCCAGTTGAAATTGCAGCGGTGAATCAATGTTCAGGCAATTCCCGTGGATTCTTCAGTCCGCGCATTGCGGGTGGACAATGGGGCAATGGCGCGATGGGCAACGCACGTTGGACCGGCGTCCGACTTAAAGATGTGCTCGATCGTGCCGGAATTCGTTCGGGCGCTGTACAGGTCCGATTCAACGGCCTGGACGGGGGCGTCGTTCCGCAAACACCCGACTATATGAAGTCGCTCGACCTAGACCATGCGCGCGATGGCGAAGTAATGATCGCCTATGCCATGAATGGCGAACCTTTACCCTTGCTCAATGGTTTTCCATTACGCCTTATCGTGCCCGGTTGGTATTCCACCTATTGGGTAAAGATGCTTTCTGACATCGAGGTATTGGCCAAGCGAGACGACAATTTTTGGATGACGACCGCGTATAAAATACCCGACACCCCAAACGCTAATATGATCCACGATCAGGTTGGGGTTAAAATGGTACCGATTAATCGCATGGTACCGCGATCATTCGTCACTAATCTTCGTGACGGTGACATCTTGCGTAAGGGCCGAAACACCGTGGTACGTGGGATTGCATTCGGTGGGGACGTTGGCGTGGCGAAGGTTATGCTGTCCACGGACGGGAAGAGCTGGCGAGACACGCAACTCGACGATGATTTTGGGAAATACAGTTTTCGTCGGTGGCAAACCAATTTTACCCCATCTCAACGCGGTCCCACCATGCTGATGGTCAAGGCCATCAACACCAATAACGTTGTCCAGCCTAACAGCGCAAATTGGAATACGGGTGGCTACATGCGCAACGTTGTCGAAACGATCACCACGACGGTGATATAGGCATTGGAGATACCATCATGAATCGCCCCCACTCTCTATGTGCCATAACTATCTGTATGCTTATATGGCTGGGTTCGCCGGCGAGTCAGGCGGAAGGCGCCACCAAGCCGATAAGGTTGGTGAATACTCAGGTGACATTGCCAACCAGTACCACCAGCTTCCCGCCGGGCAAGGGTTCGGAAATTGCGAATGCCTACTGCACCATTTGTCATTCGTCGGACATGGTTACCCAACAACCACCCTCATTGACTCGAAAAGACTGGCAAAGTGAGGTGCATAAGATGAAAACAAATTATGGTGCACCTATCCCCGACGATCAAGTAACGCTCCTGGTGACTTATTTGACAGCAACGTTTTCTGATAAAAAATAGAGATAGTAACGCCTCATGCGAGCTTATGGACCTGGGTCCACTTCAGAAGTACATCGCTCACTGAGCAGTTAGAGAGCGCTAAGTGCGATGCCTCCGGTAGATGTATCGTCAAGCGTAGAAACTCTCACGTCCCGCTAGTGCGAACAATCTATGACCGTATCAGTGGGGATAGCCTCAGCCTCGCGTTGCGTCCATGCCGAGCTCGGTGGCATAGACTTCCTTGAGGGGTCCATGCGACACCTCGCTGTATAATCATAAGTGAGTGTATTCACAACCTTTCGGCGCATCTAACCCCGCCACGCATGATCATCCGCAAGTACAGCTCTTATCATTATGAATCACATCGCAAAATGACTTTAACCTTTGTCCCGTGCCCAGGCGCGGATTCGACGCTCAACTGCGCGCCTATTTCCGCAGCACGCTCGTGCATTATCCTTAACCCCCAGCCATGAGGTTTGTCCGGTTGACTTTTTTCAGTAGGATCAAATCCGCAGCCGTTATCCGCGATGGTTAAACAGATATTCTGCGACGTTGCATTGAGAGTCACAATAGCATTCTGAGTTCCGGCATATTTTGCCACGTTTGTGAGCGCCTCCTGTGCAATGCGGAATAGTGCCTCTTCAGCAACTGGCAGAAAACGATGAGCCAACCCTTTAACATTCACTGCGGTTACCACATCCGTTTGCTTCGCGAAATGTCCGGCATACCAGCGTAACGCCGGGATCAGACCGTAGTCATCCAATACCGCAGGCCGCAACTCGGCTATCACATCACGGATAATCTCGATCGTCTCTTCGATTAATTTATGTGAATTGTCCAAACGTACACGGATTCGCATAGCCTGACTGCATGACAATTGGTTTTCCATAATCTTCAAGTTGATGCCGAGTACGGTGAGATTTTGTCCAACAAGATCGTGTAGATGGTTGGCAATCATTCTCCGCTCAGTTTTCTGGACTTCGATCAATCTTTGTGCAACTTCTGCCGCCTTGAGTTTCTCACTTTGAACCTTGATCAGATGTTCTTGTGTCTCACTAGTCTCCGCTGAAGTCATCCATATGTGGAGCAGGCCGGCCATGAGAAATAATTCTACGGCATCGAGGACACGATTGAGAAAAAATGGCTCACGCAGTGTGAATACAGCTGATGGAATCTGTATAAAGTACACTACGAACGTAGTGATAATGAGAAAACCCGTCAGAATCCACAGTAACCGTTGATTGCGCATAGCGCCGGCCAGCAGCAAGGGAAGACCGAAAATTGTGGCTACATCGAGTTCTAACCATGTAGTGACGTCTGCAATAATCAGGGTGAGCGTAACCGCGAATACGGCGAAGACCATGCCGCAATTATTATTAAATGTAAAATTCGATATGGTTCGCAATTTTATAGTTAAATCATTAGTTATTGAGCATTGCATAATTTGAATAACATGAATATCGTTTGCAACGATTTACTCACGGATGGGTAACTACGCCGTAAATTCTGTATACAGTAATTTTCTCTCATACGATGGCGTTCGCTTGCAAAAAAATTACGTGTTTCTGATCATACCTTCACTCAGTGTCCCATCCATTTCAACATTACGCTACTATACATTAGCAATAGATAGGTAAATCTCGACAGCTGATGTCGGCCATCATTGATAATGTCTTGTTGTGACACGAAACACGGTGGTGCAGCTTAAACAAGTCGCGATTGTAAGAATGCTTTGTTTTGAAGTCCAGCCGCTTCCCACCTATGGACGGCGATAACTAAGTATCTCGCAGAGCATATCCACTACTACTACTCCGGCAGCACTCTGTGTCGTGTAGATTAAGCCTGAGATCAGGTATTTGGCCTCGACGTAATGCACGTGTCTACCCTGCTATGAATCAAAGAAATTCTCCGATATTGTCAAGTATTCCCGACAGTAAAGTTTAGACTCCGCTATATAATGATGTCTCTCCTCAAAGGAGGTAACTGCAATGAAGATGCACGAATGCCCTGTTCCATTATTCCTCACCATATCCAGCTTAATCATGACCGTAGCAGCCTTGTCTGTGGCGAATGCTAGCTCTATTCGGTCAAGAGTGCGCCACCGCCTGCGAAGTTCCAGTCGGTCACCAAGCTTTTCGACCTTCCAGAATTATTGCCAGGATTGGGCACACTATATATAGATCCGTCTACCGCCCCGGCCGGACCATTCCTGGGATATGACCATAAATATAGATTTGTGAATGCGACATACATGATTCCAATGAAGGATATTGAGACACATAAGAATTTTGAAAATCTGGGACAGTCCATGGCAGACACAAAAGTGGATCACGTCGATATCAACTACAACCCGGTACATGCGGGCATTCCTGAGCCGCATTACCACGTCACACTTTGGTTTATCACTCCTACGGAGCAAGCCAAGACTATGCAGTAACTTCTTGGCCACTGTGACCTGATCTCGCACGATCTCGTGTGACACCAGGTGTTGTTCGTAAGCCACTGGACGTTGTCGTGTTTCACGTTTTCAAAGGAATGAGTTTTGAAGATTATTCAGTCAAAACGTTTCCAACCCAAATTAACGGAGGTAAAGATGAACACTGGTACTCAATTAATAATTAGCGATTACGCACAAGGGCTAGGGCAGGCCGCTGCCGATATAAGTGCGACTGTCTCACAATCAATCGACGAGACGCTGCATGAGATGATAGCCGAAGAAGCTTATTTTTTAGCCAAAGATCGCAGTTTCGCCGACGGATATGCTATTGATGACTGGCTGAAAGCTGAAAAAAGGATCAATGTCGCGTCGGCAGAATAATCGCGCGGCAGACCGCGTTTGTGTGGATTGTCACGATGCCATTCATTACGCAGCACCTGATAGGACTTTATCGAGAGGACAGTAACTATGAAGAGAAATATTGGAACAACGGAAAGACTGGGTCGAGCGACCGTCGGTTTGGTGCTTTTAAGCTTGATCTATTTCATCGATAGCGACTGGCGCTGGATAGGGTTGATCGGCATCCTCCTGCTTGGCACTGCCATGTTCGGCTGGTGCGCGATCTACGCCTTGTTCGGGATCACCACCTGCCAAAACAAGGCTGACAATTGGGTTATTGTGAAAAGGAGCACGAGACACTCAGTCGGCTACGGCGGCCCAAGCGTCCTGGAGCATGACAACAAACCTGGTCAGCGACTAAAGTACTCGCCACTAAAGCGCTTTGGGTAGACGGAAATGCGCCGGTGATGCGATTGGCATCAACGGCCATGGATTATGGCTGATGACACGACATAAGCTGTCCCGTGAACATGTTCCTGGCACCGGATGACGTCGGAACCGATGTTCGCTGGGTTATGTGTCTAGGTAATTTTCCAGTTTGGCATTGAATGTTTCAATTCAATCAAGCGTTCGGAACTTACGATGAAAATTGACCAATGCTTCCACACGATAATTATGAAACCTACCCATTATGCGTCATCATAGATGCCAACTACGGTGGCTATGTGATGGGACTGATTTATCAAGAAACGGTGTTCATGGATCAAGGAATTCTCACGCGATAATTTCCACTAGATTTCAGAATTATCCGATCACTACCCAAGTTATTGAACGACTGGAGGTACAATGCAAAACCTAATTCCTGACATCGCAACCATGAACGGATTCACTCCGTTATTGTCGTCCATCGGCGGTATCCTGATCGGACTCGCGGCTGTCGGCCTGTTGTTATTCAACGGCCGCATTGCCGGTATCAGCGGGATCGTGGGCGGCGTTCTACGTCCCACGCTTAATGATACCTTGTGGCGCATCGTCTTCATTGCCGGTCTGCTCGCCGGCGCGCTGATAATAAAGCGGTTCGATCCCGCCGCCATGGCAATTCACATCGACGTCAGCCTGCCCATGGTCATTCTCGGCGGGTTGCTCGTGGGTCTGGGCACGCGCATCGGTAGCGGTTGCACCAGCGGACACGGTGTCTGTGGCATAGGTCGACTTGCGCCGCGCTCGATGGTCGCCTCTGCCGTATTCTTCGTGTGCGCCGTGGCGACGGTTTACGTGGTGCGCTATGTGTTGGGGGGTGTGTGATGATAGCTTACGTGACGGTATTCCTGTCCGGCCTGCTGTTCGCGCTCGGTCTCGGCATCTCGGGGATGACCCTGCCGCAGAAGGTGCTGGGCTTTCTCGACTTCTGGAGCGGTCACTGGGATCCGAGCCTGGCATTTGTGATGGTGTTTTCGGCGGGAACCTATATGTTGCTGCACCGAATGGTGTTGGCGCGCAAGCGGCCGGTTTTCGCCCTGAAATTCAGCATGCCGACCCGCTCGGACATCGATGAGCGGCTGGTGGTCGGCGCTGCCGTGTTCGGTATCGGTTGGGGCATGGTCGGTTTCTGCCCAGGTCCGGCTACCACGGCACTGGTGTCCGGCGCCGACGGAACGCTGGTATTCTACATCTCGATGCTCGCGGGCATGTACGTGTTCGGCACACTCGATGTGATCGGCAGCATGGAGTCTGACAGCGGCACCAGTGGCATCGACTACTTTTTCAAACACAAACAAACGTAATCGATTGATACAACACGGGAGTGTCGCGTATGATCTTCAAACAGCTTTTCGAGCCGGTCTCGAGCACCTATACCTATCTGCTCGGCTGCGAGGACACTCGCCAGGCGGTGCTGATTGATCCGGTACTGCCGGCCTGGCAGCGCGATCTCGCTGCGATCGGCGCCCTGGGGCTCAAGCTGGCGTACACCGTCGACACACACATCCACGCCGACCACATGACTTCAGCAATCCGCCTCAAGCGCGAGGTCGGCAGCCGCATCGTCAATCCGGCGCTGGACCAGTTGACGTGCACCGATATTCCCATCGAAGAGGGTAAACCGTTCACGTTCGGGAGCATCTCGCTCAAACCGTTGCACACACCCGGGCACACCGACAACCACTTCGCCTACCTGCTGGATGGACGGGTGTTCACTGGCGACGCGCTGCTGATCGACGGCTGCGGTCGCACCGACTTCCAGAACGGCGACGCCGGGACGCTGTATCGCACGATCACGGGCAAACTCTTCGCCCTGTCGGACGATGTGTTGGTCTATCCCGCCCACGATTATCACGGCCGGCGGGTATCCAGCATTGGGCAGGAAAAGACCCGTAATCCGCGCATCGGCGGCGGAAAGTCACTCGAGGAATTCGTCCGGATCATGGGCGAACTCAAGCTGTCGTACCCGAAATTCATCGAATTCGCCGTGCCCGGCAACCGCCAGTGCGGCGTCTGCCCGACGGATATTCCCGAGAATATGGAGCAGTACTGCGATCATATCTCGCACAGCGCGCAGGGCTGAGTCTCGAGTAAGAGAATCGCCAGGATCACGACAAGGTGGGCCGTGCTTTTTGTGGGCACGGACAAGACATCATTTAAATGAGGTTACCGACATGAAAGTGAAATCATCAATGGCGCTCACGACAGCGCTGGTCACGTGTTCATTCGCACTGGCGACGTTTGCGCAGGCAGCAGGTCAAAAGGCTCCGTCCGGCGAGATCTACCGCGCCGATCTACAGCCGATAAACGCTACGCTGACCGGCCATGAGACGACGGGCAAGGCGAAATTTGTGATTCACGGCGACAAGCTGACGATCACCGTGAACGTCAAGAACGCATCTCCCAATATCACCCATTGGCAACACTTCCATGGCCTCAAAGGAAACACAGCAGCGAGCTGTGCGACGCAGGCGGCGGACGTCAACGGCGACGGCATCGTGGATCTTATCGAGACCGAACCCGCTTCCGGAACAACGATGGTGCCGTTCGACAACTCGCCGGCGGCGATGGATGTCGCGCACGGCGATTATCCGAAAGCCTCGGTCAAGGGTAATTATGAGTACCGCAAAGTCGTTTCTCTCAAGGCACTAACGGCGGCTTTCGCCAAGGCATTCGATGGCCAGAAACTCGATCTCGATAAACGTGTCGTCATTATTCATGGTGTGCCAGCCGATACCTCGCTGCCTCCCACGGTGCAATCGCTCGGACCGGTTCCGGCATATGTCACAGTGCCGATCGCCTGCGGCAAGATAGTCCGGGTCAGCCATTGATTCGGCCTGTTGACGCGTTGATAAGGCCTGATCTATTGAGCGTGGGAGGGCATTTGATACTGTCGAGAGTGTTACCACGCAGCTGATCAAATATGGATTGGAATAATTGCGGTATATTCTGAAAAATATCGGCGAACAAAAGCCGCTGGAATCATTGATCCGCCTGCGCAATGCCGCAGCCGAAATCAGATAAATGGCCTTGTGTCGAATCCACGACTCAATCGAGGATGTTTTTCGCCCCGGACTTTCGCCCTTATTTGCACAATCAAGGCTTCCATTGATCGACTTTGACAGCATTGTTAGTACAGTGAGTCTTGAAGGAGGTATGTCAACATGAGCACACCACGTAACGTGGCCGTTATTGTCGGTAGTCTGCGCAAGGATTCGTTCAATCGTAAGATCGCCAACGCGCTTGCGAAACTGGCACCCGAGTCGTTGAAACTGGAAATCGTCGAGATCGGCCAGCTGTCCCTCTACAATCAGGATCTCGATGAGAATCCCTCCGCGCCCTGGACGGCCTTCCGGCAACGCATCCGCACCGCAAACGCAGTGCTATTTGTGACCCCCGAGTACAACCGCTCAGTGCCTGCAGCGTTGAAAAACGCGCTCGATGTCGGTTCCAGACCGCCCGGTCACAGTGTATGGAACGGCAAGCCGGGCGCAGTAGTCAGCGCCTCACCCGGCGCCATCGGCGCGTTTGGGGCTAACCACCATCTGCGTCAGTCGCTAGTGTTTCTCAACGTGCCGGTGTTGCAGCAACCCGAGGCTTACATCGGCGGCGCTGACCGATTGTTCGATACCCGGGGCGAGCTGATCAACGATGACACGCGCGAGTTCCTGAGGCGATTTACGCAAGCGTTCGCGGCCTGGATCGCGACGATTGTACTGCGTGAGGGAGGCGCGACGTGAGAGGCCTTATGAGGATTCGAGCTGTCGGCATCGATGCGCGAGATGTCCGGTCAGGAGGTAGGCTCGGCGCGCGACCGAATTCAGGGACTTGCCTGCGAAATTTCCAGTCTGATGGCTCCGGCAATGCAGCTCATCGAGAAAACGAGAATTGTCATGTTGCCGGAGTTATAGAAAAACTGTTTGCTCAGAAACACCGATATGTCAGCGCTGTTATGCCAGTGTAAGTTAGTACACACGGTGTGGATCACCAGCTCGCCACATCGGACGCACGACCGATCTCGCCGCGAGCCTCCAGACGCGCGAGCAGCAGGCAGAAGTACAGCATGCCACGCTGCGCTCCCAGTGTCTCGACGATGGGTCCGGCGTCGACACGCGCACCCGCGACCAGTGCGAGGTTCGCCGCCACGCCGCTATCGTTGCCGGGAAACATATCCAGCCGGCCGAGTCCGCGTAACAGGATCACCGCAGCGGTCCATGGCCCGATGCCCTTGATGCCGCGGAGCAGCAGCGCGGCATCAGTACTCGATCGCTCCTCTAGCATCGCTTCGCTGATCGCGCCGCTAGCGATCGCCTCGCCCACGCGCCGAAGCGTCGCGACTTTCCCCGCGCTGATGCCCGCAGCGCGGATCGCGGTGTCGTCTGCGCCAAGAAATCTTTCCAACGTCGGAAATACAACGAGAGACACACCATCGTGTTCGACCTTGGTGCCGAGCTCGAGAATCAGGCGCCGCATGATCGCGCTTGCGGCATGCAGGCTGATTTGCTGAAACAGAATTGCGTTGGTGCATGCCTCGAAAAGAGCGGGATACCGCGGAGGCTTCAGGCCGCGCATGCGTCGTGCGAGCGGAGCCAACCAGGGAGTCGCCCGAGCGCGGCGGTGAAAATCCGTAACGTTGCGCTCGGCGCCGAGCATCCGACGCATGCATGCGAGCGCCTGCTCGGTGTCGCCGGCGCGGCCAGTGACTGATACCGCCAACGCATCGGCGCGCGGTTGAATGACGCTCACGATGACAGGCTCGGTAAAACCGCCGAGCGCGCGCAGATACTGTCCGTCTGCTGTGTAGACGTCGACCAGATTCGTCGGCATGCGACGTAGCGCACTCACTGTGAGATCGAGCCTATACGGCGTGATGACCTGTATTTCATGCGTTGTGACACACGATGGCTTATTCATTCTGCGAACTGATGACATGTGATTCCCGGATTTGATGGCCGTGATCAGCGGCCTGTAATACTGAACGATAGCACCCCTGGGTGTCCTGGATCGAATTGGATGACAAAGTTTAGTGCTTTCTCGTCTGACTTGCAGCGGTGAAATAACCACGGGAGTGACCTTCGCATTATCTAAGCGGCGGATTAACGCCAGGATAGCAAGATCCGGTCGAAAAAAACGTACGAGCCTCAGAAAAAAACGCGCCTCGTGGGGAGTCTTCGAACTTCTTCACACCGACGCGCTAAAGAAACGAGCCAAACCGTCGTACATTCATACTTATTAGCTATATTCTGTCCGGTCTTTGGAATCTGATTTAGGGATAAATAATATACTCAGCTTTGCGCTACCGAGTACCGATTTCGGACGTCAGGAGTCAAGATTCCCCGACTGTCAGCAAACTGATGCTGTGTTAAGAATATCTAGAGAAATTCATTCCCAGGGTGTGGTATCGGTGTGTGTGCCGTCGAATATAGAGCAGGGGTTGCCTGTCATTGTTTCATGGCCACTTTCCATAGTGCACTTGCCGATATATCGCCGTGTCAAGCTTTGATTGCAACGTAGCAGTCGATCTGGCGCATGCAGGAAAGACAAAAAAAGTGAAATTTCTAATATTAGAACGACACATGTTTCAGCCACATCCCGAGACGCGCCTCCGATCCAGGGAGTGGAGGCATACCGTATCCGTACCGCCAGCGCCCAGGCAAAACTATCTTTTTGTTACGCTACCGCAAGAGGATTATGAGCGTCTGCTGCCACAGCTAGAGCCCGTTCCTTTGCCGCTCGGTTGGACCGTTTACGACGCCGGCGAATGGCAAAAGTACCTGTATTTTCCCGTTGCGGGCATCGTTTCAAAGATTTATGTGACGGTGAACGGAGCATCGTCACAATGCGCTGTCGTGTGCAACGAAGGCGTGATTGACGTCTCGTTGTTCCTGGGTAGCTACAGCACACCGTGCCAGGCAACGGAGCAGAGCGCTGGTTACGCCTATCGGCTGAAGGTGGGTCTGCTGAATAACGAAATCGAACACAATGGATCGCTACTGAATTTATTGCTGCACTACACCCAGGCGCTTATCACACAAACCACACAGAGCGCCATGTGCAACCGGTATCATTCACTGGACCAACAACTGTGCCGCTGGATATTGTCATGCCTGGACCGGGCGTCCTCGAACGAACTGACGATGACGCAGGAACGTATCGCCCAGTGGGATTATGGACTGTGCGATAGATTTGCGCACACCCGACTTTTCCTGAGTCGTTCTGGTGAGGGTTACACTCGGGTAAACGGGTTCCTGCCAAGAGATAGTTGTGAGCCGATCAATTCGCGTTACACATTGCCAAAGTGAGCACATGCGTCAGCGCGTGCTTCCCGATTGGATCCAACGCTCCTTACAACTGTTGTCAAATCTTCCCGATAGACCTGAAATTCTTCTCGTCATAGACTCAATCGTACAAACCTATTGGACGCGCATGGCACTTACCAGACATCACGGCTCCGTCATCAGTTAGTCCGGCCTGCGCGGGGCAGCACGACAATTACGACGCGATCATCGATGCCTGCCGTGAGCTTTTCGCCACGGTCGTTGCGGGCGTGGTCACTGAGCACCCCGAGGTCAGTGGACCTGATTTCAGGGTGCCTGGTACTGGCCACCATTGGCAGTGCGTTGGCCAGACGCTTTGAGGGGTTGTTGTCAAAGCAGGCGCGGCAGTTGCAGCAGCGTCTGTATCCGGGCGGGGGTTTTCCTGCCTATCCAGTGTCTGAGCGGTGCCGTGTCACCCTGATGCGGCAGCCAAAGACGCACTTTGAAGGAGAGAGTACGATGAAGATGATGAAATCTATCACGGTCCTGGCCGCAAGCGTC
>JBBQDK010000065.1:0-14475 GCA_038319625.1 Gammaproteobacteria bacterium
GTGGCTGCGAGGTGGCGCTGAGAGAATGTCAGCATCCGATCCAGACACTCGCGGCGAACAGTCCCTACCCAGCGCTCGGTGAAAGCGTTCGCTTGGGGAGCGCGTACAGGAGTGCAGATAAGCCGGACCCCCTCGGCCTCAAAGACGGCATCGAAAGCGGCCGTGAACTTCGCATCGCGATCATGAATGAGGAAGCGGAAGGACTCGTCACGCTCGCCTAGCGTCATCGTCAGGTTGCGCGCCTGCTGGACGACCCAGGCGCCGTCGGGGTTCCCGGTCAGGCCAGCGAGATGCACGCGCCGACTTTGGAGCTCGATGAAGAACAGGACATAGATCCGTCGAAGAGACACGGTCTCGACCGTGAAGAAGTCGCAGGCGACGAGACTCGCCGCTTGCTGGCGCAGGAATGCGCGCCACGTCAGTCGACCACGCTGCGGCGCCGGCGGCACGCCGCGGCGCCGTAGGAGGTTGCGCACCGAGGTCTCCGATACCGACAGCCCGAGCTTCTTGAGCTCGCCGACGATCCGCTGATGACCCCAGCGTGGGTCCTCGCGCGCGAGCCGCAGGATCAGTGTGGCTAGCTCCGCAGCGAGTTTTGACGCCGTGAGCCCAATACTGCACCACTTCTAGGAACCGAAAAGTGCGCCACTGTCGTCCGGTGGCGACCGGTGCCGTCGGAACGCTCGAGCTTCGGGAACGAGATCGAGCGAAGGGCGGCGGAGAGGTGCGCAGCGTGATGGAGTGGGCTCAGGTCAGGACGCATGCAGCGGACGGGATGTCACAGCGGGAGATCGCAGCGCGACTGGGGATCAATCGTCGGACGGTTGCCAGGTTGATGGCGGCGAGCGAGCCGCCGCGCTACGAACGGGCGCCGGCGGGTTCGACGCTCGATCCGCTGGAGGCGGTGATCCGCGAGTTGCTGGAGCAGTGGGAGGACATCAAGGCGCCGCGCGTCACCGAGCTGTTGCGCGACGACTACGGCTACGTCGGGTCGGTCGATTTGGTCCGCAAGCGCATGGCGGTCCTGCGGCCGCGCTCTGAGCGTGCGGCGCAGCGCACCGGCTACCGACCGGGGCAGGTGATGCAGGTCGATTGGGCGGAGATGCCTACCCGGCCGCGGATCCTCGGCCGGGAGCGGCGGGTCTACGCGCTGGTTTTCACGCTCCCGTTCTCGGGTGCCTCGACGGCGCACTTCACGTTTGACATGACGATCGAGTCGTTCCTGCAGGGTCACGTTGGTGCGTTTGAGTGGCTCGGCGGGGTTCCGCGCGAGTGCGTCTATGACAACCTGCGCTCGGCGGTCGCCCGGCGCGAGCAGGTCGACGGGCGCGACGTCGTCCATTGGAACGCGCGGTTCTCGCAGCTGCGCGGCCACTACGCCTTCCACGCAACCGCCTGCACGCCCCAGACGCCCAGGGAGAGGGGCGCGGTCGAGGGAGCGGTCCGCCATCACAAGACGGGATTCTGGCCCGCCCGGCGGTTCGAGTCGCTTTCCGATCGGGTTGTTGCGCGGCGGGCCCGACATCGCACTTGTGGTCGGGATGACGATGTTGCTGGTCGTCATCATCGGCAGTCTGGTGGGTATGTCGCTGCCGTTCCTGCTCAGCCGCTTGCGGCTCGATCCCGCCACCGCCAGTGGGCCGCTGGTCACGACGATATCGGATGCGGTCGGCGTGCTGATCTATTTTTCGGTTGCCACGATGGTGCTGAGCCCCTGATCGTGGCTATTCATCATGCGGGGCCGTGCGGCAAATTAAAACGTCGCAGGTCGCAGTCCGCAGCACCCGCCGTGTGACGCTGCCAAGCAGCGCTTGTCGGATCCAGCCTGTGTTGCCGGGACCCAGCACGATCAGGTCCACCTTCGGACTCCATGTCGCCCGCACAAGGGATGCCGCCGGATCGCCTTCAATAACCCTCACCGTACTTCGTGTCGGACGATGATCCAGTGTTTTGGACAAGTCGCGCAGGTGAGCTTTCGCCCTGCGGATCAGGGCGTCACGATGGGCCGCAATACTAGCCGTACCGGAGCCCGCACGCCGCATTAGCTCTTCGAACTGGATCGAAATGTACACGACATGAATAAGGTAGAGCCCGGTCAACGGAAACAGCGTGTCCACGAAGGGCACAACCGCACCGGAGCCATCAGATGTGTCGATGGACACCACGACACGCTGATAGGCTTGCGTGACCGGTCGTTTGACCACCAACACCGGTGCGCTGGTTGCGCGAATCACCCGGTCAGTTGTCGAACCAATGATTTTCTCAAACATCGAGTCGCCTTGGTGTGCCCGCATCACGACCAGATCGGCGTTGATCTCCTCAATCAGCCCGATCAGGCGCAGGAACGGTGATCCGGTCTCAATACGAATATCGATCTCGTTAACGCCAACTACCTGTTTTGCAACTGCGATCTCGACGCATTCACGGGCGTCGAGCCGCATTTGATGCTGGATACGCCTCAGGTCCGTGGACGCAAAATTAAAACCGGTGAGGCTGTCTATAACATGAACAATGGTGAGCCTTGCCCGGTGCGTTCTGACGATTTCCGCGGCACGCACCAGCACTGAATCATCCTGTGGGAACTGACCCACAGCGGCGATGATGTTTTTAACTTGATCCATTGCACCACCCTCTTTGACTACTGAAAATCAGCTCAGCTTCCCTGGGAAAATGGTTGCCTGCAAATCAACCGTCATTATTGAACATAATACTACCTGCCCCTTACTGATGCCGGCAATTTCGTTGCTGACGCAAATTTCGGATCGGTCTTGTGATACGCAAGAGGAGTCTTGCTCTGGTCGGAAACCCGAGCATATAGCCTGGATGCACCAGGTTGAAAAGGTTATCTGCCAGTTTCCAGGGTATCAGGGAGTCACCTATAAAGTTCGAGGCGAGCAGAGAGAATGTCACGTAGTGTTTCGATTCGATGCGGTTGAACATCTGCCCGATTGGGAGGAGTCTGCCGTGCGCCGGGAATGGGTTCCAAAGATTGAGCACCTCGTCGAAGGTGATGACCGCATTGGCAGGTTAACCGGTCTGGGATTCCTCTTTGCAAATAAGCTTCACCCTAAAGCGCATAAAATAGTTCTGGTTCTGATACCCGTTATCTTTAAATGGTGTCGGTAGTAACTCCACTCGTTTCATTGCCGCTTAACGCGTTGCCTGATACCCCGGATTGGTTGGCTCTGTTGCTACAGATTGTGCTGCAGGTCGTGCTTATGACCTATGTTGTAATGCCACGGGTCACCCGTTACCTGGCACGCTGGTTAGCGCGACAAACGCAATCCTCCGAACGTCCTGGCGTATCTGATTTTTCGAAGTTGCTTACACCAGTCCTTGCTCGATCATCGCATCGGCAACGCGCATGAACCCGGCGATATTGGCGCCAAGTACAAGATTGCCGGGCGCATCGAATTTGAGCGCGGTGTCACGCGTGCGCGCGTAAATGCCCGCCATGATAGCTTTGAGCTGGATATCAACTTGTTCGAAAGTCCAGCGCTGCATGCTTGCATTTTGTGCCATCTCGAACTGGCTGGTGGCCACGCCTCCGGCATTGGCTGCTTTGCCTGGCCCGTAGAGTATTTTCGCATCAAGCAGTAAATCGACCGCATCCGGCGTACTCGGCATGTTCGCGCCTTCGCTGACAGCGATACAACCGTTGTTCAGCAGTGCCTCGGCGTCCGCCCGGGTCAACTCATTTTGCGTTGCACCGGGGAAGGCCAGCTCGCCGGGTATGCGCCATACCGCATGGCCGTCTTCGGGATAGTCACCAAACGGAATAAAACGTGCACCTGCATGGCGCCGCACATACTCTGCAAGACTTATCTTCTCCACCTCCTTGAGGGACTTGAGCGTTTCCAGATTGATGCCGTCCGGATCGTGGATCGTGCCGGTGGAATCGGAGCAGGTAATCGGTCGGGCGCCGCATTGATAGAGCTTCTCGATCACGTGGATGGCCACGTTGCCGCCGCCGGACACCAGGCAATCGCGCCCCGCGAGCTCAAGGCCTTTGTCCGCGAGCATCTCCTGTGCAAAGTAGACACAACCGTAACCGGTCGCTTCTTTGCGGACCAGAGAGCCGCCCCACAATAGACTCTTGCCTGTGAGTACCCCTTCGAAGCGGCCCGTGAGGCGCTTGTACTGACCGAACAGATAACCGATCTCACGTGCGCCCACACCGATGTCCCCCGCCGGTACATCGATGTTGGGTCCGAGATGCCGATACATCTCGTTCATGAACGACTGACAAAAGCGCATGATTTCGGCATCAGTGCGTCCCTTGGGATCGAAATTCGCGCCGCCCTTCCCTCCGCCGATGGGCAGGCCGGTGAGCGCGTTTTTGAAGATCTGTTCGAAGCCGAGAAACTTGACGATGCTGGCATTGAGGCTGGGGTGAAAGCGCAAGCCTCCCTTATAAGGCCCCAGCGCCGAGTTGAATTCGATCCGATAGCCTTTATTGACATGGATATTGCCGTGATCGTCCATCCACGGCACGCGGAACATGATCTGGCGCTCGGGTTCGACGATGCGCTCGATGATGGCGTGGCGGCGATATTTCTCCTGCGTCTCCAGCACCGCATGCAGAGACTCTAGAATCTCTTCCACCGCCTGATAGAACTCGGCCTGAGCCGGGCTGCTGCGCTGCAGCGCGATGATCGTTTCATGTACGTAGGTCATTGTTGTTACCTTTTTCCAACTCAACAGACCACAAACGCAATCGACGACAGGTATAGGCCAGAGGGCGCGGCGAGGATTGTCCGCGACCAATGGCGCTCTACGGCGTGTCGATCAGATGCGACTACCAGCCGGCTCGGCATTCCGTCATGAAGCGCAACTTGGACGCTGCGCGAAGACGACGGCCTAACCGGCACATTTTTTCGAGTCTACCTCAATTGGCTGTCTTAACTCGCCCGCCGATTGAAGCCGGCAAAAGTCGTATGCCGTTTGTCAGCTTCGGCCTGGCATTTACACACAAACGCACGCCGGGCACAGCTTTGCGCCGCGCCTCGTGAATCTCCGCATCGCATACCTCGCACTGACTCAAGCCCTCCCCTGCAGGCAGCCGACTCCTCACCCGGGAGACCGCCTCTTCCACGCTTGCATCAATTTGATTCTGCACCGCTCCGTCACGGGACCAGCCGCCAGCCATACCAGACTCCTGTATCGAAAATTGTTCAACCCAAAGTTGCCGCCCGCAGACGATCACTATAGCGCCCATAGAACCACTTCATAACCAGGGGGGAAACAGTGTGGCAAGCGTTATGACAATGATCATGTGCGCATAGGTTTCATCGCTGAATATACCACTGAATTCTGTCTGACTCAGCGAAAATCAGCCTCACTTCATCGCGCGGTATCAGCGCCATTAGGTGACAGAGCACAATTGTTTCCACTATTAGAGCTAATTGCGTTCTGACGCGAATGGCACTTACATAATTTTCTGAGAATAACCATTTATTCAAACTTTCTCTCTGGCAATCGCTCTGGATTAGGTCAGCAACGGAAAATGTTTCAGTCGTCGTTTACAAGTAAGCCGCTACCTCGATAAAGGTGTATGACATCCCAGTTAAAAGTCCACTCGCCTACGCGACGATTAATTCCTTTTGCCCCGACTGGCCTGCGACCGTCACGGCTAGATATAACTTTGTTTGTATTCTCACTCGTCACACTCCGCCATGACTACCACAATGCCTCTACAGCAACTACAGCCGCTGCTGCATCTTCTCCGCTCTCGCTGCCGCTCATATTCCGAAAGGAGATGGGGTTTAAGTAAATGCCATTCTTCCCTGTCCCAGGTTTTTCTGTCTCTCACTCCTTCTGGTGTACATTTGGCGTCAACTGGTCGGAAGGCTGGCTAGAGGATTATCAGAGTGATTTACTTTTAATCATTCCGACCTATTTTTGATAAATCGCACGTTTGAGTACGCCACCTGGGGCTATATGCAGTAGAACTGTACAGAAGAGGAGCAACCAACAAATTGATTTATCCTGACCCGGATTTCCCCAAGGCGTCGAGCACCAGATCCGCGCCCTGGTCATCGGTCAAGGCACGAACCTCAGCGACGAGATCCTGTTTAGTGATGTCGATAATGGCATCGGCGCCGGACGGATTATCTGACGATCTCGCCGCACCGATGGCGCGCGCCTGCTTCCAGTGTGCAATTTGCGTTGCGACGCGACCCACCGCGCCGGAAACGCCGGTGACGAGGACGGTCTCGCCGGCCTGGATTTCACCAGCGGTGATCAGCGCGGACTAGGCAGCCAGATACGGCACGCCGATCACCGCCGCCTGCTCCATGCTCATTTGCGCTGGTTTGCGGCTGACCCATGCCGAGGGCATCACAAAATACTTCGCATGCGCGCCATCACGCGCCACACCGAAACCCGACCCGCTGCCCCAGACGTCCTCCCCTTTGCGACCGTCGCTGGCAACGATCGTACCGGCATAGTCGCGTCCCGGTATCCGCGGCATGCTGGACTTGAAGTGTCCTGCAATATTTTTCACGTCGCTGGGATTGATCGCCGTGGCCGCCACCTTTACCAGTACCTCGCCGATGCCTGGCTGGGGCATCTCGCGCTCCTGCAACTTGAGCGCGGAAGGCGGACCGTAATGGTCGAAACACCAGACTTTCATCTTGCGCATGACGGATGCTCCTTCGGATGGACAATTGACGGCCGTGCCGGCGACGGTTCCGGCGACGCACGAAACCTCACGGCATTTGCGGCACTTCCTGCGGTCGCAAATCGAACACCAGCACCTCGGCGTTGTTGCCGGCGGTTAGCTGCAGCGTCTGCGGGTTGCGCAGGCGCACGCCGTCACCGGCTTCCAGCTTCACGCCGTTGAGTTCGACACTGCCGCGGGCAACATGCACATACGCATGGCGGTTCTGGTCCAGCGTCAAGGTGGCGTTTTCATCGCCGTCGAACAGACCGGCGTAGACATTGGTGTCCTGCTGGATGCGCAGCGAGCCGTCGCGGCCATCCGGCGAAATGATCAGGCGCAGGCGTCCACGCTTGTCCGCTTCGCTGAAGTGTTGTTGCTGGTAGACCGGTTTGCCACTGGTGTGGTCCGGCACGATCCAGATCTGCAGGAAGTGCACGGGCTCATCCTCGGAACCGTTGAACTCGCTGTGTGTGACACCGCTGCCGGCGCTCATCAGCTGCACATCGCCGGGCTTGATCTGCGAGCCGGTACCCATGCTGTCGCTGTGTGCCAGGGTGCCTTCCAGCACGTAGGAAAAGATCTCCATGTCGCGGTGCGGATGGGTGCCAAAGCCCTGGCCCGGCGTCACGCGATCCTCGTTAATCACGCGCAAATCGGAGAAGCCGGTCTGATCGGGGTCCCGGTAGTCGGCGAACGAAAAAGTATGGCGCGAGCTCAGCCAGCCGTGCTCGGCCACGCCGCGGTCAGCGGCCTTGCGTACTTGTATCATGATGTTTCTCCTCATTGACGGGATAGCAGTGGAGCCATGCTCCTGCGAAATCGACGCGATCAGGTTGTCCGGATGCGGCGCAGATTGAATCGCGATCATGCGGGCGTGACCAGGTGCGTGGTCTTCGACGCGCTGGCCAGGAAGCTGCGCACGCGCTCCTCCAACGCATAATCGGCCCTGGTCACACGCTCGTGCAGGCGCAGGTGCTCGAGCCATGATTCGACCAAATAGGTTTCAATAAATTTACCGCGTTCTGCGGTGTCTTCGAACACGCCCCACGCGTAAGCCCCATCGCGCCGTCGCTGCGCCGACAAACGATAGAGCGCGGTGAGAAACGGCTCGCGCTGGTTCAGAAGCACGGCATATTCGATGGTAACCAACACAGGGCCGGCATCGTCATCGATCTGACCCGCGACGACAGGCGTCGGCCAATGCATCGAAGGTGTAAGGTCGATTGCACCGGACCCTTGCAGCTTCCAGCGCCGCGTCAGGGGAATTGCGAGCAGCGCGCACGCCGCCGCAACGAAGTGTGTTAGCGACAGACCGATGATGCTGGCCAGACCTCCCCACAGCGCGCTGCCGATTGCCAGTGCGCCGGAAAATGTAGTGACATAGATTGCGAGCCCGCGACCACGTACCCAATCGGGTAACGAGAACTGCGCCGAAACATTCAGGCTCGAGACCGCGGTGATCCAACAGCTGCCTGCCAGCAGGCTCGCGACAAGCGCGGTCCGCGGCTCGCGTGCAATGCCGAACATCCCGAGCGCCAGGGCGGTACCCACTGCCGCGCCTGCGACCAGCGCGTTCGGAGTGAACGCCATGCGAAGCTTGGGCAATAGCATGGCGCCGAGGATGGCGCCGCCGCCAATTGCGCTCAGCAAGATCCCATAGAGCGTAGGACCGCCACCGATCTGCGTGCGCGCAACGAGCGGCAACAAGGCCCAATAAGCGCTTGCGAACAGAAAGAACCCGATCGCGCGAAACAATGTCGCGCGCAAGAGTGGATTGTTGCGTGCGTAACGGGCGCCGGTCCGGATCGCGGCAACAAAGCGTTCCGCTGGCAACCGACTGTTCCTCTTCTGTGGAGGGCGCCACCACAACAATCCGCCGATGCTGCCAATGTTGGCGACCGCATTAATCCAGAACGGCGCGGCGACACCGATGCCAACGGTCAGCACGCCCACTAACGCCGGACCAATGGCGCGGCTGATGTTCATGCCAACGCTGTTGAGTGCTACAGCCGCAGGAAGTTGGTCTTTGCGCTGGATCAAAAGCGGGACTATGGACTGCAACGGGGGCGTCACGATCGCAGCACCTGCGCCGAGCAGGAAGGTGAAGATCAATAATGTGCCCGGTGTAATACGGTCGAGCCAGACAAGCGTCGCGAACGTCGCCGCGATAACGGAAATGCCGCACTCGGCCCAAATCAACAGGCGCCGTTTGTCGACGATGTCGGCCAGAGCACCTGCCGGCAACGCCAGCAGAAACATCGGCAGACTCGACAAGGCCTGCACCAGCGAGACCATCAAGGGATTGGTGCTGAGATCCGTCATCAGCCAGGCCGCGGCAGCGGTGTACATCCACCAACCGATGTTGGTGACAACCGTTGCCGTCCACAGCACCGCGTAGGGCGGATGGCGTAACGGGCTCAGGGCCTCGGTCAGCGCCGAGACATTCTTTAAAGGCTTCATGTGGCGCAACCTAGAACGGTGAAGACATGACAGTAATGCCACTCACGACAAGCGCTGTCGAATAGATGCTGAAAGCTACTTCCAGGGTATCAGATTGATTGGCGATAGACATCGCGGTAAAAGCACTCTTCAAAGGAATCGCCATACAACGCCGGTTGTTCGAGGTCATAAACAATTGCCACCACAATCTCCTCTTCAGGTACATGTTGATACTAGCCACGCCGAGCATCTCGTCGAGGCTAGCAATAAGCAGATAATGCAGCCCAGAAGACTTACTTCCAACTCATGAGGCCGCCCCCTACTAAGCCGCGCCGGGAAAGCGGTGGTGCAAGTCGCGCACCTGCTCGGCCAGATCGGCAATGGGGCCCTCCACTACCGCGCCGGGAACCACCTCTTGAATGGGCAATGCTTGCACCGGGCTGGGTGCCAGCCCCAGCTCGGCATGCCACTGCGTGAGTTGCCTGGAGGAACTTACGTACACGATACGTCCCAGACCCACCCAACCGTGCGCGGCGGCACACATCGGACAGTGCTCGCCCGAGGTATAGACGGTTGCGTTGGCCCTGGCTTGCGGCAGCATATGAGATGCGGCCCAGCGCGCAATCTCGAATTCCGGATGGCGGGTGGGATCCCCCGATGCGATACGATTGCGGTCTTCAAAAAGAACATCTCCGCATGCGGTGACAAGCACCGAACCGAACGGTTGGTCACCCGCCGCCAATGCCTCCTCGGCAAGTTCCACGCAGCGACGCAGGTACTGCATTTCGGATTATTCCCTCATGACCTTCAGTCCTTCTGGCTTTCATCGTCGCCCTGGTTGAACGAGAACTCTGACGGCGCGAGTTTCGCGATCGCAGTCGCGAGCTTGTGGTTGAACGAATCACGACGAAGGCTGCCGATCACCACAGCGATGGGATATTGACTCGTATTGATCTCCTGAAAGAATTTATTGACTGCAATTGGACTATCGGTACACCAGTCCGCCGTCGATCACAGGGGCCTGTCCTGTCATGTAATCAGAGTCAGGGCCCGCCAGGAACGATACAAACGCGGCGACATCCTCCGGTGTCTGCGCCCGGCCCAGCGCGATGCCCTCGACATACTTCTTGTAGGTCGCGCCAACCGCCGCGCCTGTAAGCTCGGCAAATCGTTTATCGATCTCTACCCACATATCGGTGCCGACGATGCCGGGGCAGTAAGCGTTGACCGTGATTCCGGCACTCGCATACTCCTGCGCCGCCGCCTGTGTCAGTGCCCGCACGGCGAACTTGGTCGCGGAGTAGACGCCCAGCATGGCAAAGCCGTCGTGACCGGCGATGGATGCAGCGTTGATGATCTTGCCCTTCTCCTTGCGTTGCTGAAATTTCTTTGCCGCAGCCTGGATACCCCACAGCACGCCGTTGACGTTGACCTTCAGTATCTGGTCCACTTCATCGGGCGTGACATCGGCGAGCGGCTGAACCTGTGCGATGCCGGCGTTGTTGATCATGACGTCGAATCCGCCGAGCGTCTTCTCGGCGTGCTCGATCGCGGCATAGACATCGTCGCGTTCCGTAACGTCGGCCTTGAAAGCCGTCGCCTTGCGGCCCAGTTTGTTTACCTCATCCGCGACCGCGTTCATCTCCACGTCGTTGATATCCACGATCGCGATGTGCGCGCCGTCCTTTGCCAGTCTGAGTGCGATAGCGCGGCCGATGCCCTGACCCGCGCCGGTGATGAGAACCACTTTACCTTCGATGCTCATGTTTATTCTCCTATCATTGCGTCGGCGCCGTCGAATGAAGCACTAGCGCATCATTCCTGATCTCATCCGTAGATTGACTACTCGCTTTGTCTCCGGGCCGATGGTTCCAAAGCCCATTTCGCATCCTTGTCACTTCGTCTTTCTGAAAACATCCAGTGCGATCTCGTAGCGCGGATCGGATCGCTTGAACAGGTATTCGCCGTGGCGGATCGATGCTAGCGCGTCGGCACGCTGGCGCACGGCTTCGAAGGGCGAACTAGCGTCCAGTACCAAGAAATTCGCCGGCTTCCCCTCTTCGATACCGTACTGATCTTCCACGTTCAATGTCTTGGCGCCGTTGTAGGTGATCAGGTCAAGACACCTGTCCAGTTCGTCGAACGACATGGTCTGCGCGAGGTGAATGCCGTTGTCGAGAATGTTCATCAGGTTGCCATTACCGGCCGGATACCACGGGTCGTTGATGGAGTCCTGGCCGAAACAGACGTTGATGCCGCTTTCCCACAGCTCTTTCACCCGGGTCAGGCCACGGCGCTTGGGATAGGTGTCCTGACGGCCCTGCAGATAGGCGTTCTCGGTTGGCAGCGAGATGAAGTTCAGCCCCGACTTCTTAAACAAACTCATCATGCGAAAAGCGTAGGCATTGTCGGCTGAGCCGAAAGAGCAGGTGTGGCTGGCGGCCGTGCGTGTGCCAATGCCTTCGGCCATCACCAGGGCGTTGAGCAGCTCGACGAAGCGGGCCATCACGTCGTCGGTCTCGTCGCAATGCACGTCGATCAGTTTGTCGTACTTGACGGCCAGCTCAACGGTGCGGTGGATGGACTTCTCGCCGATCTCGCGTGCCCACTCGAAGTGCGGGATGGCGCCGACACAGTCCGCGCCCATCTTCAACGCCTCCTCGATCATCTCGTCGCCACCCTTGTAGGCGTACATGCCCTCCTGCGGGAATGCAACGATCTGAATAGTGACGTTGTCTTTGAGCTGTTCGCGGATTTCCAGCATCGCCTTTAGTCCGGTCAGTGTGGGATCATCCACGTCGATGTGGGTGCGGATGAACTGCACACCTTTGGAAACTTCTTCCTGGATGCCCTTCAGCGCACGCTCCTTGGCGTCCTCGAGCGTCTGGGTTTTTTTGACATTGTGCCAGCGGGCGATGCCTTCGAACAACGTGCCGCTCTTATTCTTCGCATCTTTGCCACCGCCGGTGTAAACGTAATCCAGGTGCAGGTGGGCATCCACATAGGGCGGAACCACCAGACGACCCTGCAGGTCGATTTCCTCGTCTGCCTTGGGCAGATTTTTGCCGATCTGTTTGATGACACCTTTATCGACCAGGATCTCGCTGGCTCCATCTTGTTGTCGGTAGATCTCGGCGTTGGTGAATTTCTTCATGGCATTCTCCTTCACGGATTAACAACTGCAGCTGATGAAGACCGCAGGGTGCGTTTGGCCAGGAACGCGATGATGATGGCCAGAATAAAACAGACCAGTGACATGACCACGATGTGCTTGACACCAGATGTCGGAGAATCATTCAGGAACATACCACCGACCCAGGTGGCGATCATGATCGACAGGTTGAAGACGCTGGATTGCAGTGACGTCGCGACATCCTTGGCGTTTTCAACCTGTTTGCTGACGGCGGTCTGATACATAGTCACCAGCGGGCCGAAGGCCAAGCCCCAGAGGAAAAACGCGGCATGCGAGATGACGATAGTCCCTGTGAACGCAAGCAACATGGCCATGGCAATGCCGCCAATGCCGAGCATGAGTACGACCAGGGGGCGCAAATACGCGTCGATGTATTTCGCGGAAACAATCACCGAAATCACCGAGCCGATGCCGAAGATCAGCAGCGCGATACCGATGCCGCCCGCGAAGCCGATCATCTCTACCAGCAAGGTGATGTAGGTGTAAATACCGTAGTGGGCCGCGACTGATAGAAAGGTCAACAGCAAGACGATCAGGATCGACGGCATCTTCAGCACCGCCATGGGCGAATTGCTTCTGCTGAGTTGCTCACCTTTCACCGCGGGCAAATAGAAATACGACAGCACGGCAATGATGGCGACAACCGCGCCCAGGACCAGGAACACACTTCGCCAGCCGAATGTGAGGCCGATCGCCGTCATCGCTGGCAGGCCGATGCTGATGCCCAGAGTGTTGCCCGACATGATGACCGTGATGGCCTTGCCATGCATGTGTTCGGGCACCAGCCGCGTGCCGTAGGCCGCGATCATCGGCCACATCACGCCCGCGCAAATGCCGCCGACAATGCGGAAGGCGACGATGATCGTATAGGACGACGCGAGGCCGACGACAATATTGGAGACCGCGAACCCGATCAACAGCACCATTAGCAGCGTCTTGCGATTGAACGCCAGGGTAGCGCTGATCAGTGGAATGGCGGCAAAGGCGGAAGCCAACGCATAAACGCCGACCAGAAAGCCGACCTCGCTTTCCTCAACGCCCAACCCCTCAGTCATCTGCGGCAAAATGCCCGAGGGCACCAGCTCGGACAGAATACCCACAAAGGTGACACTGGCCATCAGGCCGAAGACAAACAACGGCAGGGTCTGCTTATCATCTGGAGAGGAAACTGTGGACATTTAGTTCTCCGTCGCTGTGATTTATTCTGGTTTTAGCCCGATTGGAGCAAGGGCACATTGCTTCAATGTTTGTGGGGGGGGGCTTGACCGACCAGGGTCTAGTGACGTGATCCGTGTTAAATCAGACCTTCTCCAATAGTGGAATTTGGCCCGATCAACTTAAAATCACATACTACGAGGAATTTATCGATCTGTATATGCGCTGGCCTAATATAGATATCGTTTGTTGCTGTGGCTTAATGTCCCGATACTTTTTGATCGATATCATGACCGGCCTGGAGTTCCAGGATTCTGCAAGCAGAGCGCGACGATTTTTTGGCACGCAGGTCATTGTTGTTACCTTATTGCTACTTATTTCTTAGTTTGTTATTTCTTCCCAGCCAACCCAACACAAACGCAATCGCCGGCAGACATTACCAGGGTGCGCGCTGAGGATTGTCCGCGACCGATGGCGCTCACCGGTGCGCTAATCACATGCGACGACCAGTCAGTACAGTGTTCCGTTGTGACGCAAACCAAATACACTGCGCGAAGTCGACGGCTATACCGGCAGGTTTTTTTTCGAGGCTATCTTAATTGGCTATCTTTACTCGCCCGTCGATTGAAGCTGGCAGAGGTCACAGGCTGGTTATCGGCCTCGCCCTGGCAGTTAAGGAACCTCTAATTAATTCGCTGAAGCGGCATCTGCTGCGTTACAGCTGGCTTTAGAATACTCATTTACGCCGTGTAAACTCCGTTTTTTCACCCATCCGTGCCTTGCATCTGTCTGCTTGATCAAATTAATCAGATGGCATGGACACCACCCATCCATAACCGGCATCGATGTGCCACAGTTGGAGAGCAACTATTTCCAACTCAACTGAATGGGGGTGTCCAAATGAAGATTAGCGCGATTGGAGTGGATTTGGCAAAGAACGTATTCCAGGTGCATGGTGTCGATGAGCGGGGTCACGCGGTGCTACGCCGGCAGCTGAAGCGCCCGCAAGTATTGGCCTTCTTCG
>JBBQDK010000066.1:0-14400 GCA_038319625.1 Gammaproteobacteria bacterium
AGTTCCGAAGTCAGGCGGGCATCCCACACCCACCAGGTGCCCCACATCGGTTTGCCCCACAGCGAACCGGTGACCAGCGCCAGGAAGGTGAACGAGGCGCCCAGCGGCGCGCAGCTGGCGGCCACGATATCGGCGAGCTTGATCTTCCACACCAGACCGATGGCGCCGGCACCGGCCATGACAATGTAAATGAACATGGACATCCAGGCGGCGGGCACATGAATGAAGATAATGCGGTAACTGTCGCCCTGTTGGTAATCGCTCGGCGCCAGTACCAGGCCATCGTACAATCCGTAGGCGAACAGTAGCGCTGTGACCAGGCCGAACCATGGGATCAGCCGTCCGGAAAATGTGTAAAAATATTTCGGCGAAGCCAGTTTATGGAAGAAGGTCCACATCGGTCAGCAAAACTCCGGGTTATGCAACTTGCAAGCGTAACTAGACCATCAAAGGGTACAATTAGTTGCCTGATTTGCCTTGATTCGCGACATTCTAACTCACGCTGATGCGCAGTGCCGCTGCTGCGGCCATGGGTGCCAAGGTCAAGGCCAGGACCAGCAGCGCGGCCAGGAAATACAGCTGTGCCAGCACCGGCAGGCCGATGGCGGCGTCTGCCACGGCGCTGGCCGCGAAAATCAGTACCGGCACATACAAGGGCAGCACCAGCAGCGATAACAGCACGCCGCCGCGCCGCAGTCCTACGGTCAACGCCACACCGATGGCGCCGATCAGGCTCAACACCGGTGTGCCCAGCGCCAGACTGGCCAGCAAAGCACCCATCGACGCCGCCGGCAGGTGCAACAAGACGCCCAGCAAAGGCGCCACCAGAATCAATGGTATGCCGGTGACAATCCAGTGGGCGACAATCTTCGCCAACACCAGCAGTGCTGTCGGGTGCGGGCTGAGCAGCAGTTGCTCCAGGCTGCCGTCGTCGAAATCGGAGCGGAAGATGCCCTCCAGCGACAGCAAGGCGGCCAGCAGCGCCGCCACCCAGATCACCCCGGGCGCAATGGTTTGCAGAGTATGCGAGTCCGGACCGACGCCGAGTGGGAACAGGCTCACAACCATGACAAAAAACAGCAGCGGATTGGCCAGTTCGCCGCGATGCCGCAAGGCTAGCGTCAAATCGCGGCGCAGCAGTGCCAGACAGGCTTGAGTCAGGCTCGGCATGGTCAGGCGCCGATCTGCAGGCTCAACGGCGTGCTGTGCTGCAGTACCACCGGCTGGTGAGTGGTGAGCACGGCGATGCCGCCTTTGCGGCTGTGGGTTTCGAGCAATGTTTCGATCAGGGCCTTGCCGGTGCGGTCCAGTGCGGTGAACGGCTCGTCTAGTACCCACAGGCGCGCGTCCAGCACCAGCAGTCGGGCCAGCGCCACCCGGCGCCGCTGGCCGGCCGACAAGGTGCGCGCCGGCAGATCTTCGAAGCCGTACAGGCCGACCTGTTCGATAGCTTCGTCCAGCGTTACACCGGCACGCGGCCGGCCCAGGGCCTGGGACATGCGCAGATTCTCGCGCGGGCTGAGGTCTTCCTTGATGCCGTGCAGATGACCGACATAGGCGACATCGGCCAGGAATTCCTGGCGTATTTCCTGGATATCCGTGCCTTGCCAGTGCACGCTGCCCTGCGCCGGCAGCAGCAGGCCGCAGAGCATGCGCAGCAGGCTGGTTTTGCCGCTGCCGTTGGGGCCTTCCACTTGCAGAATCTGGCCGGGAAGGAGGGTGAATCCGAGTCCGGCGAACAGGGTGCGGTCATGGCGCACGCAGTGCAGGTCGTGGGCCTCGAAACAGTTCTGTGTAACGGGTAGTGCAGCGGTGGGCATGCTGGCGGGGGATGAATCCATGGCCGAATAGCTTAGCTAAATCGCCAGCCAGTATACACGCTTTTCCCGCCGATCAGCGCGGGCCTTCAAGACGGCACTGCGTGCGCAGATTCCTTTAGTGCCTTTTCACTGTCTCGAACCGGCCACCGTTGCGATGCCGCAGAATTCCATGCCGTTTCAAGTCCGCCAGCATCCGGCTGACGCATTCCGCAAAAAGAGTGCGCTCATGGGGATCGAAAGTAACCTGGTGGCGGGTAGCCAGGGTGGGATGGTCTTGGGCCGACGGCAGGGTGGAGCCCATTAGTAAAATCCGGATATCCGGATTTTACTCCGTTCAATCCGGACTACGGACTCGCGGGCGTAGCCGGTGGTGGTTCAGGCCAATTCTTGATGTGCAGGTCGCGCTGCGGGAACGGGATCTCGATGCCGTGCTCGCGGAACGCGGCGTCGATGGCGAAGTTGAGGTCGCTCATTACCTGCAGACGTTTGTCGATGTTGATGATGAAACAGCGCAGGTCAAAATCAAGCGAACTTTCGCCGAAGGTCCTGAACATCACCTTGGGCTCCGGTGCGCTGCCATCCGTGACGATCAAGTCATGTTCCTCCGCCAGTTCCAGCAGCAGAGTTTTCACCAGCGCGGTATCGCTGCCATAGGCGACGCTGATCGGTATCTTCACGCGGCCGCGTGGGTCACGCAGCATCCAGTTGGTGACCTTGCCCGAGATCAGGTCAGAATTGGGGACGATCACGTCGGCCTGGTCGAAGGTCTGGATCTGCGTTGAGCGGATGCTGATCTTCACCACATAACCTTCGGTGTCGCCGACCACGATCCAGTCACCGGTCTTGATGGGTCGCTCGAACAACAGGATCAGGCCGGAAACGAAATTGTTGACGATGTTCTGCAGGCCGAAGCCGATGCCCACCGACAGCGCGCCGGCGACGATGGCGAGATTGGAAAACTCCATGCCGCCGATACCGAGCGCGACCACCACCGCAATGCCGGCGCCGACATAGCCGCTGACCGTAACCAGCGCCTCGCGCGCGCTGCGTTCCATGGCCGTGCGTTGCAGCCAGTTGTTGCCGAGCAGTCCCTTGAACCAGGCGCTGAGGCCTAGCAGTATCGTCAACATCAGCACGGCCAATACGATGCGGCCCGGCATGATGTGCAGCGAACCCACCGTGAAGCCGTCCATGACATAGCTGTACAGTTGCTGGAAACCGATGGCCGACAGGCCCCAGGTCCAGAGCACGCCCAGCAGGGTGGCGCTGATTATCGCCAGGGCCGTAAGTGGCCGCAGCCAGGCCAGACCGGGCACGCTGCCGCCGGGTTTGATGCCGAGCGCGCCGCGCAGTCGCAACTGCCAGGGATGGGTGCCGCTGCTGAGACTGTCATAGAATTCGCGCAACAGACGCAACAGCAGCAAGGCGAGACCCAGCAGCAGCAACGTGCCGAACAGGCCGCGCAAGGCCGCCTGCGACAGATTGCGATAGCCCAGCCATTCCGCCGCAACGCTAAATATCAAGGTCAGCTCCACGCTGCGTCGCGGCCAGCGCACAGTGTTGAAGAACGGCACTTGCCCGAGCAGCCAGAGCGCCCACACCAGGTTGAGTGCGAACACCACGATGAATACGGCTCGCAGCAGCAGCAATGCCGGTTCGGGCAAGGCCTGTTCGAGCACGGTGGCGTACAACAGGTAGCCGACATAAATCAGCAGGGCGAGCAGGGCGAGTCGGCGCATCAGCGCCTTGGCGATCGGCATCGGCAGCGCCAGACGCTTGCTGGTCTCACCGGTGACGGTGAACAAACGAAACAGGCACAGCAGTAATAGATAACTCGGCAGGCCGTACGCGGCCAGGTTGAGCAATGGCACTTCCGGCTGCGTGCGGCCGGCCATGTAGAAGAACGCCGCGACCAGCAGACTTGGCAGCAAGGATGGCAGATACCGTGCCAGCACTTGTGCCGCGGCGCGGTTCAGTGTGCTGTCGGGCGTGCTGTCCGCGGTGCCGTCATGGTTGCGGCGCAGTCGACGGCGCAATGCCAGACCGACGCCGAGGCCGAGCAGTGTCAGACCTATCAGGGACAGAATGTCGTCGCCGCTGAGACGTTCCATGCCGCTGCGCTGATTGAGATACGCCTGGCTGGCGGTGATCCAGTCGGGGGCCTGCTGATAATTTTCGCGCAACAGCGTGCTGACGCTACGGCCGCGTGCCAGCAGTTGGCGAGTCAACAGTTGCTGTTGCAGGGTGCCGGCCTGTTTCAGCAGGTCGTCGCTGCGCAGGATCAGCAGCTGGCAGCTTGAGAGCAATTTCTCGGCGTCGGATTTGCCGACTTCGAGCGTATGACGCGCGTGTGTCACATCGCTGGGCTCGCCGGGGACAGTGGCGCCCAGGGTTTTGAGCTTTTGCTCCGTCTCAATGATCGTACTCTGGGTGGTGGTGACGCAATCGCCGGCATGATCGCGCAACGCGCCGACCTGCTTCAGCCAGGTCGCGGTCAGTTTGCTGTCCGCCGTGCCTTGCCTGAGCCCGCGTTCGATCGTGTCGAGTGACTGATCCATGGCATTGGCGTCATCCATCGTGGCTGGTGTGGTGGCGGACAGAGCGACACCGTGCAAGGCCAGCAGCAGCACGAACAGTATTCCGCGCAGAATCGTAACCGGATGTGGTTGCGTGTGTGAGAGTGTCATAGTCAGGTGGTGCGGGTTTTGTGATGCAGGCTGATCAGGCTGAGCAGCAGCAGAGCCGCCAGCGCATTGTGCGCGGTGGCGAGTGCGATGGGAATGCCGGAGAACACGGCGCTGATGCCGATCAGGATTTCGGCGAGCAGTAACAGCAGCACGGTAATGCCGCTGACGCGGTAGCCGCCACCGGCGCGGATCGCCAGCAGCGCAGTCCAGCCGAGGATCGCCAGGGAAATCCAGGCACCGAGACGGTGTGCGGTATGGATAGCCTGGGTCTCCGCGCCACCGCTGACCACGCCGGTCGCATTTACGGGCAGCACGCGCAGGATATCGAAGGCCGTGGTGATGGCCGGGCCCGGCAGCCAGGCGCCGTTACAGTCCGGAAAGCCGGTACAGGCCAGCGCGGCGAAATTGGCGCTGGTCAGGCTGCCGAGCAGGATCTGCGCGCTCAGTACCAGCAGTCCGACGCTGCTCCAGACATGCAGCGTGCGTGACGTCTTGTAGTTGCCACCGCTGTGATTGCGTGTGCGCAACCACATCAGCCAAAGCAGCACCAGCATGCCGAATCCGCCGATCAGGTTGCCCAGCACCACGGCCGGTCGGTGCAGACCGCCAGACCAGTTGCCGAGTACGGCGAGAAACAGTGTCAGAGCCAGCAGCAGCAGAGGAATCAGTATCGGTGCACCTTTGCGACGACGTGCCAGTGAGGCGAAGTTCAGGGCGAGGATGGCGACACCGAGCAAGCTGGCGATGAGGCGGTGCGCGGCCATGGCCCAGTTCCGCGGTGCGCGCCGTTCATTGGTTAACTGCTCGTAGGTCGAGACAGTATCCGCTGTCGAATGGCCCGTGGGGTGTGCTTCCAGTGAGCCGATCCGTCCGTAGCAAGCCGGCCAGTCAACACAGCCCAGGCCGGCGTGATCGAGGCGGATGTAGGCACTCAGCACCACCAGTGCGGCCACCAGTACCAGAGAGACGATCACGAGTGATTGCAGAGTCCGGTTCATGAGGCCGGAGTGAGGCGATGCTTAAAGACTGGCAGGGAGGTTTTGATTCCCTCGTTAGCACAGGCGAGGAAGAAGGATGGGGTGAGCACGATAAATGAACCGGCGGAATTATAGTCATCGCGCAACACGTTTGCAGTCCCCCTGACTCTGGCCCTCTGCCTGATGGGTAGAGGGGATTATTCTGAAGGGCTAATCATCCGGGTCCTTGACCTTGATCGCAAGGGTTCCGCGTACCAGGCGCAGGTATTTCGAGGTTTTTTTCCAGTCGACGCGATCATAGCCGTAATCGAAACTCCAGGCCCAGGCACCGGCGTAATGTGCGGCATAGGCGACACCAGTCCAGTACTGCGCCGCCTGTACTTCGGGGAAAAACTGTGTGTCGAGAGTGGGGCCGGGATAGGCAATGCGCGGATCGTTGAGGGTGGACAGTTCCTTTTGTGTTGGCAGTCGCCAGTCATTCTGGCCGCACAGGCCCTGGCGATTCACGGCCTCTACATAGGAGGTGGTGTCGCAGTGACTGCCACTGCATTTGCCGCCATTGGGCGTACCGGCATTGCCTACGTTGAGCTTACTGTCGGGGTTGAACCAAGTATAGGTGTTGTCTTTGCTGCGCAGGCCGGGCTGTGCCGTTTTCACTTCCCAGACCAGACCGGTATGGCGGTCGGCAACACAACTCCACGGTTGCGTTGTGAAGTCTCCATTGCCGGCGTAGGGCGTGCCGTCGGCACCAAGACGCTGAAAATCGAAAGCCGGTGTCTGCGTTTTGTGGCTGCGGTCGCAAGCGCCGAGAGTAACCAGTCCGGCGCACAGTGCGAGCGTGCCCAGGGTGCGTGACACACGCAGGTTTTTCCGGTATCGCACTGGTCCGGTACTGAATGCGCAGGTTGTGCCGCTGCATATTGTGGCCATTGTTGTTCTCCGTGTGTACGCCCGTGCGCAGTGAACAAGAGTAGGTTGTGTGTGAGGCGCAGATCAAGTTTCGCGCATATCAGCAACGACTTATGTAGCCTGAATCATATCCATATAGATTTTTACTAGTTTGATTTAGATCAAGTCGCGGTCCGTGGCAAATGCAGTACAAATGCGTCACTGCACACAACTGTACTTATTTCGAGGTGAGCCATGGCCGATCAGAGCAATGAAAATGAAGCCGATATCCCGGTGATGCAGAAGGTGCTCGACAATCCTTTCCTGTTGCTGTTCCTGGGCGTGGTGATGCCCACGGTGTTTTACATCCTCTGGGGTGTAATGGAAATCGTCACCATCCCCATCGCCAAATAAAACCAAGGAATCGCCCATGAGCGCCATACACCCCCCCGCGCAACGCATCTGGTGGAATCAACCGATCGATCGCGTCGAAGGCACCTGGATCGCGATCGCTCTGATCTGGTGTCTGATTCTGTTCGCCATGATGCCGTACTGGCATGTGTACGGAAAACAGAACTTGTCCAACGAAGCCTACCGCACTACGCCCGAGGCCTATGCCGCCAAGGCCGAGGCTATGGTCGCCAAGTATACGGTGCGCACGCATGAACAGTCGGGCTTGCCGGTCGTGCATCCGCCGGCGGGCAGCGATGTGTACCTGATCGCGCGGCTCTGGCAATGGTATCCGCTGTTGGAATTCGAGGAGGGCAAGAGTTATCGGCTGCACTTGTCATCGATGGACTATCAGCATGGCTTTTCGTTGCAACCGCTCAACATAAATCTGGAAGTGTTGCCCGGCTACGAGAGCGTCGTCACGCTCACGCCCGATTCTTCCGGTGAATTCACAATTGTTTGCAACGAATACTGCGGCATCGGTCACCACACCATGCTCGGTAAGATCTTCGTCGTCAAGTCAGGAGCGGACCATGGCAAATAACGAACTCTACAGAGTCTGTCCCAGCACCGGTCTGCAATATCACAAGTCGGCTGAACTGCTGATAAAAGCCAATGCGGTCGCCGGGGTGGTCATTCTGCTGGTGGGCGGCGTGCTGGCACTGCTGGTGACACTGACACGCTGGCCGGCAGTGCATTTGCTGCCCGCCGACGGTTTCTATCAGGCATTGACCGCGCACGGCCTCGACATGCTGATCTTCTGGATTATCTTCTTCGAGATCGCGATCCTGTATTTCACGTCGAGCACGTTGTTGCGCTGTCGGCTGGCCACGCCGCGTATTGCCTGGTTGGCCTTCGCGTTGATGATCATCGGCGTGGCAACCACCAACATCGCGATACTGGGTGGCGACTCCAGCGTGATGATGACCTCGTACGTACCGATGCCGGCCAATCCGAAGTTCTATCTCGGCTTGATTCTGTTCGCGGTCGGTGCGCTGCTCGGGTGTTTTATCTTCCTCGGCACGCTGGTGATCGCCAAGGCGGAACGCACCTATGAAGGCTCGATTCCGCTGGTGACGTTCGGCGCCTTGACCGCCTGCATCATCGCGATCTTCACCATTGCTTCCGGTGCGATCATTCTGATTCCGACTTTCCTCTGGTCGATCGGCTATATCAATCATATCGATCCATTGATGTATCGTGTTATCTGGTGGGCAATGGGGCACTCCTCGCAACAGATCAACGTCGCAGCGCACGTCTCGGTGTGGTATATGATCGCGGCCATTGTATTCGGTGCCAAACCGATGTCGGAACGCGTCAGTCGCGGCGCTTTCCTGCTCTATATCCTGTTCCTGCAACTGGCCTCGGCGCATCATATTCTGGTCGATCCCGGTGTCAGCTCGGAATGGAAGATATTCAACACCAGTTATGCAATGTATCTCGCGGTGCTGGCGAGCATGGTCCACGGACTGACGGTGCCGGGCGCTATCGAGATTGCGCAGCGTGAGAAAGGCTTCAATAAGGGGCTGTTCGAATGGATCCGCAAGGCGCCCTGGGGCAATCCGGTATTCTCCGGCATGTTCATGTCGCTGATCGGTTTTGGGTTCCTCGGCGGCATCTCGGGTGTGGTGATGGGTACGGAGCAGATCAACATCATCATCCACAACACGATCTATGTGCCAGGCCACTTCCATGCGACCGTGGTGCTGGGTACGACGCTGGCATTCATGGCGGTGACCTACTTCCTGATACCGACGCTGTTCAAGCGTGAACTGATCTGGAAGGGCTTGGCCAAGTGGCAGCCTTACCTGTTCGGTGGCGGCATGGCGGTGTTCACGCTGACCATGATGGGCGCCGGTACACTCGGTGTTGAACGCCGCCACTGGGACATGGCCTTCACCGGCTCGGCACTGGGTTACGAATATCCGGGCAGTGCTTACCTGATGATGGGTCTGGTCGGTATCAGCGGCATGGTCGCCATCACCGGCGGTGCCCTGTATATCCTGCTCACCGTCGGCTCGATCCTGTTCGGCAAGCGTATCGAGGTCCCCGGCTACAGCACGACGCAGACTCAGCTCAAGATGCCGGTCGCTAGTGCCATTGAAGGTCATGGCAATATCGGTGTAGCGGGTTTTTCGGCGCCGGGTACGCTGATCTTCGCCTTCATGTTCCTGGCGATCTTCGTGGTGTATTACTTCATCAACTGGAAGTATCTGGCTTCGGTGTGGCCGATGAGTTGAGTACGTCAGTCTGCAGAGAGAATGCTTTCATTGGATTCTTGGAAGGCGTCATAGAATCAATCCCCTCTCCCGGAGGGAGAGGGCCAGGGAGAGGGGGACTCTATGTGCAGCGCCACCGCCCCTCTCCCCAACCCTCCCCCGAAACGGGGGAGAGGGTGGTAGTTCTGAGGTTACCGAGAGAGTATGAATCAGACATTATCAGCGCAGATAGTGAACCCAGTGAATATCATGACGCTGCTGCGTCAGTTCGCTAACGTCTGCAAACTGCGTATCGGTGTTACCATCGCCTTCACGGCGATGGCCGGTGTCGCGGTGACACCGGGCCCGTCATTGACCGGTTGGCAACTCGTTGTGATTGGGTTGGCTGTGCTGGCGTCGTCAGCCGCTGCGGGTGGTTTTAATCAGTTCTACGAGACCGACCTCGACGCGCGCATGGAACGGACCCGCTCGCGGCCGTTCGTCACCGGCGAGTTGGCGCACACGCGCGGCTGGCTTGTCGTTCTGCATGGCATGGTTGCCGTATCGGTGTTGGCCGCTGCCGTCGCGACCAATGCCATGGCCGCACTCTATGTGTTGCTCGGTGCATTCTTCTACGCCATCGTCTACACGGTCTGGCTCAAACGCCGTACCTGGCTGAATATAGTAGTTGGCGGGCTAGCCGGCAGCTTCGCTGTGCTGGCCGGCGCCGCAGCGGTCAATCCGCAGCTTGGCGCGGTGCCGCTACTGCTGGCACTGGTGTTGTTTCTCTGGACACCCTCACACTTCTGGAGTCTGGCGATCGCCATGCACAAGGATTATGCCGCAGCCGGTGTGCCGATGCTGCCGGTGGTGGTCGGGGATTGCTTTGCAGCGCGCATGGTGCTGGTCAATACGATATTTCTCGTGGCAAGCTCGTTGTTGCCCATGTTCTATGGGATGGGTGTCGTCTATCTTATTGGCGCGCTTTCCGGCGGTGCCTGGTTTCTTTATACCAATATCAACATGGTGCGCAATCCAGGCCCCCGCACGGCCATGGTGAGCTTCCATGCCTCATTGGCCCAGTTGACCTTGCTACTCACAGCAGCGATCATCGACACCCAGTTCCTGAATTGAACCCGCAGCCGATGCGGCTTTATATTCATCGCAACAATATTACATGCCTGATATGAATGCGTCTGAACGCAAATATTATTTTTCTGCGCGCGTTTGGTTGCGTTTGTTCGCAATCTTGGTCGCGGTTATATGCATGGCATCGCGGCCGGAACCCGCATTAGCCCAGGCGCCCCTGTCGGCGCCTGGCTCGACAGACACTTCCAGTGGACAGGATTTCGACAATGCGGCCGCACTCAGGATCAGTCAGTCTGCCATCGGTAACAAACTGCAAAATTACAGTTTTACGAACAGTAGTCAGGAGCGAGTTCATCTGGCGGATTTTCGCGGCAAGCCGGTTATCATCAGTCTGGTCTACAGCAGCTGTTATCACACTTGTCCGATGACCACGCAGCATCTCACGCAAGCAGTCAGTGCCGCGCGTCAGGCATTGGGAGCGGACAGCTTTACGGTGCTGACCATCGGCTTCGACACGCCCAATGACACCCCGCAGGCCATGGCGGATTTCATGCGCCAGTTGCACATAACGCCTGTCCATTGGCAATTTCTGAGTACCGATGCGGTGACCATGCAACGGCTCATCAAGGACCTTGGTTTTATATACAAACCGTCGGCCAAGGGGTTCGACCATCTTATTCAGGCCAGTGTGCTCGACGCCAACGGCGAACTCTATCGCCAGGTCTACGGTGAATTGTTTGAAATACCGGCGTTGGTCGAACCCCTCAAGCAATTGCAATTTGGACATCGTGTCGATGATACCGCCTTAACAGACCTGGTGAAAAAGGTGCGTCTGTTTTGTACCACCTACGACCCGGCCAGCGGTCAGTACCGCTTCGATTATTCACTGTTCATCGGTATGGCTGTCGGACTGATGGTGATCAGTGGTGCGGTGACCTTTCTGGTGCGCAGTCTGCGCGGCCCAAAAATATCCTAGCCAACCGATGGTAATATTCCACATTTAATTCAGGGTGTTTTATCGGGCCGATATTTTTGATATAGGTCATGGTTGACAGTGTGTGGCACTGTTAGCCTGCATCGTATGTACAGGCTGAACGCATAGGTCTCTCTTGTTAAAGTTGCTACAATCCGCGCTGCAACGACTGCTGCAAGTAGTGGAAAAATTATTCAGTGCCGTCTTCACGCCTGCCTGGAATCCGCTTTATCATCTCGGTGCCCTGACCATCTTCTTTTTCTGGGTGGTCCTGGTCAGCGGGCTGTATGTGTTCGTCATGTTCAAAACCAGTGTGTTCGGCGCCTACCAGTCCGTCGAACATATTACACATCAACAGTGGTACCTGGGCGGTGTCATGCGCAGCCTGCACCGTTATGCATCGGATGCGGCAATCATCACCATCCTGTTGCACATGCTGCGCGAATTTGCCGATAATCGTTACCGTGGAACGCGCTGGTTTTCCTGGTTCACCGGCATTCCGTTGTTGTGGATCGTGTTCCCGCTCGGCATCACCGGCTACTGGCTGGTCTGGGACCACCTCGCACAGTACATCGCTGTCGCCAGCTCCGAGTTGCTCGACGCCTTGCCGATCTTCACTGATCCCATGGCACGCAACTTCCTGACGCCGGAAAGTCTCAGCGACCGTTTTTTCACCTTGCTCGCCTTCCTGCACCTTATAGGTCTGCCGTTATTCCTGGTGTTCGGTATCTGGTTTCATCTGCTGCGCGTCAGTCGGCCGACGGTGAATCCGCCGCGAGGCCTGATGTTCGGCAGCCTGCTCATGCTGTTTACCTTGGCGCTGTTCAAGCCTGCGTTGAGCCAGGGACCAGCTGACCTCAGTATCGTTCCGACTGCATTGGGACTCGACTGGTTTTACATGCCGGTGTATCCATTGCTGGATTACGGCTCGCCGAAACTGGTGTGGACGCTGCTGGTCGGGTCAAGTCTGTTCTTTTCGATCATGCCCTGGCTGCCCTACCGCAAGCGGGCACCGGCTGCGGTGGTCGATCTCGACAACTGCAATGGTTGCGGACGCTGCGTTGAAGATTGTCCCTACAACGCCGTCACGCTGATGCCGCGTTCCGATGGTCTGTCGTTCACACAGGAAGCTGTGGTCAACAACGACTTGTGCGTAAGTTGCGGCATCTGCGCCGGCGCCTGCCCTACCGCGACGCCATACCGGCGCAAGAGCGAGTTGCAACCGGGCATACAGTTACCTGATTACACCATCGCCAGCCTGCGCGACCGGACCATACACGCGGGTGCGGCATTGCAGGGTCCGGCCCGCGTGATAGTCTACGGCTGCGACACCGGTCCGGATCTGGAGGCCCTGCGCGACAGCGGTGTGGCAGTGGTGCGCATGCCTTGCGTTGCAATGCTGCCGCCGTCATTCATCGATTTCGTACTGTCGCGTCAGCATGCCGATGCGGTGTTGCTGACCGGTTGTCGTGAGCACGATTGTCATTTTCGCTTTGGCGTGGAATGGACAGAGCAACGCCTGAATGGCCAGCGTGATCCACATCTGCGCGACCGCGTGCCTCGTGCACGCATTGCGCGGTGCTGGGCCGGTACCGGATCGCCCAAGGCGGTGCGTGCGAGCCTGGCGGAACTGCGCGCACACGTACAGGCCCTGCCGCCGGACGAGAGTGTAGCTAAGATCGTTACGGAACCGGCGCATGGTTAAACTTGGACAATGGCTTGGGCAGGGTTTGGCCTATCTGGCTTTCGCGGCCTTCATCGGATATCTGTCCAACGCGCCGGCCTACAGTCCCTTGCAGCCAGGACAGGCAATGATCAAGCTCAGCTTCAGCCATGCCGGCAAAATCAATGGCGAATGTCGTGAGCTCAGCCCCAAGGAGATCGCCGGTTATGCACCCAACATGCGCCGTCCCAAGATCTGTCCGCGCGAGCGTCTGCCGGTGCTGATCGAACTGGACCTGGACGGGCAGCCATTGTTACACAGTTTGCTGCAACCCTCGGGGTTGTGGCGCGACGGCTCCGCGACCATCTACCGGACTTTCAAGGTGCCGTCTGGTCATCATCATCTGGCTGCGCGGTTGCGCGACAGCGACCGCACGGCGGGTTACGATTACCAGGGTGAGGCCAATATCGATCTGGCCCCGCAGCAGAACTTCGTGGTGGAGTTTTCTTCCGAACACACCGGATTCACTTTCAAATGAGCGGTCCGTAATCGTCAATGGCAGACAGACGCGGACTTGGGGGCGGTGATGGCGCTGATCGAATGGCAGGATAATTTCAACGTCGGTATCGCCGAAGTGGATTTCGAGCACCGCGAGATGGTCAACCTGATCAATGCTTTGCATGCCGATTTGCTGGCGGCCGGTGACAAGGCGTCGATCCTGGAATTCTTCGGTGAGATTTATGCGCGTATCGCTGCGCACTTCGCGCTGGAAGAGAAAAATATGCGCGAGCGTGGTTATGATCAGTACGAAGCCCATAAGCGCGATCATGAGCGACTGCTGGATGAGATCCGCGATTTGACCGACGACTATGAGGATGCCGAGATGTTCAACGAACAGGAATTATCACGCCGCCTGACGCACTGGTTTGTGGAACACTTCAAGTATATGGATGCGCGGCTGCACAAGGTGTTGGCTGGGCAATGACCCAAATGCAGAGTTTCTCTGTTTAGGGCTGTCATTCCAATGAAGGCGGGATGACATTACACAGGACTACATTGGCATAAGACGGATGACTCAATAACCCAGTGCCCGTGCGCCCTGATAGAACAGATAGCTCAGCAGCCAGGCGAGGCTCAGCGGCCAGGCCACCGCGAACAGGGTGAAGGGCAGGCTCTTCGATTCGCTGCGGATGGTGGCAATGGTCGACAGGCAGGGCGTATATATCAGAGTGAACAGCATAAAGCTGTAGGCCTGCACCCAATCAAGTTGCTGAGCCATCATGTGGGTCAACGAGCTGCCTTCCATACCGTAGATCACGGCCAGCGAGCCGATCACGATCTCCTTGGCGACGAAGCCGAAGATCAGCGCGATGGCGAGCTGTTGATTGATGCCGAGCGGGTCGAGCAGTGGTGCCATGAAATGGCCGATCTGGCCGGCCCAGCTCTGCGAGCTTGCAGTGGCGATGCCGGGCGGGAAATTTGTCAGCAGCCATACCAGCACAACGCCGGCGATGATGAATTTACTGGCACGGTTGAGGAAGTGCCGCACCTCGTGCCAGCCGCGTAAGACCATCTGGCGCAGAGTGGGGAAGCGATAGGGCGGTAGTTCCAGGGCGAAGGGCTCGTGGTTGGCGTAGCGGCGCTTGAACAGCAGT
>JBBQDK010000067.1:0-14361 GCA_038319625.1 Gammaproteobacteria bacterium
AAGGGGTTGCCGTTGACGAAGTGCCGTTCCGGTACCGGCATCCTGTCGGGGCGACCCGGCAGTGCCTCCTCCGGTCGCGGTATGGTCAGTGATTTTCCAAGCATGTCGTAAGTTCCACTCTGTGGGTATGTCCAGTCTGCCCTCTATGGCGCGGCGGCTCAAGCCGTTCACCGTTGCGCTGACTCACCAGTCCAACATTCAACTGCTGAACCGGTCATAGATCAATTGCACGGATTCACGGCGCACCTGGGCGCTGAGCTGGTGATCGCGGTGTTCGCCCGGGTTGATCAGGTGCACAACGGCAAGCCCCTGCAGCAGCAGATAATCCGCCAGCAGGCAGCGATGACACTGATCGGGCAGGCGCTCGGCACACAACACCACCGTGCTCGATCGGCCGGCCAGATTGATCAGTTGCACGACCCCTTTCTTGAATATCTCAGTCCCCATGTGGTCGGCATAACCGCGCATTCCGTCTTCAGTCAGCGCGATGTGCGGCGAATCCGCTCGCGGGCCGCGCAATCCGCCGAGCGAACGACCGGCCCAGTGATATTGCAAACCGGCCATTTCCAATTCCTCACGCAAGTCCTCGCCATTGAAATGCGGGTAACGCTGCGATACCGGCTGACTGCGCACATCGACCAGCAGGCGGATGCCGACCTCGTGCAACAGCGCGAGCAACTGCTCGATGCTGCGGTTGCTGTGGCCGACGCTGTAAACGGTGGTTGTCATGTAGGGGGGGACTGCTACTGGGAACGGATGAAGAGATAACTTGATTTTAGCACGTCCCGCGCAGCGGCCCGGGATAATTGGCATGTTAGCTGCTGTCTGAAACTGACTTCATTCGACGGGTGACCGTTATGAAATATCTCACTGCGACGATTGCCCTCGGACTTGGCCTGGGTTCCGGGCCTATTCATGCCGAAATCAGCGGCGATCTGTCCGCCACCACAGACTATGTCTGGCGTGGCGTATCTCAGACTCTAGGGCGCCCGGCCGTACAGGGCGGGCTCAATTACAGTCACGTTAGCGGCGCTTATGCCGGAATCTGGGCGTCCAACGTCAATTTTTTTGACCCGAACGCGCCGGGCGCCGATCCTGCCGATGACGACAAAGCCAATCTGGAACTGGATTACAACCTTGGCATGACGGGCGCGACCGCACAGGAACTGAACTGGGATGTAGGCGTGTATCACTACACTTATCCCGGCGCGGTCAAGGCCCTGCTCGACTCATCGGATGAATACTACGCCGGTGCCACTTACCGTTGGGCCAACCTAAAGTTGTACCGCGATTTCGATAGCCACGCGACTTATCTGCAGGCCGGTGCGACCGCGGATCTGCCTCATGAAATGACCCTGTCCATCGGCCTGGGGCGCTACCGGCTCAACGACAGCCCCGATTACAGCGACTATCGATTGGCCATGTTCGGCGCCACGCACGGCTTCGGCATCGAGCTAAGTTACACGGATACCACGATGAACAAAGGCCGTTGCCTGGATTATTCCGGCGCGACGGATCTGTGTGACGGACGGCTGGTGCTGATGCTCTCGAAGCATTTTGGCAAGACAGAATGAAGTACACCACTTGCAACGAGTCAGCCCGTGAACCGCTCAGCCCTTGACCAACTGCAGGGATGTCAGGCCAGGTAAGGGCAGATCGCGGCCCGAGAGCAGCAGCGCAGTGAACGCCTCCACGCTGAGTGGCTTACTGAAGTAGTAGCCCTGAATCGCTTCGCAATCATGATCGCGCATGAACTCGAGCTGCTCCACGGTCTCCACGCCCTCGGCGATCACTCTGTGACCCAGACTGTGCGCCAGCGCAATCACGGCCAGCGCGATAGGAGCGTCGCCGTCGCGCGCGACGATATCGCGCACAAACGAGCGATCGATCTTCAGCGTCTCGATGGGCAAGCGCTGCAAATAGGCCAGTGACGAGTAACCCGTGCCGAAATCGTCGATGGAAATGGCGACGCCCATCTGGCGCAGGGACTGCAGCGTACCGATGTTCTCCTGCATGTTTTCCATCAGCATACTTTCGGTTAGTTCCAGATCAAGCAGCGATGAAGGCAGACCGGTCTCATTCAGAATGGCGTTGACGCGGCGCGTCAGATCCTTTTGTAACAATTGCCGCGCTGACAGATTCACGCTCATGCGCAGCCCGTCGAACCCTTGGCGTCGCCATTCCTGCATTTGTGCGCAAGCGGTGCGCAACACCCATTCTCCGATCTGCAGAATCAGTCCTGTTTCCTCAGCCAGCGGGATGAACTTCATCGGCGGCACATCGCCCAACTGCGGATGCTGCCAGCGTAGCAGCGCCTCCATACCGAATAGTTTGCCGCTCTTGAGATCGACCTGCGGCTGATAGACGAGGTAGAATTCTCCGCGCTCCAGCGCATGCCGCAGATTATTTTCCAGACTCATGCGCTCACGTGTGCGGTCGTCCATATCCTTCCGGTAAAACTGGCTGTCATTGCCTCCGGTTGCCTTGGCCTGGTACATGGCCATATCAGCATTCTTCAATAAGGTATCCGCATCTTCGCCGACGTGAGGATAGAGACAGATGCCGATACTGGTGGTGATATTCATTTCCTGGTCGTGCACATTGCACGGATCCGCAACAGCGTTCAGCAGTTTCTCGACGATGACATTCAAGGCATCGGTTTCTCTGACCTCGGAGACGACGATGACGAATTCATCGCCACCCTGACGCGACACGGTGTCACCATGGCGCACGCAACTGTTCAGACGCGCCGATACCGCCTGCAGTAAACGATCTCCGGCGTGATGCCCCAATGAATCGTTGATCAGCTTGAAACGATCGAGATCAAGAAAGATTACCGCTACCATCCAGTGATTGCGTTCGGCGTGTGCCAGATCCTGCTGCAGGCGGTCGCGCAACAGTACCCGGTTGGGCAGATTGGTGAGTGGGTCGTAATGGGCGAGGTAATGAATTCGCTCCTGGGCCAGCTTGCGCTCGGTGATATCGCGCACCACGATCGACAGGACCTGCTTGTCTTCATGCTCAATGACGTTGGCGGAAGTTTCGACATCCAGCCAACTGCCGTCCTTGCGTTTGAACTGCATCTCATGAGTAATATGCCCGCGCGCCTTCATCACCAGGCTGACGAAGTTGTGCGCGATACCCGGCAGTCTGTCGAAAATGTCATCCAGGTTCAGCCCAATCAGCTCCCGGTCCGAATAACCTAGCAATCGCGCAAAGGCATTATTGGCATCCAGCACAGCCAGGCTATCCACATCGACGAGAAAGATGCCTTCGCCGGACTGTTCCACGACCGCCCTGTAGCGCCGCTCGACTTCCTGGTGTTTATGCAGCGAGGTTAGTAGCCGGCTGGCCAGCAGTCGCATCACCAATGCAAAAAGTATCGCGACGATTGCCAGCGTTAACAGGAAGTAATTGATGGTATGCAGGCCGCTCTGGTAGATATCCCGGCGCATCTGCACACGCAGCAGCAAGACCGGTGTTTTATCGATATTGCGGATCAGACAGTACGCGCTAACCTTCTTCTCATCGGTAATTTCCAGCGCCAGATCCTTATTCTTAACTGCAGTATCGGCAGCATTCCGGAAATTATCCGGCAGACCCACCGCCGCCAGAACCGCCATCGATAAAGACTGATGGGTTACCGCGGCCAACCGGGCGACCTCCGCCTCATTGAGGAAGCGGGCCATGATCAGCGTGCCGCGAATCGGGCCCTTCCCTTCCGAGGTCGTAATTGGCCTCATGCCAATCAGCATCGGCATTCCCGCCACTACAATCACGCCGGAACGGCCATCACTGGGCTTGGCAAAGCGCAGCAACTGTGGGTGATCGCGCAGATACTCCCGCATGCCATCGGGCAGAGGTATCTCAGCGGGTTTACTGAAATCCATCGCTTTACTAAAGACGATCTGGCCAGTAGTGTCGACGAACAGGATCAGATTCAGACTCAAACGGGTGAAGGTATCTTCCGGCAGATTCTTCTCGATGAACTGTGGATTATGGTCCTGCATGTATCTGTAGCTGTCATCCCAGGTCGCCCAGTCGGCCACCTGTCGATCGAGATTGTTAATCTCATCGGTGAGGGCATCCCGCGTCCGCGCAGCGTTACGCTCCAGGCTGGCCTCTTCAAGGTTCAGGAAACCGTTGAGAACAATCAACTGCGCAGCGGCATAGATGGCGGCGAGCAGGATACCCACGCTCGCGATGATCAGCAGACTGGTTTTGGTTATAGGCTTCATGGAGGCGGGCGTACGCACGCGTATTGCTTTTATAGCTAGAGCCTAACCCTCCTGAAAATCAGCGATTACGCCTCAGTCAGTATGGACCTTAAAACAGGGCGCCACTTTCTATAGCGGCAGAAGCCGGCATTTGCTTGAATGAACCCGTGGTACCGGGATTGAGGGATGTGCGCTAGTGCTGTGCTCCGTATTCTTGGTACTTAACTCAAGTACCGAGAATTGCCTTGCACCAGATAATGAAGCATCCCGGTGGCAGTTTCCCCCCTCCGGGAGAAGGAACGTTCTTCCAAACCTCGGTGCTTAGCGAGCCTGCGGCATAAGTTCCAAACAGAATGAAGCACACCACTAGACCGATGCCGGCGCTACTCCGCCTCGACGTCATCCTACCGATGGACTTAGCGCCGTATCACATAGAACTGCGACATGACGTCGACGGCCTGATCCATATAGCGCTGGAACGCTCAACCGATGGTCGGATTTCAAGCAACACCCTGACTCATATCAACACCCGCTCACCCGGCATCTGTTGCAGACACGCCCTGCGCCCGCGCAATCGCATTGATCATGGCGCGCGGCGGATACTCCGCGGCGCATTCGTTCAGATATATAGTCCATTGCGCATAATCGGCGGCCAGTTCCGCATCGGTGCCGTGACAACCCAGCACCCGCACCACCGCAGCGCCGATCTTCCACGGGCCATCGCCCTTGATAGTGCCGGCGACGAGATGCACGGTCTGCGCCGGATCGCCGAGATGCCAGAACATATCGAAATAGAGCATTCCCCGTGGATGCGGATAGCGTTCAGCCATCACGGCGCTGACGCCGTCCGACTGACGGATCAGCAGCGGTGCCGTAACTCTGAACAGATCGGCCATGTCACTTACCGGCAAGGACAGCGCGCAGGTCGTGGGTATCGGCGGCAGTGATGCGCACGGTGGCAAACTCACCCGGCGCGAGCGCGGCGCCATCCTCGATGTAGACGATGCCGTCGATCTCCGGCGCATCGGCGCTGGAACGCGCCAGCGCGCCATCGGCCTGCACACTGTCGACCAGCACCTGCTGCGTGGTGCCGATCTTGCGTTGCAACCGCGCCTCGGATATTTCGGCCTGCGTCGTCATGAAACGGGCACGGCGCTCTTCTTTGATCTCTTCCGGCACGGCATCGGGCAGCGCATTGGCCACCGCGCCTTCCACCGGCGAGTAAGCGAAACAGCCGACACGATCCAGCTGCGCTTCCTGCAGAAACTCCAGCAGCTGCCTGAACTCGGCCTCGGTCTCACCGGGAAAGCCCACCACGAAGGTACTGCGCAGCGTCAGGTCCGGACAAATGCCGCGCCATGCCTTGATACGCGCCAGATTGTTTTCGACGGCCGCGGGACGCTTCATGAGCTTCAGAATGCGCGGGCTGGCGTGCTGCAAGGGCACATCCAGATACGGCAGCAACTTGCCCTCGGCCATCAACGGCATCAGCTCATCGACATGCGGATAGGGATACACGTAATGCAATCGCACCCAGATATCGAGTTCGCCGAGCGCGTGCGCCAGTTCAGTGAGCCGCGTCTTCACCGGCCGGCCGCGCCAGAAGCCGGTGCGATACTTCACATCGACGCCGTAGGCGCTGGTGTCCTGCGCAATCACCAGCAGCTCCTTCACGCCGGCCTGTGCCAGCGTTTCCGCTTCCTCCAGGACATCACCGACCGGCCGGCTGACCAAATCGCCACGCAGCGACGGGATAATGCAGAAGGTACAGCGATGGTTGCAGCCCTCGGATATTTTCAGATAGGCGTAATGCCGTGGTGTCAGGCGTATGCCCTGTGCCGGTACCAGACTGGTAAACGGATCATGCGGTTGCGGCAGATGCGTGTGCACCGCACGCATCACTTCTTCGGTGGCGTGCGGACCAGTCACCGCCAGGACGTTGGGATAGGTCTGGCTGACGATATCGCCCTTGGCACCGAGGCAACCGGTGACGATCACGCGGCCGTTCTCCGCTAGCGCCTCGCCGATCGCGTCCAGCGATTCTTCCACGGCGCTGTCAATGAAACCACAGGTATTGACCACCACCAGATCGGCGCCGTCGTAGCTCGGCGCGATCACATAACCTTCGGCGCGCAATTGGGTAAGGATGCGCTCGGAATCGACCATGGCCTTGGGGCAGCCCAGGCTGACGAACCCGACGCGTGGCGCGGGCTGTGTCGAGACTGAAGCTGTTGCGGCGTTACAGCGGGTGGTTTTCACGAGAATCTCATATTGTTGTACAGCACGCCTGCGGTGAATATACGGCATATGGCGTGTCCGACAGGATATCACAGTGGGATTGTTTTGCAGTTGGTGGCCAACCGCCGGTAAGGCAAACAATACGCTCTTATTTGCAGGTAGTATTGTCATGATCCCGGTTGTGTGATTTGTATTGCCGCGCGCGGTTTTACAAGGCGCACCCGTATCGTCCATCATTTACCAGTGCGCCATCCGGTGTTCGGTCGTAGAGTGTCCACTTGGCGTGGAAATCGGGGAGAGAGTTGCAATGACCGTAAAAAAACCACTGCTGATAATAGTGATACTGCTGGCCGTTGCAGCGGGCATAGCGATCTGGTTCCGGTATGCGCACGAAAACAGCGCGTCCGCGACCACGCTGGTATTGCACGGCAATGTCGACATCCGCCAGGTGCAACTGGCCTTCAACGGCAGTGAGCGTATTGCGACCATGCCGGCCCGCGAAGGCCAGCATGTCACCGCCCACCAGGTGCTCGCCACGCTGGACAGCCAGCGCCTGCAATACGCGGTCGAGCACGTCAGCGCGCAACTGGCGGCACAGCAGGCACTGGTCGATCGCCTGCACGCCGGCAGTCGTCCCGAGGAAATCCAGAAGTCACGCGCCGAGGTGGCCGCCGCGGCCGTCGATGCGCGCAATGCGCAGCGGACCGCGCGCCGTCTCAACGACCTGGTGCAACGCCATCTGGTGGCACGCGAACAGGCCGACAACGCCGGCGCCGCTGCCGACGCCGCGCAGGCACGACTCAATGCCACGCAACAGGCACTCAATCTGGCACTTGCCGGGCCACGCAAGGAAGACATCGAGGCGGCACAGGCAACCCTGCAATCACTGCAGGCACAGCTTGCGTTGCAGCACCGTCTGCTGGCCGATTCCACACTCTACGCACCGTCCGCCGGCATCATCGAAGATCGCATCCTCGAGCCGGGCGATATGGCCTCACCGCAAACGCCGGTCTACACCCTGGCGCTGACCGATCCGGTCTGGGTGCGCACCTATGCCACCGAACCTGATCTCGGCCACCTGCATCCTGGCATGCATGCGACGATCACGACCGATTCCCACCCCGACAAACGCTACACCGGCTGGATCGGGTACATTTCACCCACGGCGGAATTCACACCAAAATCGGTCGAGACGCGCGAGGTGCGCACCGATCTGGTCTACCAGGTGCGCGTGTTTGCCTGTAATCCCCAGGACGAACTACGGCTCGGCATGCCTGCCACCGTGACCATCGACCTCAATCAGCCGACACCGGATGCCAGCCAGACTCCATCACCGTGTCAGGGACATTGATGACGGCACAAGCGGATTCAACGACGACACAGGCTTTTGCCCTCGAGTTGCACCAGGTCAGTCGTGCGTTCGTGGCGGGGCAGCGCCGCGTCAGTGCATTGGATGATGTCAGCCTGCGCGTGCAACGCGGTCGGGCCACGGGCCTGATCGGGCCTGACGGCGCCGGCAAGACCACCTTGATGCGACTGGCCGCCGGTCTGCTGCTACCGGACAGCGGCAATGTTAGCGTGCTCGGACTGGACACCACGCGCGACGCCCTCGCCGTGCAATCCAACATCGGCTACATGCCGCAGCGTTTCGGCCTATACGAAGACCTGAGCGTACAGGAAAACCTCGATCTGTATGCTGATCTGCAGGGCGTACCGCACAACGAACGTCAGGCCCGCTATCGTGAATTGATGCACATGACCGGCCTCGCACCCTTCACACAGCGTTTGGCAGGGCGCTTGTCCGGCGGCATGAAACAGAAACTCGGACTGGCCTGCACACTGGTGCGACCGCCGCGCCTGCTGCTGCTGGACGAACCGACGGTCGGTGTCGACCCGGTGTCACGACGCGAGCTGTGGGCCATCGTCTACCGGCTGGTGCAGGAACAAGCCATGAGCGTGCTGCTCAGCACCGCCTATCTGGACGAAGCCGAGCGTTGCGGTGAAGTGATCCTGCTGCACGAAGGCCGCGTGCTCTGGACCGGTGTGCCGCAATCGTTCAGTGAGCATGTGCAGGGACGTACCTATGTGGCAGCCGCTCCCGGACTCAACAAGCGCACCGTCCAGGAGCGCCTCAGCCGCAACAACGACGTGCTCGATGCCGTGATCCAGGGCGATCACGTGCGCGTGGTGATGCGGTCCGACACCGTCCCGACGCTTGCGCAACTCCTGCCGGGGGAAGCGGATGCGCAGCTGACAGCGGTAGCGCCGCGCTTCGAGGATGCCTTTATCGACCGCTTGAAGTCCGGCCAGGCGGTCGCGGCGCATGCCGCGCAACCCGAGAGCATGGCGACGCCGGACACAGCACCGACGACCACCGGTCCGGTCATCGCAGTGCATAAGGTGCAGCGCCGCTTCGGTGATTTCTATGCGGTCCGCAACGTGAGCTTCGAGGTCCGGCGCGGCGAGGTATTCGGCTTGCTAGGCGCCAACGGTGCCGGCAAGACCACAACCTTTCGCATGCTTTGCGGCCTGTTGCCGGCGAGCGGCGGCGAGTTGCGGGTAGCCGGTCTGGATCTGCGTGTCGCTGCGGCGGCGGCACGGGCGCGCATCGGTTACATGTCGCAGAAATTCTCACTGTATGGCCAACTTACCGTACGCGAAAACCTGAGCTTCTTCGCCAGCTGTTACGGGCTCAACGGCGAGCGGCAGCACGCACGCATCGACTGGGCGCTGCACGAATTCGAGTTGCGGTCCAGCGCCGACGCGGTCAGTGCCGATCTGTCGCTCGGTTACAAGCAGCGGCTGGCACTGGCCTGCGCCTTGATGCATGAACCGGAGATCCTGTTCCTCGATGAGCCGACCTCGGGCGTCGACCCTCTGGCACGGCGTGAATTCTGGCACCGCATCAACGCGCAGGCGGAGCACGGCGTGACGGTGCTGGTCACCACACACTTCATGGAGGAGGCCGAGTATTGCGATCGGCTGGCGATCATGGCCGCGGGCGAGGTCCTGACGCTCGGCACCCCGATAGAAATCAAGGCGGCCGCGCACACGCCGCAGCAACCCGATCCGACTATGGAGGATGCCTTCATTGCACTGATAGAGGCCCACGAACGCAGTCAGGCGGCCTGATGGCAGAGCCTGCCGACCAATCCGCTCACAACGCCGGCGCCGCACGCGGTGGTAGCCTCATGCGCCTGCGCGGTCTGGTACACAAGGAGTTTCTGCAAGTGTGGCGCGATCCGAGCAGTATCGCCATCGCCTTTCTGATGCCGGTAGTGCTGTTGCTGCTGTTTGGTTATGGCGTATCGCTGGACGCCGAGCACGTACCGATCGCCATCGTGGTCGAACAGCCAAGTGCCGACACGGCGAGCTTTACCGGCGCTTTTCAGCAGTCCCGCTATTTCAAACCGCTGCTGCTACGCGACATGCGCAGCGCGGAAGCAGCACTGGCGGCGCATCGTGTTGATGGCATCGTACACCTGCGCGGCGATTTCGCCCGGCAACTGCGTCACTCCGACGGCGCGCCGGTGCAGGTGATCGTCAATGGCGTGGACGCCAACACCGGGCGCATCATTATCGGCTATGTCGAAGGCCTGTGGGGAAGCTGGCTGGAGCAGGCCAGCCTGGCACGCGGCCATGCACTGGACATCCCCGTGCAAATCGAGCAACGCGTCTGGTTCAACAGCGAACTGCGCAGTCGCAACTTCCTGGTACCGGGCCTGATCGCAGTGATCATGACGCTGATCGGCGCATTGCTGACGGCCATGGTGATGGCGCGTGAGTGGGAACGCGGCACGATGGAGGCGCTGATGGTCACGCCGGTGGCCATGCGCGAGGTGCTGATCGGCAAGATCATTCCTTATTTCATTCTGGGCATGGGTGGCATGATCCTGACGGTGATCATGGCAGTTTGGCAGTTCCAGGTGCCGTTGCGGGGCTCTTTATGGGTGTTGCTGCTCGCTTCGGCGCTGTTCCTGCTGGTGGCGCTGGGCATGGGCCTGCTGATCTCCATCGTTGCCAAGAGCCAGTTCGTTGCCGGCCAGATCGCGGTGATCGTCACCTTCCTGCCGGCCTTCATCCTGTCGGGTTTCATCTTCGATATCGCCAGCACACCGGCGGCCGTGCAGTTCATCACCCATATCGTCGCAGCGCGTTATTTCGTAGCTATCCTGCAGACCGTCTTTATGGCCGGCAATGTCTGGGGCGTGATTCTGCCGAATGCGCTGGCCCTGCTGCTCATGGCGGTGATATTTTTAGTGCTGATCCAGCGCCGTTCGCGCAAACGGTTGGACTAGGGAAAGCGCATGTGGTGGCAACGCATCGTGGCGCTGGTGAAGAAAGAATTCCTGTCGATCTTCAAAGACAAGAAAAGCCGCTTCGTGATCATCGGCCCACCTATCCTTCAGCTGCTGGTATTCGGCTACGCCGCGACTTACGACCTCAATAATGTCGCCTATGCCATTTACAACGAGGATCATGGCGCGGCATCACGCCAGTTGCTGGCGCGCTTCGAAGGTTCACCGAACTTCCATCTGGTCACGCAACTGCGTACTGAAGCCCAGGTTGCGCCGCTGATCGACGACAAACAGGTACTGCTGCTGGTGCACTGCGGCCCTCGCTTCAGCGCCGATCTGGCGCGCGGCCGGCCAGCCCGATTGCAATTGATCGTGGATGGACGCGATTCCAACACAGCGTTGCTGGTGCTCAATTACGCGCGCGGCATCGTCACGCAGTTCAATCTGGACTGGGCCCGCGACCACGGCCGCAGCATGCCGCCCATCCGTCTCGAAACGCGCGCCTGGTACAACCCTAATCTGGTGAGCCGCTGGTTCATCGTCCCGGGCATCGTCGGCCTACTGACACTGGTGGTGACATTGCTGGTGACGGCACTGTCGGTGGCTCGCGAACGCGAGCAGGGTACCTTCGATCAGTTGCTGGTGACACCGCTGCGGCCAGTGGAAATCCTGATCGGCAAGGCTCTGCCCGGTTTTATCATCGGAATGGCCGAGGCCTCGATCATCATCTTTCTCGCGGTAAGCTGGTTTCACATCCCCTTGCTGGGACAGCTGGCGACCCTGTACCTGGGTCTGGCCTTGTTCCTGCTGTCAGCGATCGGCGTGGGCCTGATGATCTCCTCACTGGCCGTGACCCAGCAGCAGGGCCTGCTGGGCGCCTTTCTGTTTCTGGTGCCCTCCATCATTCTCTCGGGTTTCGCCACGCCGATCTCGAACATGCCGGTTGCGGTACAGTACCTCACCCTGATCAATCCACTGCGTTACTTTATGGTGGTGCTGCGCGGCGTGTTCCTGGAAGACACGTCTTTCGTGCTGCTGGTACAGCAGTTCTGGCCGATGGCCCTGATCGGCCTGGTGACACTGGCGCTGGCCGGATGGCTGTTCCGTCATCGCATGTATTGAAACAGTGTCAGCTACCGACTGATACGCGGATCGTTAGCCGGGGCGGGCCGGGCCGCGCATGCCGATCGTGAAAACGACCGCGCCGAGCAGCAGGATAACGGCGAGGAGAGTGAAACCGCTGGTGTAACCGGATACGCCGATCACCCACCCGGTCAGTACCGGTCCCAGCGCCTGACCGATGTCCATCACCGTCCTCATCACGCCCAGTGAAGCACCGAACGCACCTTGCTGTGCGAGATCGGCCACCAGCGCCGTGGTCGATGAGGTCACCGTAGCGAATCCGATGCCATAGACCAGGCTGAGCAATGCCAGCCCGGGAAAGCTGGTGGTGTGTGGCAGGAGCAGCAAACTGATACTGCCGATCACGAGTCCGGGCAGGATCACCTGCATCCGGCCGATACGGTCAGACAGATGGCCCATGAGCGGCTTGGTGACGACGATGCACAGCAACTGCACTCCCAAAATTACGCCGATCTGCCAGGGCACCAGACCCTGGGCGGCGGCGTACAAGACCAGGAAGGCCTCCATTGCGCCGAAGGTCAGATACTGAGCGGCCTCGCCCAGGCTGGCCGCCACGATACGCCGGTCACGTAGCACCGGATACAGACTGGCGATCAGGCCGGGACCCGTAGCGGTTGCCGGCTGCTTTTCACCAGCCTGATGCTCACCAGTATCACGCAATGTCAATCCCACAGCCAAGGCCAGCGCCCCACCCACCGCGCAGGCCAGATACACCGCGTGGATACCGGCCAGCGACAGCAGGCCACCACCCAGGAATGGCGCGATCGACCGACCGACGATAGTCGCCGATGAAAAGCCGGACAGGCGCGCCGCACGATCGCGGTGGTAACGCTGCGCAATCGCCGCGCTCGCCACTGTGCCGAACACGGCCGTCGCAAAACCGTGATAAAAGCGCACCGCGGCCAATTGCCAGGTGGACTGTACCAGCAGATACAGCCAGGGCGCGCTGGCGAAGATTACCAAGGCCACGAGCAACAGGCGGCGTTGCCCGAAGCGATCGTAGAGCACGCCGGCGGGAAAACTCAGCAGTATCCCCGGAACCGTTGATGCCATGATGATCCAGCCGATCTGTCCGGGACTCGCATCGAGCGACTGCGCGAACAAGGGCAGTACCGGCGTCTTTGAGAGCGTGGAACTGAAAATCGCCAGGGCGCCACACAGCGCCAACAGGAAAAAGTAGGAAAAATTCTTACGCATGCGCTGTCAGCATCGCCAGACTCGCGGGAGACACAAATCTAGCACGGTGTGGTGATCGGCACGCGGACACGTTTCACGCTTGCCTGCCGAGATGTGTCAGCATCTGACGGGGCAGATTGCTGTGCTCCACGATGTCTTGCCAGGTCACGACACCGAGAATATCTTCGGCTCGTTCCAGCTTGCCTTCACGGGTAATCAGCGCCACATCTCTGTCTTCAGCGCGCATCATCGCAAGCACATCGAAGAGCTGGGCATCCGCGCGCGTCACAACATACGCAGCGCCTTGAATGTCGCCTATTTTGAAAGCAATGCCCTGGCCTCTGCGCTTGAGTTGCAGGCGCAGCATATAAGACGGCAACACGGCACTCAAATTGTCACCATCGAACACCAGCACGTGCGGCACGGGCCGACCCGGTCTGATCGCGGCAAGCAGGGTCGATATATCGGCATCGATGGGTGCGCGCAGTATCGGCACATTGATAAAATCAATGGCCGTACGCAGCATGTAGAGACTGGTCTGCATGGATGCCGGCATGAAATGTTCACGACGCGTCAACTTTGTGGTGTAGATGCTGTCGGCGAACAGCAGACTGCGCGTGCCGTAGGCGAACGCCACTCCGAGTATCAACGGGATGATGACGTTGTAATCACGGGTCATCTCGAAGATCATCACAATGGCAGTGAGCACAGCGCCAGTAGCCGCGCCGACCAGGCAGGCCATGCCGATGATCGCTGTGCCCGCCACATCCAGATGCAGCCCCGGCACGTGCCGGTTTATCAACAGCGCAAACGCCGCGCCCAACACCGCGCCCATGAACAGCGAGGGCGAAAAAACCCCGCCTGATCCACCGGAACCGAGCGTCAGCGAGGTGGCGATGAGCTTGGCGGCGAAGAGCAGAATCATGAGCCAGGGGTCGGTGAGCATGCCGGTGAGTGCATCCTGCACCGTGGCGTAACCGATGCCTGAAATATAGTAGTGCCCCGCGTAGTGCATCGACAGCGTCATCATAAGACCCACCAGCAACATTCCACTGATATGACGCGTGTAATAGTTGCCGGGGATGCGTTCGAAGAAATCCTCGAACGCGTACAAGGACCGGATATAGAGCACCGCCATCACTCCCAGCACGACACCGAGGACGATATAGGCCAGATACGCCAGGGGTGGCAGGGCATGCACGGCGGGTATCGTCAGCGCCGGAATATCGAACGAGGGATGATTACCGAACGCGATGCGGCCAATGAAGCTGGCCCCGCCGGTGGCAATT
>JBBQDK010000068.1:0-14263 GCA_038319625.1 Gammaproteobacteria bacterium
GGCACCATGAGGACGATCCCCACCTGCGCAGTTGTGGGGCGATAGTCAACTATCACATTATGGCGAACGATGGTGATATCGGTCACGTGCAGGGTATGCTCGTCGATGAGGAAACCTGGGCAATACGTTACCTTATTGTAGACACCAGCAACTGGTGGCTCGGTCACAAAGTGCTTATCGCGTCGCAATGGATTCATGATGTGAATTGGCTCGATACGACAGTCTCCGTCAACCTGACACGACAAGTGATTCAAGACGCTCCGCCGTATGACTCGGCGGATGTACTGGATCGCAAGCAGGAAATTGCCATCTTCAAACACTATGGACGTCCCGGCTATTGGCTGCATGATGTGAAACCTGCTGCCTGAGAATCATCTCTCAGGTCAATTTACTGACCAGACGGATAAATAGTGCACTTTTGAACATTATTTGATCGTGCAGCACAGCACTTGCCCCGCATCTGAAAGGTTAGTTGCCGCTCACTCATGGAGAGATAAACGGATGGAGCCGCAAACTGAGCGAAACGCTGGCTGTCAGCGAATGGCTTAAGTTTACCGACGATCACTGGGCAGTGATCGAATTTCTCCGCAGCTATTATCTGGACAACGGCAAGCCCGCGAGCGTACGCATGATTTCTAGTGCCTTGAATACTCGTTTCTCTGACAAAGGCGGGCGCGGCTTCCTCTACCATTTGTTTCCTGGTGGACCAGTCACTCAGGGCGCCCGAATCGCGATCATACAGATTCCAGCGTACAGTAAAGGCATTTCATTCGGTGCCGTATATTAGCTTTTCGCATTGTCAAGGATCCCGTTCATGTCAAATACCGGCTGAACTGTTAGCACGAGGCACTGTCTACACGTGTCGATAGCCGCAAAACGCACGATCTGTCGTGTGTAATAACACCATGGAGATCGCAGATGAGTCCTGAGCCCCGGAGCGTAAGTCCCACAACTTCCCTGGACGACCTGTGTGTCAACACTCTGCGCTTCCTCTCGGTTGATGCCGTGCAAAAAGCCAACAGCGGGCATCCGGGGCTACCCTTGGGCGCCGCGGCCATGGCTTACGTGTTGTGGACGCGCTTCCTCAAACATCATCCGGCCAACCCCGACTGGTTCAATCGTGACCGTTTCGTTCTTTCCGCCGGGCACGGCTCGGCGCTGCTTTACAGCCTGCTCCACGTGACCGGTTATGCCTTGCCACTGGAACAGATCAAACAGTTCCGGCAATGGGGCAGCATGACCCCGGGTCACCCGGAGCGCGGCCTTACGCCCGGTGTCGAGACCACCACCGGCCCGCTGGGCCAGGGCTTTGGCAACGGCGTCGGCATGGCGATGGCAGAGGCCCAGTTGGCCGCGAGTTACAACCGCCCGGGTTTCAATATCATTGATCATCATACGTACGGTATCGTCAGCGATGGCGACCTGATGGAGGGGATCGCGTCGGAGGCAGCCTCGCTTGCCGGTCATTTAAAGCTCGGCAAGCTCATCTATCTGTACGATAACAATCACGTCACGCTCTCCGCCGGCACCGCCATCACCTTCACCGAGGATTGTGCGCGCCGCTTCGAGGCCTATGGCTGGCATACACAAGTAGTCGACGACGGCAATGACCTGTCAATGATTGAGCGTGCGTTGCACGCCGCACGCGCTGAAACGCAGCGGCCTTCTCTGATTCTGGTGCGCACCCATATCGGTTACGGTTCACCGCACAAACAGGACTCGTTCGAAGCGCACGGTTCACCGCTAGGCGTCGAAGAAGTACGCTTGACAAAGCAGAGCCTCGGCTGGCCGACGGAGCCATTGTTTTACATTCCACAGCCGGCGCAGGCGCATTTTCTTCAGGCGGTCAAACACGGCGCTCGGCTAGAGTCTGAATGGAACGATAAATTTGCGGCGTATGCACAAGCCTTTCCTGAACTGGCCGAGGCGCTGCAACAGCGCATGACCGGTAAATTACCCGCTGGTTGGGATACGGATATCCCGCAGTTCCCGCCAGACGCCAAAGGCATGGCTACTCGCGTCGCTTCGGGCATGATCATGAACGCCATCGCACCGCGCTTACCGGCATTGATCGGTGGTTCGGCCGATCTGAATCCTTCGACGCACACCGTGCTGAAAGCATTAGGGGACTTCGAGTCGCCCGACACAACCGCCGTCGACAGACAGGGGTCCGACGGTGGCGGTTGGACGTACACCGGCCGCAATCTGCACTTCGGTGTGCGCGAGCACGCGATGGGTTCGATCTTGAACGGGCTGGCCGTGCACGGTGCAACCATCCCGTTCGGTGCTACATTCCTGGTCTTTTCCGATTACATGCGGCCGCCGATCCGTCTCGCTGCGTTGATGGGATTGCAGGTGATCTATGTGTTTACCCATGACAGCATTGCGCTGGGCGAGGATGGTGCAACGCATCAACCCGTCGAACAACTCGCCGGTCTGCGTGCGATACCACACCTGATCGTTATTCGTCCGAGCGACGCCAATGAGACCGCCGCCGCCTGGCGCATAGCACTTACAACGCGCGAACAGCCGGTGGTGCTGGTGTTGACGCGGCAAGATACGCCCACGCTCGACCGCACGCAGTATTCCTCTACCGATGGCGTACAGCGCGGTGCCTACATCCTGGCCGATGCCCCGAATGGCAAACCTGATGTGATTCTCATCGCCAGTGGCTCCGAAGTCACGCTGATCGTGGCGGCACAGCAAAAATTGCTGGAGCAGAATATCCAGGCACGGATCGTCTCCATGCCGAGCTGGGAACTGTTCGATACGCAACCGCAAGCCTACCGCGACACAGTATTGCCGCCGGCGATTGGCGCCAGGCTCGCGGTCGAAGCCGGTGTATCGCAGGGTTGGCATCGCTATGTCGGCAGTCGCGGCGATGTACTGGCCGTGGATCGCTTTGGCGCATCGGCCCCTGGCGAGCGTGTGATGCGCGAGTATGGCTTTACAGTCGATAATGTCTACCAGCGGGCCGTTGCTCTGCTGGAGACGCGGTCTTGACTCAGCGGTATCCTGCGTCGGACAGACAAACGCATCCAGCGTTTCTTTGATGCAAGTGGTGTGCTGCATTCTGTTTGGAACGTATGCCGCAGGCTCGCTACGCACCGAGGTTTGGAAGCACGTTCCTTCTCCCTCTGGGAGAAGAAGAAACTGCCACCGGGATGCTTCATGATCTGGTGCAAGGCGATTCTCGATGCTTGAATCAAGTTCCAGGAATTACGCAGCACACCACTAGCGTGAGCAACTTGACTCACACAATTGGCGATTACCTTGGCTACAATACAAACTAAGAAAGGAGACTCAGTATGCAACTCGGCATGATCGGATTAGGACGTATGGGCGCCAATCTGGTGCGGCGCCTGACTAAGGATGGCCATGATTGCGTTGTCTACGACGTTAGCTCCGAGGCGGTGAAAAAAATCACGGGTAGCGGTGTTGAGGGCGTTGCCTCTATCGACGAGCTGATCGCGAAGCTGGCCAAACCACGCCCAGTCTGGGTGATGGTTCCCGCCGGTGTGGCGGGCAAGACTGTCGAGGAACTGGCCGCGCGCATGGATGCCGGCGATATCATTATCGACGGTGGCAACAGCTACTACCTCGACGACCTTCAAAGAGCGGATGCGCTTAAACCAAAAGGCATACATTTCGTCGATTGTGGCACCAGTGGCGGGGTGTTCGGTCTGGAGCGCGGCTACTGCCTGATGATCGGCGGTGAAGTTTCGATTGTCAAACATCTGGAGCCGGTTTTCAAAAGTATCGCTCCCGGGGTCGAGGCTGCGCCGCGCACACCGGGCAAGCAGGGCAGCCCGGGTCCCGCCGAACATGGCTATCTGCATTGCGGTCCGACCGGCGCGGGCCATTTCGTCAAAATGGTCCACAACGGTATTGAGTATGGCCTCATGGCGGCCTATGCCGAAGGGCTGAACATCTTGCACAACGCCAATGCCGGCAAGCACCCAACTGACAGCGACGCCGAAACCACGCCGATGCGCAACCCGGAGCATTACCAGTATGAGTTGGACTTGCCCGCGATCACGGAAGTCTGGCGGCGCGGCAGTGTGGTAGCGTCATGGCTCCTCGATCTGACGGCCGCGGCACTGGTGGAGGATGCAGAACTCACCGAGTACTCGGGACGAGTGTCGGATTCGGGCGAAGGGCGCTGGACTGCACTGGCCGCCATCGACGAGGGCGTGCCGATACCGGTAATCAGCACGGCGCTGTTCGAGCGCTTTGCCTCGCGCGGCGGTGCCGATTACGCCGACCGGGTGCTGTCCGCGATGAGAAAGCAGTTTGGCGGACATGATGAAAAGAAACAGGGACACTGAGATGAGCAATTCCCATAGCCGCACAACGCCGGCCGATGCGCTGGTGATCTTCGGTGTGACCGGCGACCTGGCTCACAAGATGATTCTTCCGGCGCTCTACGCAATGGCCAAGCGCGGTGTCCTCAATGTACCGGTGGTTGGTGTCGCCGCCCCGCAGTGGAGTTTGGCGCGACTGCGCAAACATGTCACAGACAGCATCAAGCAAGCCGGCAAGATCGATGATGGGCAGGCCCTCAAACAGCTGCTTTCCCAGCTCCGGTATGTGGGCGGTAATTACAACGACCCGGATACGTTCAAGGTGCTCAAGCAGGCATTGGGCGATGCCCGGCGCCCGGCGCATTACCTTGCCATTCCTCCTGCGCTGTTCGCGACGGTAATCAAAGGGCTCGGTGCGGCAGGCTTGGCCGATCAGGCACGCGTCATCGTTGAAAAACCATTCGGACGCGACCTGGCCTCGGCACGCAATCTCAACCGTATCGCGCAGTCGGTGTTTCCGGAAGATTCGATATTTCGCATCGATCACTTTCTCGGCAAGGAAGCGATCATGAACATCCTATACTTCCGGTTTGCCAATTCGTTCCTCGAGCCAATCTGGAACCGCAACAACGTGGCCAGTGTGCAAATCACCCTGGCAGAGAATTTTGGCGTGAAGGGCCGCGGCTCGTTTTACGAAAGCGCCGGTTGCCTGCGCGACGTCATCCAGAATCATCTGTTTCAGATCGTCGCGCTGTTGGCCATGGAACCGCCGGCCTATCAGGGCTTTGCCGCCGTCCACAGCGAGAAGGCCAAGGTGTTCCAGGCCATGCGCCCCCTGCAGACTGACGATGTGGTGCGCGGCCAGTACATCGGCTATCGAAACGAGCCGGGCGTGGCAAAGGGCTCTGATGTCGAGACGTTCTGCGCGCTGCGCTTGTTCATCGACTCATGGCGTTGGCAGGGTGTGCCATGGTACTTGCGCTCCGGCAAGTGCCTGGGTTCCACCGCGGCGGAGGTTCTGGTGGAGCTGAAACCACCACCGCAACGGCTGTTCGACGATTCGGCGCCGCAGCACGGACGAGCCAATTATCTGCGCTTCAGGCTCTCGCCCAACTCGGCGGTCGCACTCGCCGCGCGCGTCAAGCGCGCCGGCAAGGAGTTTGTCGGCGATCAGCGTGAGTTGTACCTGCTGGATGAACAGTCGGGCGAGGAGTCGCCTTACTCGAGACTGTTGAGCGATGCCATGGCCGGCGATGGCGCACTCTTTACCCGTGAAGACGCGGTCGAGGCGGCGTGGGTGGTGATCGATGCAGTGCTTGGCAAGCACAACAAAGTGCACCGCTACAAGCCCGGTAGCTGGGGCCCGAAACAGGCCGATACGCTGATTGCGGCAGACGGCAGCTGGCACAATCCGATACCGGTGAAGGTGGTAAAATGACCGTGGCCAACGAATTGGTTTTTCTGCTGGATGTGGATAACACCCTGCTCGATAACGATCGCATTATCGCCGACTTGAGCGAGCATCTTGCGCAAACATTCGGTACCGAGAGTCGCGATCGATATTGGAAAATCTTCGAGGCGCTGCGCATTGAACTCGGCTATGCGGACTATCTGGGTGCCTTGCAGCGCTACCGTGCCGGCGTCACGAATGATTTGCGCCTGCTGCAGATGTCAGCCTTTTTGGTGGACTATCCGTTTGCCGAGCGCTTGTATCCCGGCGCGCTCGATGTCGTCGCCCATCTGAGTCGTTGGGGACAGACGGTGATTCTGTCGGATGGCGATGTGGTATTCCAGCCACGCAAGGTCCAACAATCGGGATTGTGGGACGCGGTCGATGGCCGGGTCCTTATCTATCTGCACAAAGAGCAAATGCTCGATGACGTCGAGCAATGTTATCCGGCCTGCCATTACATTATGGTCGACGACAAGTTGCGGATTCTGGCGGCGATGAAGCAGGTCTTGGGCGATCGCCTGACAACCGTCTTTCCTCACCAGGGACACTACGCGCTCGATTCGAAAAACACCGCTGCCTATCCACCGGCTGACATCGTGATTGATCGAATCCACGAACTGATTGATGTCAATTTTCCCACCTTACTCGGTACCGCTAAAGCCGACTGCACATCCTAGGAGACAACATGAACGCCACTCAGCAATTGCACGACCTCGGCCAGAGCCTCTGGCTTGACAATATTACCCGCGAGCTGCTGACGAGCGGTACACTCAACCGTTACATCGAGGAATTGGCGGTGACGGGACTCACCTCCAATCCGACGATCTTCGAGCACGCCATAAAAAAAAGTGATTTTTACGCCGATGCCATCCGCGAAAAGGCGCTCGCCGGGAAATCGGGAGAGGCCTTGTTCTTCGAGCTGGCGCTGGAAGACTTAACTGCGGCCGCTGATCTTTTCCGGCCGGTTCATACTGCCAGTAACGGTGTTGACGGGTGGGTGTCGCTGGAGGTATCGCCCTTACTCGCGGACGATACCGCCGGCACCATCAAGGCGGCGGCGCAACTGCATGCGCGCGCGCAACGGCCCAATCTGTTCATCAAGATCCCGGGTACACCCGCCGGCATTCCGGCCATCGAGGAGTCGATCTTCGCCGGCGTTCCGGTCAATGTCACACTGTTATTCTCGCGTGAGCACTACATCGCTGCGGCCGAAGCGTATATGCGTGGAATCGAGCGCCGCATCGCTGCACACCTCGATCCAAGAGTCGCGTCGGTAGCATCGATCTTCGTCAGCCGGTGGGATGTGGCAGTTAAGGGCAAGGTTCCTGATGCGCTCCAGAACCATCTCGGTATCGCCATCGCAAGACGCACCTACAAAGCCTATCGCGATCTGCTTACTGCGCCGCGCTGGCAGATACTTGCCGCTTCCGGTGCCCAGACGCAACGTCTGCTGTGGGCCAGTACCGGGACCAAGGATCCCGCCGCTTCGGACGTTCTTTACGTAGAAGCGCTGGCGGCGCCGGAGACGATCAACACTCTGCCCGATAAGACACTGCACGCCTTTGCCGATCATGGAAAGGCGCAAGATCTCATGCGCCTCGACGGTGGCGATGCCGAAGCAGTGCTCGCGGCATTTTCCCGCGCGGGTATAGACGATGCAGTACTGGCTGCCGACCTCCAGCGCGAAGGCACTGCCTCATTCGCCAAATCATGGCGTGATCTGATGGAAAGCATCGCGTTGCAAAGCCAGGCGCTCACGAAGGCCAGACAGGCATGAGCATTGTGCCGTTGAGCACCCGATCGACTGCCGTTGTGTCGGCCTGCGACAAGGACAGCGGTTGACCGCTATGAAAGTTAATCCTTTGGCAGGGAAGCCCGCTCCAGTGTCACTGCTCGTTAATATTCCCAGACTCATCACGGCCTACTACAGCAACGTGCCCGACGCTTCGGTACCAGCGCAGAGAGTCGCATTCGGTACATCGGGTCATCGCGGTTCCGCGTTCGATAACAGCTTCAATGAAGCGCATGTTTTTGCCATCAGTCAGGCTATCTGCGAGTACCGTAAACAGCAGGACATCGATGGTCCGCTGTTTCTGGGTATCGACACGCACGCGCTTTCCGTTCCAGCGTATACCAGCGCTCTCGAAGTGCTGGCGGCCAACGGTGTGAATATCATGCTCGCGGACGAGGACGAATACACGCCGACGCCGGTGATTTCACATGCGATACTCACTTATAACCGCGGCCGCGAGAAAGGGCTGGCGGATGGCATTGTCATCACACCTTCGCACAACCCGCCCGAAAATGGCGGTTTCAAGTACAACCCGCCCAACGGCGGACCGGCCGATAAGGATGTCACAAGCTGGATTGAAGCCAGGGCCAATGCGCTTCTGGAGAGTAGACTCCAGGGCGTGAAGAGAATATCGTTAAAAAAGGCGCTGCATGCCGCCACAACACATCGACACGACTATCTCAATGCCTATGTGAGCGATCTCGACAAGGTGATCGATATGGAGGTGATTCGCGGCGCGAACATCCGCATGGGCGTGGATCCGCTTGGCGGCGCTGGCGTCCATTATTGGGGCCCGATTGCCGAGCGCTATGGTTTGAATCTTACTGTTGTAAATGAAACGGTCGATCCTACCTTCCGTTTCATGACGGTCGATTGGGACGGTCAGATTCGCATGGATCCGTCCTCGCTCTACGCCATGCAGCGCCTGATCGATCTGAAAGACCGCTTTGACATCGCCTTTGCCTGCGACACTGACCACGACCGGCACGGTATCGTTACCAAAAACGCAGGATTACTGCCGCCCAATCATTATCTTTCCGTCATGATCTTCTACCTCTTGCAACACCGACCGCAGTGGAGCAAGTCAGCGGCAATCGGCAAAACAGTGGTCAGTAGCGCGATGATCGATCGCGTCACGGCGAAGCTAGGTCGGAAACTCTACGAGGTACCGGTCGGGTTCAAGTGGTTTGTGGATGGCTTGCTCGACGGCTCGCTGGCCTTTGGCGGGGAAGAGAGTGCGGGCGCCGTCTTTCTGCGTCGGGATGGCAGCGTCTGGACCACTGATAAAGACGGCATTGTCCCGGCTTTGCTGGCGGCGGAGATCACCGCGCGCATGGGCCGCGATCCCGGCGCAATCTACAGTGAGCTTGCGCACGAGTTTGGCGAACCCGTTTATGAACGCGTCGAGGCGCCGGCGACAGCGGAGCAAAAGCAAATACTGGCGCAGCTCTCGCCGCAGCAGATACTGTCCGCGGAACTGGCGGGCGAAAAAATCCAGAGCATCCTGACCCAAGCGCCGGGTAACAGCGCACCCCTCGGCGGTTTGAAAGTGATTGCAAAGAGTGGATGGTTTGCGGCGCGTCCGTCCGGCACCGAAGACATCTATAAGATTTATGCGGAGAGCTTTGGTGGCGCGGAGCACCTGCAACGCATCCTGGAGGAAGCACAGACCATCGTCGGCGCTGCGCTGGCCTCGCCCGCAAGCAGCCAAAGATTGCATCCGGGAAAATTATGAAGGAACAGTCATGAGCGAACCAACACTAACCAGCCACCCGAAGCAGCGAATTGTATCCACGGACGTCGAAGGGTTCGATGTCCTGTCCGAGCTTGCCTTGGATCTGCGTTCGTCGTGGGATCATGCCACTGACCAAGTGTGGCGACAGCTGGATACTGTGCTGTGGGAACTGACCCGGAATCCCTGGGTCGTCTTGCAGACGGTGTCGCGGGAGAAGCTCCAGGCAGTGTTGGCCGACCCCGCTTTCCGCCGGCAGATTGACGATCTGGTCCAAGTCAGGCGCGCTGCAGCGGCAGCGCCTGCCTGGTTTCAGCAGACCTACCCGCAATCGCCGCTGAGTTGTGTTGCGTATTTCAGTATGGAATACATGTTGAGCGAGGCATTGCCCATCTACTCTGGCGGACTGGGCAATGTGGCCGGCGATCAACTCAAGGCCGCCGGCGATTTGGGCATCCCGGTGATCGGCGTTGGGCTGCTCTACCAACAAGGCTATTTTCGTCAGGTGATCGACAAGGACGGCGCGCAACAGGCCCTCTTTCCGTATAACGATCCGGGACAGTTGCCGATTACACCGTTGCGTAAGCCGAATGGTGAATGGTTGCGATTGGAGATAACGCTACCCGGGTACTCGGTCTGGCTGCGCGCTTGGCAGGTACAGGTCGGTCGCGTGAAGCTGTACCTGCTGGACAGCAACGACGCGGCGAATTATCCCGCGCATCGAGGCATTACCAGTGAGTTGTACGGAGGCGGGCCGGAGTTACGCCTGAAGCAGGAAATGCTGCTCGGCATCGGCGGCTGGCGACTGCTCGCGGCGCTCGGTATCCAGCCGGAAGTCTGCCACTTGAACGAAGGGCATGCGGCCTTTGCCGTGTTGGAACGCGCCCGCAGTTTCATGGAACAGAATGTACAGCCATTCGAAGTCGCACTGGCCGTGACGCGAGCGGGCAATCTCTTCACCACCCACACGGCAGTGGCCGCCGGCTTCGATCGTTTCGCACCGGCACTCATCGAGCAATACCTCGGCGGTTATGCAGAACGGAAGCTCGGCCTATCACGCCACGATCTGTTGGCCCTGGGCCGCCTGAATCCGAACGACACGTCGGAACCTTTCAACATGGCCTATCTCGCGATTCGAGGCAGTGGGGCGGTGAATGGTGTGAGCCGATTGCATGGCAAGGTGAGCCGGCACTTGTTTGAGTCACTCTTTCAACACTGGCCGGAGGAAGAAGTTCCGGTCAGACACGTGACCAACGGCGTTCACATGCCGACCTGGGATTCCGCCGCCGCCGATAAACTCTGGACGGAAGCGTGTGGCAAGGACCGCTGGCTGGGTGTAACGGACACGCTGGAGCAGGACATTCGCCATGTCTCCAATGCAAGTCTCTGGAAATTTCGCACTGCCGCCAGTATTGTGCTTGTTGAATATGCGCACGAACGATTGTCCAGACAACTGGCCGCGTCAGGCGCATCGCCCGATGCGGTTTACGCCGCGCAGCATCTGTTTGACCCCAACACATTGACACTGGGCTTTGCGCGCCGTTTCGCCAGCTACAAGCGGCCGAATCTCCTGCTCCACGATCCAGAACGACTGTTGTGCTTGTTGTCTGATCCGCAACGCCCGGTGCAGCTGATGATCGCCGGCAAAGCGCATCCCGCAGACGTGGCGGGTCAGGCACTGATTCAGCAATGGATGCGTTTCATCCGGCGGCCCGAGGCGCGCCCCCATGTGATTTTCCTCAGTGACTACGACATGCATTTGACCGAGCAATTGGTGCAAGGCGTTGATGTCTGGCTCAACACGCCGCGACGACCCTGGGAAGCATGTGGTACGAGCGGCATGAAAGTACTTGTTAATGGCGGCATCAATCTATCGGAATTGGACGGTTGGTGGGCGGAAGCCTACTCACCGGAAGTGGGTTGGGCGTTGGGTGATGGTCAGGAACATGACGGCGACCCCGCCTGGGACGCCAGCGAAGCTGAAAAGCTTTATGACCTGCTCGAACGCGAGGTGGTCCCCGAGTTTTATACGCGTGATGAACAAGGCATCCCCGGTGCCTGGGTGGCGCGAATGCGGGAAAGCATGGCGCAATTGACGCCACGCTTTTCCACCAATCGCGCGGTACGTGAATACACAGAGCAACACTACTTGCCGGCGGCCGCAACTTATCTTGTACGGGCTGCCGACAAAGGCAAGGTCGGCGCAGAGATGGTTGACTGGCATCGCGCGCTGGACCGGAAATGGACCGCACTGCGCTTCGGTGAAGTGAAGATTGAAAGTGACGGTCAGCAGCACGAATTCGAGGTTCAACTGTATCTCGACGGTCTCGATCCGGAGCAAGTGCAGGTCGAGCTCTATGCCAATGGCGTTGATGGTACCGCGCCCGAACGGGTGGTGATGCAGCGCGTGCGGCAACTAGTAGGCAGTATCAATGGTTACGCCTATCGTGCAGAGGTGCCTGCCGCCCGTCCGGCGACTGACTATACGACGCGACTGATACCGAACCGCAACGGCGTGGCGGTGCCGCTCGAAGCCGCTCACATCCTGTGGCAGCGGTGATTCCTTACAGATGGCGATGGGGAACGTATGAATACACCTGAACGTCCGCTGCATGATTATGCGGCAGAGGTCTCCGAACATACTGAAGTCCGCAGCGGTGTTCCGCTGCCGTTAGGAACGCATGAATCCGCGGGCGGCGTCAACTTCGCAATCTTCAGTCGTCATGCCAGCCGCGTTCGTCTGGAGTTGTTCGACTCCCCCGCCGATACGACGCCGGTCAAGGTGATCGATTTCGATCCTGCGCGCCACCGCACAGGCGACGTGTGGCATGTCTGGGTCGAGGGAATTCGTTCCGGCCAACTCTACGGCTACCGGGTGGATGGTCCGTACCAACCCAAGGAAGGTCATCGCTTCAATTTCAATAAACTGCTGCTGGACCCGTTCGCGACGGCGATCTCAGGGCTGCTTGATTGGGATTTTGGTCCGGCCCGCGGCTACGACCCGTCCGCGCCGGAGCAAGACCTGGTTATTTCGAAAGCGGACGATGCCGGGTCCATGCCGAAGTGTGTCTTCACTCACGAGCACTTCCACTGGCATGACGACCTACCGCTCCGTCATCCCTGGTCAGAGACCGTAATTTATGAAACGCACTTTCGCGGTTTCACTATTCATCCCAGCGCCAACGTGGAACAGCCCGGTACTTACCGCGGCCTGATGGACAAGATTCCCTACCTGAAAGAACTGGGCGTGACAGCCGTGGAGCTGATGCCGGTGTACGAGTTCAACGAAAACGAGGCGACAAATCTCAATCCACAAACCGGCACGTTACTCAGAAATTATTGGGGTTATGACCCTGTCACTTTCTTCGCCCCCAAAGCCTCGTACAGCAGTGCGGGTGGCGTGGGTCAGCAGAAGCTGGAGTTCAAGGAAATGGTCCGAGCTCTGCATGGTGCCGACATCGAAGTCATCCTGGATGTCGTTTTCAATCACACGGCGGAAGGCAATGAATTGGGCCCGACGCTGTGTTTCCGTAGCATCGATAACGCGATCTTCTATACGCTGGCGGACGACAAGCGCTACTACAAGGACTACACGGGCGTCGACAACACCATAAATGCCAACCATCCGGTGGTTCGCGATCTTATTCTGGGCGCGCTGCGCTATTGGGTGCTCGAGATGCATGTGGATGGCTTCCGGTTTGATCTGGCGTCGGTGCTCGGCCGGGACGGCACTGGCAAGCTGCTGACCAATGCCCCGCTGCTCGAACGGATCGCCGAAGACCCGATCCTGAGGGACACGAAGCTCATCGCCGAAGCGTGGGATGCCGCCGGCGCCTATCAAGTGGGGAGTTTCTCTGAACGACGTTGGGCGGGGTGGAATGGCCGGTTTCGTGATGATGTTCGGCGTTTCTGGCGCGGCGACGATGGGATGCTCGGGGCATTTGCCAGTCGCATCTGCGGCAGTGCCGACATTTACGCCAAGTCTGGCAAGGGCCCGGAGAGCAGTATCAATTTCGTCACCTGTCACGATGGCTTTACCTTGAATGATCTGGTGAGTTACCAGGACAAGCACAATGAAGCCAATGGTAATAAAAACCAAGATGGAACCGACGACAATCTCAGCGCGAATTACGGTGCCGAAGGCGAGACGGCCGATACCCGCATCGAGACCCTCAGAAAACGCCAGATCAAAAACTTCCTGCTGAGTCTGCTGATCTCACGCGGCGTACCGATGCTACTGGGCGGCGACGAATTTCGCCGCACGCAAGGCGGCAACAATAACGCTTACTGTCAGGATAACGAAACCAGTTGGTATGACTGGCGCTACCTGGAACGACACCCGGATATTCACCGTTTCACCCGCGCGATGATCGCCTTGCGCCGGGCGCATTCGATGCTAAGCAAGGAACAGTTCTACACGGATGCCGATATCGACTGGTTTGGCCCGCAGGGTGGATTGCCCAATTGGACTGACCCGAAAGAGAAACAGTTTTCCTGTCTGATATACGAAGACGGGCAACACGCACTTTGTATGCTGTTCAATGCCGGCGTCGATACGGTCGATTTCATTTTGCCACCCTTGCTGCCGAATACTCGCTGGCATCTGGCCGTTGATACCTCACACGAAGCGCCGCACGATCTGTCTGTCGCAGGCGAGGAACCGCTTTGGGAAGATTCACGTACATACCCTTTGAGCGCTCGATCCAGCGTCCTGTTGCTGGTTCGATGAACGAGCGATAGAGGTTGGCAGGCAGCTTTGATAGAGACCAAATGAAAGATGAGCGATTGCGGCGTTGTGCCGCTGAATGAGGAGGTGCTATGTTGAAAGGTATAGTCTTAACACTTTTCATTGCGCTGATCGGCGCGTACGCCATGGTGCGCAGCGGGTATATCCCGGCCAATGCCGATGCAAGACCCGGTCGGCTGGAAACCTGGATGGCCCACACTTCGCTTGATGCGACGCTGCGTCGCGACGCCCCAAA
>JBBQDK010000069.1:0-13880 GCA_038319625.1 Gammaproteobacteria bacterium
GCGACCGCGGATGCGACGCGGATGGCGCACGGCATTGAAGAGCGCCATGGCGGTCTCGCCGACGAACGACAAAAAGGCGATTATTTGCAAAACGCCGCTCACGCTGACGCGGCCGATGCGCCCCAGCAGGGAAACAGGCGGTGCACGTTGCACCAATACCTCTCCATGCGCCTCGATCAGTGCCAACAGGGCGGCGTGTTCCGCGCGCAAACCCCGCACCTCGACTGTCGCGCCTGACTGGCTGAGCCGTCTGCAACTGCGATGCAACAACCACGCACCTGCGGTATCCAGCGTTGTCAGGGCGGTGCCGTCGACCCACCAATGCGCCTGTTTGGGAACCGCAAGTCTGTTCAGTGCTGACTCCAGTCCCACGACGCCATCCACCGTCCAGGCGCCGGCACAGTTCAGCACACCACGCGCGACATCTTGCTCGAATGTGGCCAGCGGGGATTCAGGGGAGATCAAGGTGCGCATCATGCGGCGAAGTTACCTGCATAGGGACTGTGTTGGCAAGTCGATCCGGCAAGGAAGATTGTGCGGGTCCGCACTGCCACGTCCAGTCGTCGTCAGTAGTTAACGGGCAGGTATGAGTTGCTTGAGAGCTGCCGGGCTTGCAGCTCGCGCCGAGACAGAGCTGCACCTCACTGCAGCGCCGGTCCGTACGTCTTAGTGCACTTCCTCTTCCGCTTCGATCTCGAAGCTCAGCGTATTCTCGGCGACGCTGATCCGGACGTGACCGCCATTCGCGAGACGTCCAAACAACAACTCCTCGGCCAGCGGTTTCTTGATGTTTTCCTGGATGACGCGGGCCATCGGTCGCGCGCCCATTTTGACGTCGAAACCGTGCTCAGCCAGCCAGCGCCGTGCGGCATCGTCGATTTCCAGGGTGACGTGCTTGTCTTCGAGTTGTGCTTCCAGTTCGATGATGAATTTGTCGACCACATGGGTGATGGTGGACGGCTCCAGCGACTTGAACTGGATGATTGCATCGAGGCGGTTGCGAAATTCCGGCGAGAACATGCGTCGTATTGCCTCCATACCGTCGCTGGAATGATCCTGGTGTGAAAAGCCTATGGACGGTCTGCTCATCTGCTCGGCACCGGCATTGGTCGTCATGACCAGTACTACGTTGCGAAAATCCGCCTTGCGGCCGTTGTTATCGGTAAGCGTGCCGTGGTCCATCACCTGCAACAGCAGGTTGAACACGTCAGGATGCGCCTTTTCCACTTCGTCGAGCAGCAATACGGCGTGCGGGTGCTTGATCACCGCCTCGGTGAGCAGACCGCCCTGATCGAAACCCACGTAGCCGGGCGGCGCGCCGATTAGGCGCGATACGGTGTGGCGCTCCATGTACTCCGACATGTCGAAGCGGATCAGCTCGATGCCCATGATCAGTGCCAACTGGCGCGTGACCTCGGTCTTGCCGACGCCGGTCGGCCCGGCAAACAGGAAGGAACCGATGGGCTTCTGTTCGTTGCCAAGACCGGTGCGCGACATCTTGATGGCACTGGCCAGAATACCGATCGCCTCATCCTGTCCGAACACTACCAGCTTCAGATCGCGATCCAGTGTACGCAGTGTGTCCTTGTCGGAGGCCGACACGCTCTTCGGTGGAATGCGCGCGATCTTGGCGACGATATTTTCGATGTCGGTGACATTGATAACTTTCTTCCGCCGTGACGGCGGTTGCATGCGCACGTTGGCGCCGGCCTCGTCGATCACGTCGATGGCCTTGTCCGGCAGATGGCGATCGTTGATATACCGCGCCGACAATTCCGCCGCGGCACGCAAGGCCTTGGGTGAATACTTGATATGGTGATGCTCTTCGAAGCGCGACTTCAGACCTTTGAGAATCAGCACGGTCTCTTCCACTGTCGGTTCGCTGACATCGATCTTCTGGAAGCGACGCGCCAGCGCACGGTCTTTCTCGAAGATACCGCGGTATTCCTGGTAGGTCGTGGACCCGATGCACTTCAACTCACCCGAGGCCAGCATCGGCTTGATCAGATTGGAGGCATCCATTACGCCGCCGGACGCCGCGCCGGCACCGATGATAGTATGAATTTCGTCGATGAACAGGACCGCGCCGGGTTCCTTGCGCAGCTGCGAGAGCACGCTTTTGATACGCTTCTCGAAGTCGCCGCGGTACTTGGTGCCTGCTACCAGCGAGCCGAGATCGAGGGAATAAATGGTCGCGTCCGCCAGCACCTCGGGCACCTCGCCGTCCACGATCAGCTTGGCGAGGCCTTCGGCGATGGCGGTCTTGCCTACGCCCGCCTCGCCGACGAACAACGGGTTGTTCTTGCGACGCCGGCACAGAATCTGGATGGTGCGCTCGATCTCGGCGCGGCGACCGATCAGCGGGTCGATCTTGCCCTGACGAGCCAGTTGGTTGAGATTGGTCGCGAAATTTTCCAGTGGCCGCTTGCCGGGTGCTTCACCGACGGCATCCTCGTCGCCGGATCCGGCGGAACCCGGAGCGCTTTCTTCACCATGCACCTTGGAGATGCCGTGGGAAATGAAATTCACCACATCCAGACGTGTGACGTTCTGTTTGTTGAGAAAGTAGACAGCCTGCGATTCCTGCTCACTGAAGATTGCCACCAGCACGTTGGCGCCAGTGACTTCTTTTTTGCCCGAAGACTGCACATGAAACACCGCTCGCTGCAAGACCCTCTGAAATGCAAGTGTGGGTTGGGTTTCACGCAGATCGTTGGCGGGGAGCAGTGGCGTGGTTTCATCGAGGAAGGCGCTCAATTCGCGCTTCAGACGCTCGATATCGGCGCCACAGGCACGAAGTACTTCGGTCGCCGAGGTGTTATCGAGCAGGGCCAGCAACAGGTGCTCGACGGTCATGAATTCATGACGTTTCTCACGCGCCTCTTTGAAGGCGAGATTCAGTGTAAATTCCAGTTCTTTGCTCAACATGACGACAATACCTCAACCATGTTCAGTGCCGACGGCCACGTGGACACACGATGCCTGATGATCACCATCATACACCGTCGCCACCGCACCGCACCCGGAACCATCATCAGGCTTCCTCCATAATGCACAACAGTGGATGCTTGTGCTCACGCGAGTAGGCATTGACCTGCGCGCTCTTGGTCTCGGCGATCTGTTGGGTGAAAACCCCGCAGACGCCTTTACCCCGGGTATGGACATGCAACATGATCTGGGTCGCCTTGGCACGGGTCATGTCGAAAAAGATCTCCAGAATCTCCACTACGAACTCCATCGGAGTGTAGTCGTCATTCAGAAGGACGACCTTATACAGGGGGGGCCGCTTGAGTTTTGGGGTGGCCTCCTCGAGTAACAGATCGTTGTTGCCATCTTGTCTTCGCTCGTTCGTCATCGTTGAATATTTTAACCGATATCGACCGATATTGTCTGAAATGAAGCACTCGCCTTACCGCCCAGTCATTCCAATGACAGTGGAAATTCACGATGCGAAGAACACTCGACAGGCAGCCCGGTCGGGCTGCCGCCTCCGTTCAACTCTGAATTCTCATCCCTTGTTATACTTGACTATATTACCGGGTTGTATGAGAGTGTTCACGTTCCGTTTAGGTGGCACCCTGAGGGGTCCGGTTGACAGACCAGTGAAGGCGAGGGTCCCGCGCCGGACAAGGATATAACGGGTGTTGCAACAACCCGATTCAATGAGGTTAATAACGCGATGGCAACAGGTACTGTAAAGTGGTTCAGCAATACCCAGGGCTACGGTTTCATTTCACCAGACGAAGGCGGCGAAGATGTCTTTGCGCACTTTTCCGCCGTGACCATGGAAGGCTACAAGACGCTGAAGGAAGGTCAAAAGGTAGAGTTCGACATTGCTAACGGGCCGAAAGGCCTGCAGGCCACCAACATCCGAGCGGATTCGAACTGAACCCGGAGACAAGCGCCCCGCGTTTGTTAGTGGTACAGCAAGGTGGCCGCCAGAGACTCGCTACGCGTCAGGCGCGTGGCAGGGGTACTGGCACCTTCATCACCGGTCAATCCCTCCTCACATATTACCGATAATTGCCTCACCGAATCCTGAGCAACTGACCCCGGAAACGCCTGGCATCAGGCGCGCGAGGTCCTGCGTCACCGTGCCATGACTGATCGCCCCTGCCACGCCCTTGATGATCAGGTCGGCCGCCTCGACCCAGCCCATGTGCCGCAACATCATCTCCGCCGAGAGCACCAACGAGCCCGGATTGACCAGATTCTTCCCGGCAAAGCCCGGCGCCGTACCGTGCGTTGCTTCGAACATGGCAACACTGTCTGACAGATTGGCACCCGGTGCGATACCGATGCCGCCGACCTGCGCCGCCAAGGCATCGGAGATGTAATCACCGTTCAGATTGAGCGTGGCGATGACGCTGTAATTTTCCGGTCGCAGCAGGATCTCCTGCAGGAAGGCATCGGCGATCACATCATTGATGACGATCGCGTTACCGGTACGCGGATTCTTGATACTCATCCAGGAGCCTTCATCCAGTGGCTGCGCGCCGAATTCTTCCGTTGCCAGTTCGTATCCCCAGGCCTTGAAGCCGCCCTCGGTAAATTTCATGATGTTGCCCTTGTGCACCAGAGTCACGCCCTTGCGGTCATTGTCGATGGCGTACTGGATGGCCTTGCGTACCAGCCGACGCGTCCCGTCGCGGGAAACCGGCTTGATCCCGATGCCGGAGCTATCCGGAAAACGAATCTTGGTGACGCCCATTTCCTGGCGCAGGAATTCAATGAGCTTGCGGACTTCCGGCGTACCCGCCGCCCATTCGATACCGGCGTAAATGTCCTCGGAGTTCTCCCGGAAGATCACCATATCAGTTTTTTCGGGGTGCTTGAGCGGACTCGGCGTACCGGTGAAGTATCGGATCGGCCGCAGACACAAATACAAATCGAGGTCTTGGCGCAAGGTGACATTGAGCGAACGGATACCACCGCCGACCGGTGTGGTCAACGGGCCCTTGATCGAAACCAGATAATCACGCACCGCGTCCATTGTTTCCCGTGGCAGCCACTGATCGGCACCATAGACCTTGACGGCCTTTTCACCGGCATAAATCTCTATCCAGGCCACACTGCGCTTACCGCCATATGCCTTGTCCACCGCCGCATCCACCACCCGGCGCATGACCGGCGTGATATCAACACCGATGCCGTCACCCTCGATGAAAGGAATGATGGGGTGATCCGGCACCGTCAGGTTGCCACGGGAGTCCGCAGTCATGCGGACACCATCAACAGGGAGAGTGATGTGCTGGAAGGGCATGGGAAACTCCGATGTGTCTCTTGGTGCGGGCTGCGAATTCTAACAAGCCCGGAGAAATCGGCAACCTGATATTGACAGCACGTTGCACCAACCGCCTTGAAACGCTGGAGCCCGTGACAAAAAAAGCCCCCGGACCAGCCGGGGGCGTGGAGTGTTACACCGCGAAAAGAAGTGTCAGATCTCGCCGCCGGCCGCTGCGGTAAGGGCATCCTCGATCGCATTCGGGGCGCACATGATATTGACGAAGCTGTTGGAGCCGACCATTTTCAGGTCAGGGAAGTTGATCGCGATGCGGAAGCGGGCATACAGGGCGTACACCTTGTTATCCTTGACCAGGATCTCGTAGGGCAGGTGACCGGTGGAACGCAGCGGCTTGAAGTCGATTTCCTTCATGATGAATTTGTCGCTGCTGCAACCGTTGGTCAGCGCCACGCCGAACACGGTTTCCTTGCCACCGGGGATGTCGATGCGATAAACCTTGCTGGTACCGCCCTTGCCGGCCGCGAGACCTTGTTCGACAGCTTTCACAGCATCATCGTGATTGTCGTACTTGGCCAGATCGCTCGGATCGTCGAAGTACTCCATGCCGATCATGTAGTGGTACTTGTGCAGCTCCTCGGCGGTTTTGGCTTGTGCCGGACCGTAATCTTTCGTCCAGCCCAGTGCCGACTTCAGCTTGGCATCTACACCGCTCAGGTCAGCATCCATACGATAGGCGTTCGCCATGTAGACCGGATTTGTGTAAGCAACCTGGATATCATCACCGACTTTGGTCACTGTCACGCGCTGCGCGACGCCGTAGCCACCGAAATCGGTCTTGGCGGCCGCTTCTTTCAACTGATCATTGGTGATAGCCAGAATGGTGGCGGTGTCATACGGTGAGTAGCTGCCTGCGATTTCGAAACCGGCGGCCGTCAATTTTGTTTTGACCTCATCGACCACCTTTGACACATCCCCGGTGGTCTTGTAGGCCAGCGAGAATGGCAACAACTCATCCGCCGCATGGGCAAGGCCCATGGCCAGGCACATGACCAGACCGGCGAATAATGATTTAACTGAGCTTTTCATCTGAACTCCTCCTCGGTAACGATTATTAGATATTTGCTTTGGTATATTTTGGTTCAGACCGGACGGATGGGTTGGCCCGCACCCTGTCCGGTCTGGAAAGCCGCAGTCGAGCTGAACGGCTGCGCACGGCTCGTACCGTGTGCCATACAGTAGTCTCTGCCACTACCGCACGCGACTGCGATGGACAACTTATTACCCTCCGCCGTCTTATAAGTCAAGCAAAGTAAGGTTTTGTCAACGCTACGGCATAGTTAGCCGGGGCCGTGCCCGCCGCAGTCTGCCGGGGCCAACGCAAATACAGGATTTTCAGGACGTATTCCTCACCAATCCGGCCATTGACCGGCCTCGCGGCGAGTATGCTAAAGTGCCCGCCGATGCCCTGGAAACCACATGTCACAGTCGCTGCAGTGATAGAGCGCGATAGCCGTTTTCTGATCGTGGAGGAATACTCCGACGGACAGTTGGTTTATAACCAGCCAGCCGGCCATCTCGACGATGGCGAATCGCTGCTCAGAGCCGCAGTGCGGGAGACCCTGGAAGAAACCGCCTGGTCATTTACCCCGGAAGCACTGGTCGGTATTTATCGCTGGCGCAATCCGGACAATAACAGCACGTATCTGCGCGTCTGCTTCACAGGCCAATGCACAAATCACGATCCGAACCTGCGCCTGGACGCGGGTATTGTCCGCGCCGAATGGTTGTCACGCGCCGAACTCAGCGCCTCCGGCCGACTGCGCAGCCCGATGGTATTGCGCTGCGTCGATGATTATTTGGCCGGCATCCGCTACCCGCTCAGCCTGCTTGGCGAACTTGAGGTCAGTTAGCACGCTGGCACTGCTCTGCTGTGTCGCGCTCACCCTCGGCGCCTGCGTGGCGGTGACCATGCCACCGCGCCCCGAAGTCATACGCGCCGCTACCCCCGAGCACTTCTCCGTCTGCCATGGCAACTCATGCCGCGACATCGACACCCTTGCACTCAATGCCGCACAACGCCGGATCTTGACGGCGTTGTTCGACAAACCGCCGCCAGATGCCGCCTCGGAACGGGCACGGATCGCCACCGCCATCGCCGCGATGGAGCGCTGGGTCGGTGCTCGCACCGGCACTGATCGTGACCGCGGCGGCACATTCCCGGGTCTCGGCGAGCCGGGCCAAATGGATTGCATCGACGAATCCACCAATACTACCACCTACCTCACACTGTTCACCTCGCAAGGCTGGCTGAGATTGCACCGTGTGGAAGCACGCATGGCACGCGGCTTCCTGCCGCTTGCCTGGCCACACACCACCGCCGTGATAATGGAGATCGGCACCGGCCAGCGCTATGCCGTCGATTCCTGGTTCCTCGACAACAGACAGCCACCGTTCATTGTGCCGCTGAAGATCTGGCGACACGGCTGGAAACCACCACACTGACAAACACAGACCGCGCACACTGTTATAAAAAGCACCGGCACTGTCTGCGTGACTCTGTGTGAGACACAGGCAAATCTCGGAGTAGAATTACCGCTCATGACCATGAACAATCCACAACGCATCATCGTCGGCCTCTCCGGCGGGGTTGACTCCGCTGTCGCAGCCATGCTGCTGCAAGAGCAGTGTCTGCAGGTGCAGGGGCTATTCATGAAGAACTGGGACGAGGACGATGCCGGCAGCCATTGTCCGGCCGCGGAAGACCTGCGTGACGCACAGGCAGTCAGTGCGCAGCTCGACATTCCATTGCACGCAGTGAACTTCTCCAGTGAATACTGGGAGCGCGTCTTCGAACACTTCCTGGCCGAATACCGCGCCGGACGCACACCCAATCCTGACGTATTGTGCAACAAAGAGATCAAGTTCCGCGCCTTTCTCGACCACGCCCTCGCTCTGGGTGCCGGGCATATCGCCACTGGCCATTACGCGCGTTGCAAATTTCATGACGACGCATGGCGCCTCTACAAGGGCGTCGACTCCGACAAGGATCAAAGTTATTTCCTGCACTTGCTCGATCAGCGGCAGCTCAGTCACGCACTGTTCCCGCTCGGTATGCTGCATAAGCACGAGGTACGCCGCATGGCGGCCGACGCCGGCTTCGCCAATCATGCCAAAAAAGACAGCACTGGCATCTGTTTCATCGGCGAGCGTAAATTCCGCGATTTCCTGCAACGCTATCTGCCCGCGCAGCCTGGCGCCATCCGCACCCTGGACGGTCGTGTCATCGGCCGACACGAAGGCTTGATGTACCACACTCTCGGCCAGCGCCAGGGCCTGGGTATCGGTGGCATCCGCGATGCCGACGACGTGCCGTGGTATGTCATCGCCAAGGATCTTGCCGACAACACACTGATCGTCGCGCAGGGCCACGACCATCCACGACTTTACAGTCCCGGCCTGATTGCGCGGCAAGTGCACTGGATCGTCGCTCCACCATCACAGCTGGATTACCGCTGTCATGCCAAGATCCGCTATCGTCAGACGGATCAGGCCTGCACCTTACGGAAGGAGGATGATGACAGTTGGCAGGTGCTGTTCGACACGCCGCAACGCGCGGTCGCACCGGGTCAGTCGGTGGTGTTCTACCGCGACGATGAATGTCTGGGTGGGGGCGTAATCGAAGTTGCACTCGCCAATGCCAGTGTCGAACTGGCACACGCAGCAACGCCATGAATCAAACCATCGCGCACCGTGCCCTGGCGATGGCCGGGATTTTTCAGGCCGCCTACCTGGTGCAACAGATAGCGCGACGCGGCCAGGTCGCGGAATCGGCTGTTGAGGCCAGCATCAACAGCCTTTTTCAGCTCGACCCGGACAATGCCGCTGCGGTATTCGGCGGCATTAACGGGCTAGCCATAGGACTCAGGGTTTTCAGCGAACAACTGGATGGTAAGCGCTCACGGCGCGACCCCGAACTGCTGCGTTATGTGATCAGTCTGCTACACTTGGAACGGCAACTGGCGCGACGTGAGGACCTTTTGCTTCTGATACGACGCGGTATCGAAGGACTGGACATACCGGTAGAACAGAACAATGCGACCGATCCGCAGGTGATAGCTGCTCTTGCTCGTCTGTATCAGGACACGATCAGCACACTCACGCCACGACTCATGGTGCATGGCGAACCAACCGTACTCTCCGACGCCGACACGGCGAATCGGATTCGGACTTTACTGCTCGCCGCCATTCGTGCCGCCGTGTTGTGGCGGCAATGCGGCGGTCGACGCTGGCGGTTGCTGTTGCAGCGCGGCGACTTGCTGGCGGCGACACAGCGCCTGCGCAAAACAACGTAGCTCTGGTTCGAGCGCAGCGACTAAATCACCTACGGTGATTTAGGGCAGCCGTTGGCTGGTACGCAGGTTACACTACCTGTTCAATCGGAATCACCTTCCTGGCGATCGATTGATATTCCTCGATCTCGTGAAAATTAAGATAGCGGTAGATATCCGCCGCCATGGGTTCAATGCCTTTCACCTGAGACTGATACTCGGCAACTGTCGGCAGGCGTCCAAGCACCGATGCCACCGCACACAGCTCCGCCGAGGCCAGGTATACATTGGCACCCTTGCCCATGCGGTTCGGAAAGTTGCGCGTCGAGGTCGACACTACCGTTGCGCCATCCTTGACGCGCGCCTGATTGCCCATGCACAGCGAACAGCCCGGAACCTCGGTACGTGCACCGGCGCGACCGAAAATCGCGTAATAACCTTCTTCGGTGAGCTGGTGCTCGTCCATGCGCGTCGGCGGCACGATCCACAGCCGCGTCGGTACGTCGGTGATACTCTCCAGCACCTTGCCGGCGGCGCGGTAATGTCCGATGTTGGTCATGCAGGAGCCGATGAACACCTCGTGCACCGGATCGTTGGCGACGGCGGACAGCGGCCGGATATCGTCGGGGTCATTCGGGCAGGCCAGCAAGGGCTCCTTGATGTCGGCAAGATCGATCTCGATGATCTCGGCATACTCGGCATCGGTATCCGGCTCCAGCAAGGTCGGATTGTCCAGCCAGGCCTGCATGGAATCGATGCGCCGCTGTAGCGTGCGCGCATCCTGATAGCCGCTGGCAATCAGCCATTTCAGCAGCGTGATATTGGAATTCAGATACTCGATGATCGGTGCCTTGTCGAGCCGTACCGTGCAGCCATTGGCGGAACGCTCCGCCGAGGCATCGGCGAATTCAAAGGCCTGTTCGATCTTCAGATCCGGCAAGCCCTCGATCTCCAGCACACGGCCGTTAAAGACGTTCTTCTTGCCTGTCTTCTCGACGGTCATCAGACCACGCTGAATCGCGACATACGGAATCGCATGCACCAGATCGCGCAGTGTGATACCAGGCTGCATCTTGCCCTTGAAACGCACCAGCACCGACTCCGGCATGTCGAGCGGCATCACACCCAGCGCCGCAGCGAAGGCCACCAGACCGGAACCGGCCGGAAAGCTGATGCCGATCGGAAAGCGCGTATGCGAATCGCCGCCGGTGCCGACCGTGTCCGGCAGCAGCATGCGGTTCAGCCAGGAATGGATAATCCCGTCGCCAGGACGCAGCGCCACGCCGCCACGACTCTGTATGAAGTCGGGCAGATCGTGTTGCAATTTGATATCGACCGGCTTCGGGTAGGCCGCGGTATGACAGAAGCTCTGCATCACCAGATCGGCCGAGAAACCCAGGCAGGCCAGTTCTTTCAATTCGTCGCGCGTCATCGCGCCGGTGGTATCTTGTGAACCGACGGTCGTCATACGCGGTTCGCAATACGTGCCGGGGCGCACTCCGGTAACCCCACAAGCGCGGCCGACCATTTTTTGCGCCAGCGTGTAACCCTTGCCGGTATCCTTGGGTGCCTGCGGGCGTACAAATATCCCGGAGGGCTTCAGCGCCATCGCTTCACGGGTGCGATCTGTGAGCGCGCGACCGATAATCAGCGGAATACGGCCGCCGGCGCGCACTTCATCGGCAAGCGTGGTTGGACGCAATTCGAAACGCGTCAGTTCCTCGCCTTGCTCCGTGAGGATGACACCGTCATACGGCCGAATGCGGATCACGGCGCCGGTCTCCATCGCCGCGACATTACACTCGATCGGCAACGCGCCAGAATCCTCGGCGGTATTGAAAAAAATTGGCGCAATCTTGTTGCCCAGCACAACACCACCCTGGCGCTTATTCGGCACGTAGGGGATATCGTGACCCATGTGCCAGAGCACCGAGTTGATGGCGGATTTGCGCGATGAGCCGGTACCGACCACATCGCCAACATAGGCGATCGGATGGCCTTTACGCTTGAGCGTCTCGATGGCCTGCAAGGCGTCGGGCATTTGATTGACCAGCATCGCCTTGGCATGTAGCGGAATGTCCGGTCGGCTCCATGCCTCGGTGGCCGGCGACAGATCGTCTGTGTTGGTCTCACCCGGCACCTTGAACACCGTGACCGTGATCTCTTCGGGCAGCACCGTGCGCGCCGTGAACCACTCGGCCTCGGCCCAACTGTTCAGCACCTGTTTGGCCAGGGCATTGCCCGACTCTGCTTTATGTACTACATCGTGATAGGCATCGAAGATCAGCAGGGTATGTGACAGGGCACGCGCGGCGAGCGGGCCGAGCGTGGCGTCATCGAGCAAGGCAATCAAGGGTTGAATGTTATAGCCACCCAGCATGGTACCGAGCAGCTGCGTAGCACGCGCCGCGTCCAGTGCCGGCGAAGTCGCCTCACCCTGCGTGATGGCCGCCAGGAACCCGGCCTTCACATAGGCGGCCTGATCCACTCCGGCGGGCACCCGCTGCGTGAGCAGTTCCAACAGAAAATCGGCCTCACCCACCGGTGGCTGCTTGAGCAATTCGACCAGGGCGGCAGTTTGTTGGGCATCCAGCGGCAGGGGCGGCAGCCCCTGAGCGGCGCGTTCTTCAACATGGGTACGATAGGCTTGCAGCATAGGTTAAGCGTCCAAGATAATTGTAAAGTCCCCGCTTCCGGAGGGAGAGGAGGAATAAGGCATTATAGCTTTTCCTGTCCGACGCCGCACGAAAACGCCTGATGTTGTATTATCTGCACTGGCCCAGCGTCGTTATATCTAATCGCACAATCACCAACCCCGATTGCCAAGGCATCCGCATGGAACTTTCCACACTCACCGCCATCTCCCCCATCGACGGTCGTTATGGCGACAAGACCTTCAATCTGCGCGCCCTGTTCAGCGAATACGCCCTGATTCGTCAGCGGGTGCGTGTCGAGGTGCGATGGTTGCAGGCGTTGGCGCAACACACCGGCATTCCTGAAGTCCCCATCCTGTCCAGTCACGCGTTGAACATTCTCGACGGGATTGCCGACAATTTCAGCGTGGAAGATGCGCAGCGCGTCAAGAATATCGAGCGCACCACCAATCACGACGTCAAGGCTGTGGAATATTTTCTCAAAGAGAAGATCGTTGGCAATACCGAACTGGAAGCGCTCAGCGAATTCATTCATTTCGCCTGCACCTCAGAGGACATCAACAACCTGGCCTATGCACTGATGTTGCGCGAGGCGCGCACCCAGGCGGTGCTGCCGTTGATGGATGAACTGATCGACAGCCTGCGTACCCGCGCTCACCAGTACGCCGACCAGCCGATGCTGGCTCGCACCCACGGCCAGCCCGCCTCGCCCACCACCCTCGGCAAGGAACTCGCCAATGTTGTCGCGCGCCTGAAGCGGCAGCGCGCACAACTGGTCGCCGTGCCGCTGTTCGGCAAGATCAACGGCGCCGTCGGCAACTACAACGCGCATCTCGCCAGCTATCCCGAGCTGGACTGGAGCGCGATGGCACGCGACTTCGTCACCGGGCTGGGACTTGAATGGAATCCCTACAGCACACAGATCGAACCACACGACTATATCGCTGAATTTTTCGACGCACTGGCGCGCTTCAATACTATCGTGATCGATCTCTGCCGTGATATCTGGAGCTACATTTCGATCGGCTATTTCAAACAGAAGACCGTCGCCGGCGAAGTCGGTTCCTCGACCATGCCGCACAAGGTCAATCCCATCGATTTCGAAAATGCCGAAGGCAATCTGGGCATCGCCAATGCACTGTTCGACCACCTCGCCGCCAAGCTGCCAATCTCACGCTGGCAGCGTGACCTCAGTGATTCGACCGCGCTGCGCAACATCGGCGTGGGCGTAGCCTACTCGACCATCGCCTACCAGTCCTGCCTCAAGGGCATCGGCAAGCTCGAGATCGACGCACAGCGACTCGCCGACGATCTCGATCGGAACTGGGAAGTGCTGGCCGAAGCCATCCAGACTGTGATGCGCCGCCACGGCGTGGAAAAGCCCTACGAAAAGCTCAAGGAACTGACCCGCGGACAGCGCCTCGACCGCGCCGCCATGCAGGCCTTCATCGACACGTTGACGCTGCCGGACGAGGCCAAGAAACGCCTGCTGGCGATGACACCCGCCACATACATCGGCAATGCGGCGCAACAAGCACGCGACATTTAACCCGCCGGTCACGTATCGCGCGCCATCGATGGCGTGATGGATACTTTATAGCAAGCGGCATGCGCACTGGCCTACATGCGAATCACAACACACAACTCTCTGGA
>JBBQDK010000070.1:0-13707 GCA_038319625.1 Gammaproteobacteria bacterium
CCTCCGCGCCAGTGTGACATGCAGAGTCAATTACCCTTGGGATTGGCGCTCAAAGACAGCGCCACGTTCGCGAACTTCATTGCCGGTGCGTTCAGCGAGGCCGTGACCGCGTTACAAGCCTGTGCGCTAGGGCAGGGCGAAGCCTTCGTCTACTTGGCCGGTGCGGCTGGCACAGGCAAGACGCATCTGTTGCAGGCGGCGTGTCATGAAGCGGCCCGGAGCGGCGGTACTGTGGCCTACCTGCCACTGCAATGCGCGGCGGAGTTCAACCCCGGCGCCCTGGACGGCCTGGAGCGTATGGCGCTGGTCTGCCTCGACGATGTGCACGTCGTGGCCGGACAGGCCGATTGGGAGCATGCGCTGTTCGTGCTGTTCAACGGTCTGCGCGACAACGGCGGCCGCCTCATCATCTCCGCTACCCGCAAGCCGGCGCAACTTGGCACATCGCTGCCGGATCTTGGTTCGCGTTTCGGTTGGGGTGTGACTTATGTCCTGCAAGCGCTCGACGACGTTGACAAGCTGTCGGCATTGCGTCTGCGGGCCCAGACGCGCGGTTTCGAGTTGCCGGATGAGGTGGGGCGCTATCTGCTGCTACGCCTGCCGCGGGATATGCACGGCCTGTTCGCCGTGCTCGATAAACTTGACTACGCCTCGCTGGCGGCGCAGCGTCGGCTGACCGTGCCGTTCATCAAGTCGATCCTCGGTTGAGTCACCGCTCAGTCGTCGGTGACAGAACCGCTTTTCAATTCCCGCGCGCGATAACGCGCGTAAAACATGCTGCCGAGGAACAGCAGCACGCTGCACACGACTTCCAGCACGGCAAAGCGGCGCTCGGCACCGTTGGCCCAGCTCTCCACGACACCGTGCGTGAAATACAGCAGGCTCAACAGACTGAGCCAGGCATGCGTGTACGGCCGGCCGTACAGAACACCACGCAGTGCGAACAGCAATGGCCCGACCATGATCGGCAATACCAGTGCCACCGGTCTGTGAATGGCGGGCGCGAACACGGTCAACCACAGTGACAGCAGGATCAGCAGACCAAAGTAGCCGGTCAGCGTGCTCAGCCGCGCCAGTTGCGTGACCGTCATCCCTGTGCCGCTGTGACCTTGCCGGTTTGCAGTTGTCGCGTGGTCTCCGCCAGGCGCTTGCCCAGCACCAGACACAGTCGCTTTTCTTCTTCACTGATCGGCAGTTTGCTGTCGGGACCGGCGTGATGGCTGGCACCATAAGGGGTGCCGCCGCTGTGCGTGTTGAGCAGATCGATTTCCGTATAGGGAATGCCGAGCAACAGCATGCCGTGATGCAGCAAGGGCAGCATCATTGAGGTCAACGTGGTTTCCTGGCCGCCGTGCAGACTGCTGGTGGAGGTGAACAGCGCCGCGGGCTTGCCGGCCAATGTACCGGCTATCCAAAGCGAACCGGTGGAGTCGAGAAAATATTTCAGCGCCGCGGCCATGTTGCCGAAACGCGTCGGACTGCCCAGTGCCAGGCCGGCACACTCTTTTAGGTCGTCATGGGTCGCATAGGGTGGCCCTGCGTCAGGTATGCTGTCCTCAGTCGCTTCGCAGACGGCGGACACCGCCGGTACGGTGCGCAACCGCGCCTGCATGCCGGGCACCTGCTCGACACCGCGTGCGATCAACCGTGCCATTTCGGCGGTGGCGCCATAACGACTGTAATAAAGTATCAGTATTTCGGACATTGCGTTGCTCTTTGAAAAGACCGGAGGTCAATTATGGCGGCTGGGGATGCAATTGGCGATGCCAGATCGCCGCTCGCTGCGCAAATACACTGTTCCACACGATAAATGCTCCAGCAGTCTGCTGACATTTACTCGATAATCTTCAACACTTGTTCCGGTGGCCGACCCACGGCGGCCCGGCCCGGAGTGACGAGGATAGGGCGCTCGATCAGAATCGGGTGCTCGACCATCGTGGCGATAAGCTCGCGACGACTCAGCTTGGGATTGTCCAGACCGGCTTCCTGGTAGGCGGGCTCTTTGACACGCAGCAAGGCGCGTGGTTCGATGCCGAGTTTATCGAGTATGCGCCCCAGTTCGGCGGCACTGGGCGGTGTCTTCAGGTAGTCGATCACGACCGGCTCGATGCCATGCTCATTCAGCAGGGCCAGGGTCTGACGTGACTTGGAACAACGCGGATTGTGGTAAAGCACGTAGGGTTGTTCTGATTTTTTCATTGTGACTCCGCAAACGGGTGGTGTGGATTCCTTGACGATTCCGTAGTTGCGATGATAGCTTTTGATGAGGAATAATCCAGTTCACGGTGCCTCGGCACATCACCAGCCCATTATGATGAAAATGCGTATCAAACGATCATGGTATTGGCTCGCCGGAATAGTCACTTTATTGTCTGTCGGCTGTACCACGGCGCCGGTCCAGGAAATGAGCGATGCGCGTCAGGCAATTACCGCGGCGCATGAAGCAGACGCCGCGCGGCGCACGCCGATATTACTGGATTCTGCGGAGCAATCCTTACAGGAAGCGCAGCAACAACTGAAGAATTACTACTATACCGAGGCGCGCAAGCGTGCCATCGTCGCCAAGACACAGGCTGTGCAGGCCCGCAGAGAGGCGGAGGCGCAGCAGCATGTGGAACAGCAGCATGCCGCGCAGCTGGCTATCGCTGCGGCGCGGCATGCCATAGAGGATGCTGCGACGCTGAAAAGCTTGCCGCGCGACACGGAAGATCTGCTGTCATCCGCCGAGACGGCCTTTCAGGCCGGTAATTACGTGTTGGCGCAAAAGCAGGCCGAGTCGGCCGGACAACAGGCCGAATCCGCTATTAATCAGGCCTATCTGGAAAAGGCGCGTTTTCTGATCAACGCTGCAAAATCCCGACGCCACCTCAAGCGGGCAGAACTTGACAACTTGAAGGAAGCCGAAGCCGCACTGCGCAAGCAGCAAGGCAAACAGGCCTATCAGCTGATCAGTCAACCGGATTGACTGCACACTTCCCACATCGGGAGCGTGCGCGGCTCTTCTGACTGCTCGCCGATTTCCACTAGCGCAACACGGTCAATTGATAGTGCCGTCGCGTGCCGCCTTCAGTACCAGTGTATCGAAGTCTTCCGCGGTCATCAGGCCGCGTTCCGCGACGATGTCACGCACCGGGCGGCTGCTCCGTTCCGATTCCTTGGCAACCTCCGCCGCGGCCGCGTAACCGATCCGCGTATTGAGCAGGGTGGCGAGACCGACGCTGGCGTGCAGAAACTGCCGGCAGCGCTCGCGATCGATCGTCAGGCCTTTCAGATTGCGTTCGGTGGCGGCATTCAGCGCCTTGGTCAACCAGTCCATGGCGTCGAACAGTGCCGAACCCAGCGCCGGCATCATGACATTCAGTTCCAACTGACCCGCCTGGGTCATGGCGGCGACGGCGGCATCCTGGCCGAGCACCTGATAGCACACCTGATTGAGCATTTCGAACATTACCGGGTTGACTTTGCCGGGCATGATCGACGAGCCCGGCTGCACCGGTGGCAGGACGATCTCTCCCAGACCGGTGCGTGGTCCGGAGGCCAGCAGGCGCAGGTCATTGCTGATGCGGATCAGTTCCAGCGCCAGGTCACGAATGGCGGAAGAGACCGCCTGCACATCGCCCATGGACTGCATCTGCGCGGCGAGATCGGCGGCGGGTCGGATCGGTGCGGTGCACAGTCGCGACAGTTCAGCGGCGACCTTGCCGGCGTAACCGGGTGCGCAGTTCAAACCGGTACCGGCGGCGCTACCGCCCAGACCGATCTCGCAGAGCGCATCGCGCGTCGCCACTAGGCGCGTTGCGGCGCGGCGCAGTGTGAAGGCATAGGCATTGAACTCACGCCCCAGCGTGGTGGGCACGGCATCCTGCAGATGAGTGCGGGCACTCTTGACGGTGTCGCGCTCCCGGTCGCCGAGACGGGCGAATTCCTCTGCCATGCTCTGTACCGCAGAGTGCAGGCGTGGCAGCTTGGCAAGCACCGCAAGGCGGATCGCCGTCGGGATAGTGTCGTTGGTGCTCTGGCCCATGTTGACGTGATCGTTGGGGTTGATTGGCTGATAAACGCCCCGCACACCGCCCAGTGCCACATTCGCCAGGTTGGCAATTACCTCGTTACTGTTCATGTTGTGACTGGTGCCGGCGCCGGCCTGAAAGCGGTCGACGACGAATTCCTCCAGGAATTCGCCGGCCAGTATCCGGTCGCAGGCGGCGATGATGGCCGCGGCATTGTGGTCATCGAGCCACTCGGGTTGTCGGTTGGCCACGGCGGCGGCGCGTTTGATACGCACATGGGACAGTACAAAGTCACGGTCCGGGCTGCGGCCGCTGATTGGGAAGTTGACGACCGCGCGCGCCGTCTGGGCGCCGTACCAGGCCTTCTGTGGAACCTTTACCTCGCCCATGCTGTCCTTTTCAATGCGGTGTGTGTCGCTGGTCATCATTTTTCTCCCGGGTCAGGCGTACGGTACAATGACTATGGTATTACGCAGGTTCTGGTTGGGTTCGGATACTGAGAGGTACGTTCAGGTGTCATTGCTTAAGTGGGTTGCCGTTATTGTGCTGAGTGCGGTTCTGGGTGTCGTCCAGGCCGCCGAGCGGGATTTTACACTGTCCGATGCCCATGGCGTCAGGCATGACCTCAAAGACTATCGCGGCAAGTGGGTGGTGGTGAATTACTGGGCGACCTGGTGCCCGCCTTGCCTGGAAGAGATTCCCGATCTGATCAAGTTCCACAATAAGCACAAGGATCACGATGCCGTGGTGGTCGGCGTCGATTTCGAGGATCTGCCCGCGCAACAACTCGCCGGAGAGGTCAAGCATCTCGGCATCAGCTACCCGGTCATGCAGGCCGATCCTTCGATCACCCCGGTATTCGGTGAGGTACCGGGCCTGCCGACCACCTTTCTGATCAATCCCCAGGGCGAACTGGTGGCCAAACAGACCGGGGCGATCACAGCCACGGCATTGGAAACCTACATCCGCCGCAAGACCGCCGCTCAGGCCAACAAACTGCCAGCCGCGCCGGTGGCGGCACCTGCCGCACTACCCAGCCACGGTCTTTGACAATATGCGAGTCTGGCGTGAGGCGCTGTTATGCCTGTTCGCCGGTCTGGCCATCGCCGCGTCGACCGACCCGTAGTGCGATATACTGGTGCAAGGTCGAGCGCCGACGAATTTCTCTGGCTGGGAGAATTCGTGGCGCAGACGCGCTACCGCGAGATGAACTTCAGCCGCTACAAACAGCAACGACTGGAAGCGAAACCGACTCAATGAACCCCCCTGTAGCCGCGGCCCGCGGCCGCCGAGCCTGGCTCGGCACGAGCCTCTGTGCCTTGATGTGCATTGCCGCTCAAGCAGCAACGCCGCCGGAGCCTGAGTCTTTGCCCGATCCTCTGACCCTGGACTATGCCTTGTCACTGGCGGCGACACCCGATCCGGGTGTGCAGGCGGCGCAAGCGGATGTGGCTTTGGCGCAGGCGCGGCAACAGGATGCAGCTGCGGACAGCAGCGTGCAGGCCGCCTTGCAAGGCCGTGCCTTCCGCGTCGATCCGTCGCGCGTCGCAGTCGATCAGGGGCGCGACGACAGCAGCATCAGTCTGGTCGTACGCAAACCGTTGTTCGACTTCGGTCGTAGACGTGCCGGCGAAATCGCCGCCGAGGCCGACGTACAAGGCAGTGAATTGCGCCTGCTGGATGCACGACAGCAGCGACGACTCAACATTATGGTGCGCTACTTCGACGTGCTGCTAGCCGATCTGGCCGTGGCGCGCGATGATGCTGCGCTGGCGCTGGCCGAGCGAGGTTTCAAAAGCGCTGTGGCCCGTGAGCGGCTCGGGCAAATCTCGCGCATCGATCGCGGTGCAGCGGAAGGTGGATATCTGGCTGCGAAACGCCGGCAACTGGCCAGTGCCGTGCACCTGCGGGCGTCACGCACTGAATTGGCGGTAATGCTGAATAAACCGGGTCAACTGCCCGCCACATTGACTGCGCCGGAATTCAAGACGCTGGATCGCGCCGTACCGCCGATGGAGTCATTGCTCGAACAGGCGCAGACACACAATTCGCTGCTGTTGGCGCGGCATACCCGCGTCGATGCCGCACTACAGCGCACCCAGGCTGCACGCGCCCTGCGGCTGCCGGTTCTCAATGGGGAACTGGCAGCCTCGGACTACTCGCGACAGACCGATGAACGCGACGACTGGCATGCCGGTGTAACGCTGGAAGTCCCGTTGTATACCGGCGGCAGGACACAGGCGGCGATTGCCGAACGCCATGCCGAGTTGCAGCTTGCCGAAGCGGAATACGCGCAGGACCGCCAGTCGCTCGCGCAAGCGCTGCAGAGCGAACTCGATGAGATCGCAACGCTACAAGTACAACGCGAACAAGCGCGCGTGCAATTGGAATACCGTACCCTGGCCCTGGAGCGCAGCCGCGGACTGCATGGCAATACGCAGGACGATGCCGTCGATGCCGATCAGGCGCATTTCGCAACGGCACGATTGTTCCGTGCCCAGACCGATTATCACCTGGCGCTGGCCTGGGCACGTCTCGATGCCTTGCTCGGGGAACAGCCCGATCCCGCGGCAGCGTCAGATGATGCGGCAATTTCATTTCCCTTGAAGAACACCGGACCCTGATTACCATGTCGACGCATATGTCATTCAAAATGTTGTTACGCAGCTTGCTGGCGCTGCTGGTTGTGACCGTGCCGGGCGTCACGTTACTGCATGCAGAAGCCGGTTCGGATAAAACGGTCAGCGGCACTGAAGTGCCACTCCGGCCGGGTGCGCCGATCAACGCCACCGTGCAATGGTTGCACCGCGTCGAATTGAGCACGCCGCTGACGGCTACCGTCACTGAGGTACTGGTCGAAGCCGGCGATACCGTCAGCAAGGGACAGGTGTTGCTGCGACTCGATGCGCGCGCGGTGCAAGCGCGGGCGCAACGAGCGCACGCCGAACTGAACCGGCTGAGCGTGACTCGTGACGAAGCCGAACATGAACTGCGCCGTGCCGTCGCACTGCGCCGGCGCAAGCTGCTCTCCGACCATGAGTTGCAAGGAACACGCATCGACGCCGCGCAGGCCGAATCGGACTTCAGCGCCGCTCAGGCCGCCAATGCACAGGCTCAACTCGATCTTGAACACTGCACGTTGCGTGCGCCTTTCGACGGTGTGGTGGTGCAGCGTAGCGCCGAGCCGGGTCAGACGGTGGTCTCGAGTCTAAAGCCCGAGACATTATTGGTAGTGGCCGGAACCGGTCGTATGCGTGCCCGCGCCGAAGTACAGCGCGATGTGCTGGCGAAGCTGCAACGTGGCCAGCCGTGCAATGTCATCGTTGCCAGCAAGACCTACCCCGGCACGGTGAAGTACGTCGGCCTCGAACCCCTGGATGGTCTTGGTGGGCAATTCGCGCAGTACGAACTGGTGGTCGAATTCAATCCGGCCGCCGGTGCCGGCCTGTACGTCGGTCAACCGGCGCAACTCGTCTTGCCATGAAGGTGTGTCGCCGTTGTCGAGTCGAAGGGCTCGTACAGGGCGTGTTCTTCCGCGCCTCGACGCACGCCCATGCCAAGGAACTGGGCGTGACCGGCTGGGCCAGAAATCTTTCCGATGGCGGCGTCGAAGTGCTGGCCTGCGGTGAGGAAACTGCGGTCGCACAGTTGTGCGAGTGGTTAAGGGAAGGGCCACCACAGGCGCGTGTCAGCAAGGTGCAGTGCAGTGCGGCGAACTGGCAGGAATTCAACGCATTCACCACGCACTGAATGTCGACCGATGTGCCGGATGGCCTGGATACACAGACGCAGATCAGCGTTGCTTCTCAGCGTAAGACACGGTAAGGCGCCATCTATTCTGGAATCAATTGCAAACAGCCGCAAATGTATGGAAACCTTGATTTATTACTTGAACCGCCAAGGACTCCAAGAACGGCAAGATATTTCCTCTTGAATTTCAAAACAGATTTTCTTGGCGTGCTTGGCGGTTGATGGGTTTTTCAGACCTTCCCTAATTGATACTCATTGTGCGTCCCACGGGCTCTTTGCGGGTCTGCCGACCGAGGTAGTTGTCCGGCACCAATACTGTGTTGTGTAATTCGTGCGGATTCGGCCTGGGATAATCCAGCGTGTAATGCAGGCCACGGCTTTCCTTGCGCGCCTGGGCGCTGATGATGATCAGTTCTGCGACCTGCGCCAGGTTGCGCAATTCCAGCAGATCGTTGCTGATGCGGAAATTGCCGTAATAATCCGTAATCTCGTGACGCAGCAGATCGACGCGGCGCTTGGCGCGTTCCAGGCGCTTGTCGGTGCGCACGATGCCGACGTAGTCCCACATGAAGCGGCGCAGTTCATCCCAGTTGTGTGATACCACCACCTGTTCATCGGAATCGGTGACGCGGCTTTCATCCCAGGTCGGCACGCTTGGCGCCGCCGGCAATTCGTCCAGGTGGCGATCGATGTCCTCGGCCGCGGCCGCGCCGAATACCAGGCATTCCAGTAGCGAGTTGCTGGCCATGCGGTTGGCGCCATGCAGTCCGGTGAAGGCGGTTTCGCCGATGGCGTACAGGCCATCGATGTCGGTGCGGCCATTGCGGTCAGTCATGATGCCGCCGCAGGTGTAGTGCGCGGCCGGCACCACCGGGATCGGAACCTGCGTCATGTCGTATCCGAATTCCAGGCAGCGGGCATAGACATTCGGGAAGTGCTCGCGGATAAATTCCGCGGGCTTGTGACTGATATCAAGATAGACGCACGGTTCGCCCAGGCGTTTCATTTCGTGGTCGATGGCGCGCGCCACGATGTCGCGCGGTGCCAGCTCGGCGCGCTTGTCGAAGCGCGTCATGAAACGTGTCCCATCCGACAGCAACAACCGTCCGCCTTCACCGCGCACCGCTTCGGTGATGAGGTAAGTCTTGGCCTTAGGGTGATACAGACAGGTCGGATGGAACTGGATGAATTCCATGTTGGCGACCCGGCAGCCGGCACGCCAAGCCATGGCGACACCATCGCCGGTTGAGGTGTCCGGGTTGCTGGTGTACAGATAGACCTTGCTGGTGCCGCCGGTGGCCAGCACCACGCTGCGGGCGAGCAGGGTTTCGACTCTGCCGCGACTGCGATCCAGCACATACGCGCCCAGTGCCTGGTTGCCCGCAAGGCCGAGCTTGGCGCGCGTGATCAGGTCGACGGCGATGTGATCTTCGAACAGCGTGACATTGGGGCATTGCCGCACCCGTTCGACCAGGGTGGTCTCGATGGCGCGTCCGGTGGCGTCGGCGGCGTGGATGACACGCCGGTGGCTGTGACCGCCCTCTCGGGTCAGGTGAAATTCCAGACGGCCGTCGGGTCTCTGCTCGCGGGTGAAGGGCACGCCACGGTCCACCAGCCAGCGGACCGCTTCCGGCGCACGCTCTACCGTATGGCGGACGATCTCCGGGTCGCAGAGGCCGGCACCGGCATCCAGGGTGTCCGCGACATGCGATTCGATGGAATCGTCCTTATCCAATACGGCGGATACGCCACCTTGTGCGTACAGTGTCGCGCTCTCGGTGATCGGGCCTTTGGCAAGCACGGCGATGCGCAGGCGCGCGGGCAGGCGCAGAGCAAGACTGAGTCCGGCGCCGCCGCTGCCGATGATGAGTACATCGAATGTCTTGGTCTGACTCATTGCTTGAGTCGCTCTGTGTGATTAGGGTATGTTGTCGATGTTTTGCGCCCGCCAAGGCTGCCAGACCGGTACGGAGCGGTTCCGATCGGTCGGCGACCCAGGCGAGCGCCTTGAAAATATACCCTTAATCGGTCGCGGGCGGCGAACTATATATGGCCCGGACTGTCTACCACACTGTGCGAATGGAATCGTGCCAGCAGCAGAGAGGAAGGCCCGGATGGGCGAACAGAGTGTCGATCGCGAACTGGTGGTTCGGGTTCAGCAGGGCGACAAGCGGGCATTTGATGTGCTGGTGCTCAAGTACCAGCACAAGATCGTCAAGCTTATTTCCCGCTATATTCGCGATTATGCCGAGTGCCAGGACGTGGCCCAGGAGGCCTTCATCAAGGCCTACCGCGCCTTGGGTGGATTCCGTGGCGACAGTGCGTTCTACACTTGGCTGTACCGTATCGCCATCAATACGGCCAAGAATTACCTCGTGGCTCAGGGACGCCGTCCCGGTGACGATAATATTGATGCCCAGGACGCGGAACAGTTCGAGGGAGAATCGAGTCTCAAGGAATATGCCACGCCCGAACACATGGCATTGAAGGACGAAATCGAACGGACAGTATTCCAGGCCATCGAGGACCTGCCAGAGGATTTGCGCATGGCCATCACCCTGCGCGAGCTCGAGGGCCTGAGTTACGAAGAGATTGCCCAGGCCATGGGCTGCCCGATAGGTACGGTGCGTTCGCGGATTTTCCGGGCACGCGAAGCCATAGATTTAAAGCTCCAGCCGTTGCTGGACGAGCGTTGACTGCAAGAGTGAGACAACCATGAGCGAGAGCCTGAACGAACAAGTATCGGCCTGCGTCGACGGCGAGAACGAAACCGGCGAGACCGCTTTACTGTTACGCCGCTTGAGTCAGGACGACGGCTTGCGGTCGCGCTGGGCGCGTTATCACCTGATCAGCGACGCCTTGAAGAAAAGCCTTCCCGAACAACTTTCCCTGGAACTGGCCGAGCGTATCCACCAAGCGGTGGCACTGGAGACGACGCCGCATCCGCGTTTCAACGCGGCTCGCCTGCTCAAGCCGGTCGCCGGTTTCGCCATCGCCGCCTCGATGGCGGCAATCGCCGTGTTTGCCGTGCGCTCGCTGCCCACCGCAACCTTGCCTGCGCAGCCGGAACAAGTCGCCAGTGTCGTCAATGCACCGCATAATACGCGCTACGAGGGTACCCGCTGGGATCGTACCCAGCCGGAAGTCGCCGCGCGACTCAATGCCTATATGTTGAACCACAGCGGTCATACCGAAACGACAGGCATGCAGTCTGTATTACCCTATGTCAGGATCGTGGGTTACGACGTTGAGCAGTGAGCGGTTGCAGATCGGTCTGCTCGGTCTGCTCGGACTGTTTCTGGCGCTGCCGGTCAGCGCGCAGGCCGAGGACTCGGCCCGAGCCTGGCTCAGCAAGATGGAGCAGGCCGTCGAACATCTGAATTATGAGGGCACCTTCATTTATCAGCATGACGACCATCTCGGGGCCTTGCGAATCTTGCATCAGTCTGGCCCTAACGGCGAGCGTGAGCGCTTGATTTCGTTGAACGGCGCGGCCCGGGAGGTCATTCAGAACGGCAGCGAGATGACCTGTTACTTGCCGGACCAGAAGTCGGTCATGGTGGGTCGCAGCCAACCACGCAAGCCCTATCCACCGGATCTGCCGAACGACACATCGCAACTCGCCAAATATTACCGGATAGCCTTGGGGCCAAGCGAACGCATGACCGGACACGATGCGCAGATCGTAACCATCACCCCGCGCGATGCCTACCGCTACGGCTACCGGCTCTGGCTGGAAAAATCGAACGGCATGCCGCTCAAATCCGACCTGATCAACGAGCACGGCGTCCCCGTAGAGCAGATGATGTTTACGACTATCCAGTTTCTGCCGACTATTCCCGAGGACCAGTTGCAGACCAATTTGAACAGCACCGGTTTCGTCTGGCACCACGATGCCGATGAAAGCGGCGATACTCCGCTCGAAAACACCGGTTGGGTGGTGACCCACCTCCCGGAAGGGTTTATGCTCACACATCACAGCCGGCATCCCATGCCGGACAGCAAGGACGTTACCGAGCATCTCGTGTACAGCGATGCCCTGGCATCACTCTCGGTTTATATCGAACAGGCGGGCGATGACAAGAAAATGCTCAACGGTGTGTCGCGCATGGGCGCCGCCAATGCCTACGGCGCAATCGTGGACGGCTATCATGTCACCGTCGTCGGCGAAGTCCCGGCGGCGACCGTGCGAATGGTCGGAGAATCGATCCGTCATAACACCAATGCCGGCACGCCGTAGCTCAACGCGATGAAGGAGTCTTTGTCATTGCCGTCATTTCTGTGCGCGCTGAAATACAGCCTTGGGTTCTGCAGGGAACCCTATTGGAGCGAGATTGATCAATTCATGTCTCCTGAAGGTTTGCATGATTGAAGAACACGGCCGTGTCATCGATGTCCGCGACGGCTACGTCTGGGTCGAAACGCAGCGCCGTTCCAGTTGCGACAAATGCAGCCTTAACGCCGGTTGCGGCACCTCAGTACTGAGTCGGATCTTGGGTCAACGGCGCACGCGGGTACGGGCCCTCGATACACTCGGCGCCAAGAACGGCGATGAAGTCGTGATCGGCATCGAGGACGCCATGCTGCTGCGCAGTTCCCTGGCCGCCTATCTGGTGCCGTTGCTGGGCCTGTTGTCGGGCGCGTTGTGTGGCGGCACCCTCGCGTCGGCGCTCGATATCCCTGCCGAGGCCGGCAGTATTCTCTGTGCACTCGCAGGTATGGCAGGCGGCATCGTCTGGCTATCGCGGCATTCCCGGCGCACTGCACACGACCGGCGCTATCAGCCGACAGTGTTGCGGCGTGCCGCTCACGTTATCTATTCCAACCAAGGCTAAGGAGTACACATGCGTTCGTTACGTTTCAGGGGAACCTTGTCCGTTGTGATTATCGCCTGTCTGACACTGTTGTCAGCGGTGGCGAACGCGCAGCTTAATTCATTGCCCGATTTCACGCCGCTGGTGGAAGCCAACGGTCCGGCGGTGGTCAATATCAGCACCACGCAGAAGATGAAGGTGCAGCATCCGCAATTGCCGCCCGGCATGCAGATTCCCGATCTGCCCGAAGACAGTCCGTTCGGTGATCTCTTCAAGCATTTCTTCGGCGAGGGTGAAGACGGTTCTCCGGAAGAGTTCGATGCGCAGTCGCTGGGTTCAGGCTTCATTATTTCACCGGACGGCTACGTTCTCACCAACTACCACGTCATCAAGGGTGCGGATCAGATCGTGGTACGCCTGTCCGACCGCCGCGAACTGGAAGCCAAGGTGATCGGTGCCGATGATCGCAGCGATCTGGCCTTGTTGAAAATACCCGCCGACCACCTACCCACCGTGAAGATCGGCAAATCCAAGGATCTGAAAGTGGGTCAATGGGTATTGGCGATCGGCTCGCCGTTCGGCTTCGACCACTCCGCAACGGCCGGTATCGTCAGCGCTTTGGGCAGGAATCTGCCCAGCGAGAACTACGTGCCCTTCATCCAGACCGACGTGCCGATCAACCCCGGCAACTCCGGCGGCCCGTTGTTCAATATGGACGGTGAAGTGGTCGGTATCAATTCGCAGATCTACAGCCGCACCGGTGGTTACATGGGCCTGTCCTTCGCCATCCCCATCGAAACGGCGATGGACGTTGTGCAGCAGCTCAAGACCAAAGGCAAGGTCAGCCGCGGCTGGCTGGGTGTGCTGATTCAGGATGTCTCGCGCGAACTGGCTGAATCCTTCGGCATGAGCAAGCCGGGTGGTGCACTGGTGGCCAAGGTATTGCCCGACAGTCCGGCGGCCAAGGCCGGCGTGCAGGTCGGCGACGTGATCACCGAGTATAACGGCACACCGGTCGATTCCTCGGCCGAACTACCGCCCCTGGTCGGTCGTACCAAGATCGGCAGCAGCACGCCGCTCAAGGTGCTGCGCAACGGCAAGACAGTCACCTTGAGCGTCACCCTAGGTGAATT
>JBBQDK010000071.1:0-13390 GCA_038319625.1 Gammaproteobacteria bacterium
TGTTTTCTCGAAAAGGGTAAGACTTAAAATCTGTAGAATTGTGTAGAGTGAGGCCTCGCTGTTCAGGCGCTTCTTCACGATGGCCACCAGCACGTAAACGGTGATGGCGATCCAGATTTGCGTCTTGACAGCGTTCTCGGTGACGCCATAGAACGCCTTGATTCGTAGATGCTGTTTGATCCACTTGAAGAACAGTTCGACTTGCCACCGACAACGATAGAGTTGGGCGATGGTCAATGCGGGCAACACAAAATTGTTTGTCAGGAAGACTAACTGCTGGTCGTGTTCGGCGTCGTAAAACTTGATGCGACGCAAGTGCGACGGATAGTCCACGCTGGACTTGATGCCGGTCAATGCGATGGTTTGATCGCAGCGCAACCCCGTGGACTTGTCTACGGGACGAGAATAGACACGCCGGCAAGTTAGATTGGATTTGGCGCGGATAACGAAGAAGGCAGCCGCTTGGTGAAAGCCGTATAGCCGGGAGAAATCCAGGAAGCCACGGTCCATGACATAGAAACTGCCCGCTTCGGGGATCAAAATATCGAGGACGTTGACCTCGTGCATTTTGCCGTCGCTGACGTGGATAAAGGTCGGAATGTTGCCTCGCAGGTCGAGCAGAGTATGCAGTTTGACGGCGGCCTTGGTGGAGCGGAAATGCGCCCAAGGGAAAACGCTTAAACACAGATCGATGGTTGTGGTGTCGAGAGCATAGACCGTCTGTTTCAGTTCTACGGCAAAGCTGTCGTTGGCATAAAGCGTTCTGGCGATCTGGATCAGACTCGCCGCGAAGTCGGCGTAGATGCGCCAATCGCGCTGCTCGTTGGCATCGGCCAAGGTACTTTTGGCGACATGGCCACGGATGCCGAGATGGTAGAGCTTGGCCTGATGAGCGCGCAAACAGGTCTCGATGTCGCGCAAGCTCTCGCGGAAAGTCAGTTGTGCGAAGGCCAGGCAGAGAAACTGATCGAGATGGGAAAACGTCTTGGTGGGATATTTGGCAGGATAACGCTGCACACAGCGGCGGAACGTGTGAAGGGGTAAATGCGCCATGAGTTGCGCGAACACCAATTGGCCTAAATACATGAGCAGAAACCCTGGCGGAAAGTGCCCAGTTTCGCAAAATCACATTCAAGTCGGTGACACCCTCAAACACATTATTTCCTTCTATTGATCAATTTGTTAGACAATTGTATGAACAGAATTGCCGGACACTACTGAATCAGTATCTATATCCTGCCGAGCACTCAAAAAGAATAAAGACACTTTTCACCAGATACCACAGACCATAATTCTTGGCGTCGTCTCTCGCGACCACACTCACCAGGAACTTTACCAATATAAAGTTCCGCCTTGATCCGTTTAGAGACTGAACCCGGGAACCCGGAAAACCCTTTCAATTTTACTGTCTGACACTGAGATTAGACGCAAATACAGGAAGAATCCATCCGGCAGAGCAGCTAACCAGTTTATCTTTATCGATAAACGTAACTCGACAAGCTTTCATCCTGCATCCAGCTCTAGTGCGCGCCTCCAAAAGTCGGCGATAAATAATTATCATTATCAATATGATACCGCCATAAAGCAATCAATTGCCCTGTGGCATGAATTACCGAGGGGTGTCCTTCCGATTCCACTGGCACTTGATCAGGCAGACAACCCGTAATCAGCACGCCAACCGGTGAAGTGACAACCTGAAATACGTGTACTGTCACTCGCGTACTCACCAGCAGACCATGGGAATGCCACACAACACTTCGCCTTTCCAGTTGAAGCCGCCGGTCACGGCTAGTTTCTCCAACGATACATTTCAAGTACTCTGGCCCTTGATTCCTTTGCGCCTCTGTGGATTAAAATCAATAAATCAGAGGTCGGTCATTTCCGCGCGGTTTTTTTGCAAAACGGCATGATTCCCGTGATTGATAAAATCCTTCTTTCGACCACGCCGGAACAGTTGCAGGAAGGGCTGTTCGGCCAGGTTTTTCTCTGGGTGTTTGAGATTTTGCCTTACCTCGAGCGCGAGGGCATTTTCCCGGAATGGGCGATCCGTTCTACGTTGTATGGTGCTCCTGATGATTTCCTCGTAATTCCAGGCCTGTTGGAAATCAATTATGACGCGGTCGCGGAAACGGATCAGGATGTGAATCTGCTGGACTTGCGCGCTCGTCATGTAGTCACGCTAGGCAATGACTGGGATTATATCGCCCAGCTGTGGCACAAGTATTTTCGTTGGCCGGCGCGCGTAATCCGGCGGGCGGATGAATTTCCATCGTTGCACCGGGCACTGGGCATTCATTTTCGGGGAACGGACAAAAACAAATCGCTCGTGGAAACCAATTATGTTTCGCCGGAGGATTTTCTGACGCTACTCCTGGATTTCGTCGCCACTCACCCGGACATAGAGATGATTTATGTCGCCTCGGATGAAAATGGTTTTATCGAGAAAGTCCTGGACCAGCACCTATCGGTGCGTATTTTGACATCAGGGTCAGGTACACATCACAAGACGGCGGCTGCCCAAAACGATTTATCCAAGGGAGATCATGCACTCCTTGATTGCCTGTTGTTATCCCGCTGTCAGTATCTGCTTAAATGCCAGTCGGCTCTTTCAGGCTTCGCCAAAATCCTCAATCCGCAGTTGGATGCGTATCGTGTGTCGGCCAACAAGCTGGCCCCTTGGAGCTACGGTAACCCGTATTTCCCTGATGCCTTTCTCCCCAAGCTCAAGAGCCAAAATCCGGAATGCCAGAAAATTTTGTCACGATTGCTGTCCGGAGACTGGACAGAAGATCGGCTTGCGATGAGAAAATTCGGCGGCCGGTTCAAGTATAAAACCCGGAAAAGCTACATGCGGAAAGTGGGCAATATCCCGATTCCCAAGTGGAGCTGGGACGGCCTGTACCTACGCCTCGATGCACGGATGGCCCGGCTGGTCCGCCGGCTGGCCAGGGTCTGCAGCACTGGGGCGTGATCTGACTCATCTGAATGGCTGCTTTAAGTTTAAGCAGCCAATCTGCACGCATTCGCTAACAGTACTTTCTCAGCCGAAGCCTGGCAATTTGTATTACCAATCTGACATAGGCAAGCCCTGATACTCTATTCCACAATGGAGGGTCCTTGCCAAGTTGGAATCATGGGGTCAGTTGGAAACATGGGGTCAGTGTACTTGATCGATTCGGTTGAGACTTTTCAAGCACACTGACCCCCTTGATCGCCTTGATCGCCCCACAGAACTATGCCACGTTGAACCAGAACTCAATTTCCGATGTCTCCCTTTCAAAGCGTGCCGCGTGCGTTTCTCTGGCGGCAACGTGATACCACATTCCTGGACCATATCGGGTCTCTTTTCCGTTAAGTGTCAAAATAAGTTCCCCTTGAGTAATGACTCCCACGTTATCTGTTTCGTGGCTATGCGGGGGGATGGTAGTGCCGGCGGGGTATGAGGCAAATAAAACATCACAGTTTTCTGCAGCTAATTTGAATGCCTCAAAAGGTCCTTCGAATTTTGGAAGGCCACGGAGCAGACTTGGAAAATGCGACATGGTTTCTCCTGTTGCCCCAACCTTAGAATTCACCGCTGTGCGCGGCTTTTCGCGCAGGTATAGTAGATTGTTGGGCTGGAGTTTTTAAAAATACTTGCACTTGAAATTGCTTACCACCTGCCGACGCAACGGTATGTGAATCCAGTTGAACGTAGCCTTGCGCCTCCGCCACGTTCTGGAGGTGAAGCGGAGACACTAGGTGCATGACTTCACCAAGAGCTTGAATACTCGAAAACGGTGACGGTGATATTTGTTGATGGCTATTGCTCGGCAACTGCAATACCGTAACTAGCCGGCCGTGGGCGGTAAGCATGGATGGTGTTCTCGCGATGACTGCTTCGACATTGACGTATTCCAAAACAAGGCCAGCGAACATAAGATCAACTGGCGCGAATAAAACCTCATCGCTCTGAATGTCACCAACGATCAACTTCAGACACTTGAATCGGCGGGCAAATCGTGCCTTGGCTGCGGCAACAAAGTGCGCGTTGACATCAACTCCAACTACCCGTGAGATGTTTGGCGAAATCCTTTCAAACCCGTTTACCCCGGCACAACCAAGAACTGCGACAGAGTACGGCGAGAACTGCTCAAGAGCGCCAGAGAGGATGCCGGACAGCAATTGAGCCTGTTCGATTCCAGGCAACGCCATATGTCCTTCATAGTCAGAAAGCGGTACATCGAGCCAGGGATTGTTCATGACGACCAACGGTTGAGACCAGACGCGCGCGACAGCGCGTCGGACTGGGTCGATTTGTTATGGGGCGTTTTCAGGGCTTGCGCCATTTCGCTGGATTGCGGGCCGTATGCATGACTGCTAATACAGATATCCTTTTCTGTTCCCAGACGAAGAACACACTGTATGGGAATCTGTGAAGCAACGCGCGTCGGGCACTTTCATAGATAACCGGGTACCTTTCGGGATTCCTCTGAATGGAATCCATTACCCGATCTACAGAAAATATGTACTCTGAACCGAGGCCCGAAACCTTTTCCTCATACCAGCGAAACGCTTCAGCGATATCTTTCTCAGCTCCCTTCCTTAGGATTAATTCGTATTTCATCCGTGTTTCAGTATCCGATCCTTAACTTCGTTCCAGGGAGACCCACTTTCCGGATCCTGGTGATAGGCCTCCAATCTCCTATCCAACTCGGCGCGCTGCACTTCTGAAAGCTCTATGGCTTCAGGGACTTCCGCGATGCTATCCCACAGATCCTCGACCAACCGCAACCGTTCTGACAACGGCAGGCCAAGCAAATCATTGACGGTTATAGGCTTCATAGACATAAATCTAGCATCCTTATCTCGGTTTATCCATCCAGGACCATAGCCCCATAATCGGGATAGGGAGAAGCCTCACGGCTCCCCCCTCCCACACCACCATGCGTACGGGTCACGTACATGGCGGTTCGGCAGATTGAGTCAACGTGCATCCTTGGCATGAGCAACAGACATACGTTAAACGGAGCGTCATATCCTGTCGAGCCAACGTCGATTTCATCCCAGCCACAAAGCTTTCACTCGGTGGGCTCGCCGGATGCAGTATCGATGTTCCAGTCCAAGCGACTTCTCCTCTCTTTCAACCCCCTCTCGGGGCACCGTTCGGGCCTTCAGTTCTCGGCGTTGCGGCTCGGCCTATCCGTTGCTCCGCCTCTCAGCGCTGGAGTGCCTCACTAGCCTTGCCTGCCTTGTTCCTACTATGCCCTCTGCTGACTTCTCCACGGTATTCAATGCCGATTACTCGACACCCAGCCTCAGTCTTCCGAAGCACCGGGGATATCTCCCGGGGTAAGACACGTTACCTTCACTGCATAGACGCCGAATTTATAAAACACACCCCACGCGCAGATGGAGGACTTTGCTGCCACGTGCCAGCTCGCCCCAGGTGTGTCACACCTCATATCCGGTTTTTGTTCATCGCCTCGCAGTTTTGGATTAAGCTTCCTTCAGACCCCACCTCACGATGACGCCCTTGCCCTTCTCCTTGCCTTCGGCTCTGCGAAAACCTGGCCATAGGACTTGCACCTATGAAGTAACGCACTATACCCGGCGCACACGCTGAGTTAACCGGCGCGCCGTTTTTGGCGCGTCCGAGCTGAACGACGTGTTAGCTCTCATTACGTAACAGATACATTCTGAACTAAGATTTTGCCATCGACGCTGATTAAGCGAAGAAACGCGATATGTTCTCCTGTTGATTTCGTATATTTCTGTTTCCAGAATATTGCAACATCCGTTTCTTTTCTAAACACACCGACAAATTCTCTTTCGGCGAAGTAACCCAGCGTGGCCTGATAGTCCTTGCACTGCGTTTCAATATTCTCTTTCGTAACGATTGCCTTTAACTTGTCGTTAAAATCTCTCACATGCCGCTCATGGTCAATGTCGGTTGAGGCTTGCATGAGGTTATCCATGATTGGGTTTGCAATTGCCAATATCTCGGATTCCGACATCTCTAGCCAGTTCATGGCGTGTCCTTTTGAGAGCTAACTACTATTAGCTGGCCTAAAAACCGCGTTGCAAACAACGATTTTAGGCCACATAAATATTCCAGATTATTTCTATACAATGACTTAGGCTCCCACTACGCGGCCTAAATGAAAACGCAAACGACGCAACAGTCAGCGAGTACGCTGGCGGGACGTATTCTGCAAGGAGTGCCTTGAGGTCGTCGAGTTCGTTCAAGCCGCTGTCCTTTTTATTCTCTTGCCGATACCGGATGGGCTGGTGGTTTGGCTCACTGCGCGCCGTCCTCATATGTAATCACAGTCACAAGCGGGTTGTCCGCGCGAATAAAGTTTGAAGCGTAACGTAAACTGTCGGTCTCCGGCAATGGGTCGCCGATACCGATACTCCTCAGCTCCTGCCCTCGGCCACCTGGATCATTTCCCGCAACACACTGGTTGCATACGCGCCGGCCGGCAGATTGAAGCTGAGCTGCAGAGTGTCAGCCGTGGCAAACTCCCAGGCCAGATCGTTCACCATAAGACGCAAGGCGCGGCGCTCCTGTGACAGACCGGCGTTTTCCAGACCCGTCTTGAACATTGCGTAGTCGGTGAGCGCGGCCTCTTCCACTGCCAGCACCTGATCGTGCGGCATGGGTCTGCCACGTCCCCAGAGCGGGCCGGTCGGATGGATATCGAATGCGACGATACGCTGCTCCAGGGTGGCATCGATATCGTCAGCAGTGAACACACTGTGACTGCCATTGAGCATCAACACCTCGCCGGGCAACGCCTTGTTCCAGGTGCCGTCCATGACACGCCGCGACAGTACCTGATTGAACAAATGCGAGCGCGCCGCTGAAAGATACAGGCCACGGATGTGGCGGTCACGCACTTTGAGTTTGCCGCTGAACAGTGCTTCCGCCTTGTCGAGATTGCCGGCGTCATGGCCGAAACGCTGCACGCCGAAATAATTCGGCACGCCGTGCGTGGCGATGCCTTGCAGGCGCGGTTCCAACTCTGCGGATGCTCCGCTCAATTCACGCACGACCAGCGTAAAACGGTTGCCGCGCAGTGCGCCGCGTCGTAATTTACGGCTGTTGCGTACGGCGCTTAGCACTTGCAGATTGTCCGACAGCATGGGAGTCCATTCCGGCATGTCGCGCCCCGGCAATTGTACCGAGAACCATTGCGTCGTCACGGCGTTGCGATCCTTCATGCCGGCGTAACTGACATCGCCCGGACGCACGCCGGCAACCCGCGCGATCTGCCGCGCCACCCAGTCGGTATTGGCGTTGCGCTTGCGGATACTAAGAAAAACATGCTCGCCGGTGCCGTCCGGCTCGAAACCGAGGTCTTCATCGACACGGAAATCCTCTGCTATCGTACGGATTGTGCCGCTGATTTCAGGCGCGGTGGTGAGGTAGGATTCGCTGGCTTTCATGGGGACTCGCTGTGATCGGTAATGACATTCCGCAGGCATCGTCGCGGAAGAAATAGGTCGGAAGTGGTGTCGTATACCGACATTGTAAGGAGTTACAGGCCGTGCGTGCTAGGGTCCTTCCAGCAATGCCACCGCATGCGCGGCAATGCCTTCGCCGCGACCGGCATAACCCATGCCTTCGGTGGTGGTGGCCTTGACGTTGACGCGCGTGACGTCGATATTCAGGTCCGCCGCGAGATGCGCGCACATCGCCGGGATATGCGGTGCCAGCCTGGGTGCCTGCGCGACCACTGTGACATCGACATTGCCGACGCGCATCCGGCACTCCGTCAGCAACTCCACCACCCGGCGCAGCAGTTCGCGGCTGTCGACACCCTTGAACTCGGCATTGCTGTCGGGGAAATGCCGGCCGATATCGCCGAGACCGGCGGCACCGAGCAGTGCATCGCACAAGGCATGGATCAGCACATCGCCATCGGAATGCGCTTCAAGACCTCTGTCGTGGGGAACAGCGACGCCACCCAGCATCAGCGGCCTGCCGGGGGCGAAACAGTGAGCGTCGAAACCGTGACCGATACGCATATGCTATTACCTGTAGCTGTGGATTAACTTTGAATTGAACTTGGGGGGATAATAACCGATAACGCTCCCACATCCCGTCCTTCTCCCTGAGGGAGAAGGGACCCGGCGACATGTTTCGCAAGGTATTGTCAGCCGGCTTGCGCATTCGCTGGCGGCGCTGCCTGCGCTGAACGCTATTCCTGCTGCGAGAGATAAAATTCCGCCAGTACCAGATCTTCCGGGCGAGTGATCTTGATATTGTCGTTGTGCCCTTCCACCAGACGCGGCATCTGCCCTGTCCGCTCCATGGCCGAGGCCTCGTCGGTCACCAAGGCGCCGGCGGCAATGGCGCCGCTCAAAGCCTCGTGCAAAGCGCCAAGACGGAACATCTGCGGGGTCTGCGCCTTCCACAGATCGGTTCTGTCGATCGTCTGCAGCACACGACCGGCGGGATCGGCGCGCTTCTTGGTATCACGCGCCGGGATGGCCAGCAGACCTCCGACCGAATCGTTGACCAGGGTCTCAATCAGCATCAGCAGATCGGCGCGCCGCACACAGGGACGTGCCGCGTCGTGCACCAGTACCCAATCGCCCGCATCGGCCACACCCAGCAACCAGGTCAGTGCCGCCAGTACGGAGTGGCAGCGCTCGGCACCGCCCGTGATGCGCTGTACCGGCACGCTCAGTTGCAGTTTCAATGAGGGCCAGTAGGGATCCTCCGCCGCCAGCACAACTACCATACCGGTGACCCCCGGCAACATGGCCAGTCGCCCCATACTGTGTTCGATAACGGTGCGCCCGGCGAGCGGCAAGTATTGCTTGGGCAGGGCCGCGCCCATGCGCATGCCGTTGCCGGCCGCAGGGATCACGACCCAGAAACGTGCGGATGAGGGAGAGAGTGGGGTCATGGTAGGGTGAATTATGAACGATGGAGTAATGGGAGCCGGCACAAATGCTTTTGCCATTATTCATCGTTCATAATTTACTGCTCCGGCTTGCGTTGCTTCCCGTCGTCTTCGATGATCTGAAAAAAGGTCTCGTTGGGTTTGATCATGCCGAGTTCGCTGCGGGCACGCGCCTCAATCGATTCCAGTCCCTTTTTCAGATCCAGCACTTCCGCATCCAGGGTCTGGTTGCGCTCCTCGAGCCGCGCGTTTTCCTGCTGCTGCTCAGTGACGGCCTGACTGTATCGCCACACCTCGGCAAAACTGCCGTTACCCACCCACAGCTTGACTTGCAGACCCACCAGAATGAATACCAGCAGTATGATCAGTGTGCGCATTGAGTCTCAGGAAGTCGACTCTAACCGCCACGCAAATGGGTAAAGGTATTGCGTCCCGCAAAGTACGCCTTGTCGCGCAGACCTTCTTCGATGCGCAGCAGACGATTGTACTTGGCGATCCGGTCGGAGCGCGATAGCGAACCGGTCTTGATCTGGCCGGCGTTGGTCGCGACGGCCAGATCGGCGATGGTGACGTCCTCGGTCTCGCCGGAACGGTGCGATACCACGGCGGTATAACCGGCCTTGTGCGCCATGTCGATGGCCGCTTCGGTTTCGGTCAGCGTGCCGATCTGGTTGAGCTTGATCAGGATGGAATTGGCGATGCCCTTGTCGATGCCTTCCTGGAAAATGGCCGTGTTGGTGACGAACAGGTCATCGCCAACCAGCTGCACACGCTTGCCGAGTTTCTCGGTAAGCAGTTTCCAGCCGGCCCAGTCGTCCTCGGCCAGACCGTCCTCGATACTGATGATCGGGTATTTGTCGACCCAGACGGAAAAGTAATCGACGAATTCCGCCGCGCTGAATTGGCGGTTCTCCGATTTCAAATCGTATACACCGTTCTTGTAGAACTCGGAACTGGCGGCGTCGATGCCGAGATAAATATCCTTGCCGGCCGCATAACCGGCCTTGTCGATGGCTTCGAGGATGACTTCGATGGCCGCTTCATTGGACGGCAGGTTCGGCGCGAAGCCGCCTTCGTCACCGACCGACGTGTTCATGCCGCGACCGTGCAGTACCTTTCTCAATGAGTGAAACACCTCGGCACCGTAGCGCAGCGCTTCGCGAAAACTCGGCGCACCCGCCGGAATGATCATGAATTCCTGCAGGTCGACGCTGTTGTCCGCATGCGCACCACCGTTGATGATATTCATCATCGGCACCGGCAGGCTGAACGGTCCTTTGCCGCCGATATAACGGTAAAGAGGCAACTGCGCTTCCATTGCCGCGGCCTTGGCACTCGCCAGCGACACCGCCAGAATAGCATTGGCACCCAGGCGCGACTTGGTCGGCGTACCGTCCATCTCGATCAGCTTCTGATCGATCTGCTGCTGCGCGCTGACCTCTCGGCCGACCAGCGCGCGGCGGATCTCGCCGTTGACGTTCTCCACCGCATTCAACACACCCTTGCCCAGATAACGCTTCGGATCACCGTCGCGCAACTCGACGGCCTCGCGCGTGCCCGTGGACGCGCCCGACGGCACGGCGGCACGGCCAATCACGCCATTAACCAACACCACTTCGGCCTCGACGGTGGGATTTCCGCGCGAGTCCAGGATTTCCCGTCCTCTGATATCTAAAATCTCCGACATTGCTGCTCCGGTTGCTTGTTACAAGTGCCTATAAAATTTAACCGCCAAGGGCGCCAAGAGTGATTATTGAAGATTGAAGCTCTTGGCGTTCTTGGCGGTTTAAAATGAATTTCACATCAGTCACGCTACTCAGAGCTGCATCTCCGCGAAACCGCGCGCCTTCACCAGTGCATCGACCTCTTTCAGCACAGTCAGCAATTCTTCCATGCGTCCCAAGGGCCAGGCGTTCGGGCCATCGCTGAGTGCCTTGGCGGGATCGGGATGGGTTTCCATGAACAGTCCGGCAACGCCGACCGCGGCCGCGGCACGCGCCAGCACCGGCACGAATTCGCGTTGACCTCCGGATACGGTGCCCTGCCCGCCCGGCAACTGCACCGAGTGCGTGGCGTCGAAAACCACCGGACAGCCGGTATCGCGCATTACGGCCAGGGCGCGTGGGTCCGAAACCAGATTGTTGTACCCGAAGGACACGCCACGCTCGCAGACCATGATCTGTTGATTGCCGGTAGCAAGGGCCTTGTCGACCACGTGTTTCATATCCCAGGGCGCGAGGAACTGGCCCTTCTTGATATTCACGGGTATGCCCTGACGCGCGACGTTCTGGATGAAATTGGTCTGTCGGCAGAGAAACGCCGGCGTCTGCATCACGTCGACCACGGCGGCAACCTCCGTCAGTGGCGTGTCCTCGTGCACATCGGTTAGTACCGGTACGCCGATCTGATCCTTCACTTTCTGCAGGATGCGCAAACCTTCTTCCAGCCCCAAACCGCGAAAGCTGTTCGCCGAGGAACGGTTGGCCTTGTCGAAAGAGGACTTGTAGATGAAAGGAATCCCGAGACGCACGGTGATTTCCTTGAGTTGCCCGGCGGTATCCAGCGCGAGCTGTTCGCTCTCGATCACACAGGGCCCGGCAATCAGGAACAGCGGCCGGTCGAGGCCGGCCTCGAAATGACACAGCTTCATGCGTGGGCTACCTGTGCGGCGTGTTGCTGATGCTGAACGAGCGCGGCGCGAATGAAGCCGCTGAACAGGGGATGACCGTCGCGCGGACTGGAGGTGAACTCCGGATGGAACTGACAGGCGACAAACCAGGGATGCGTCGGAATCTCGACCACCTCCACGAGGCTGTCGTCCATCGACTTGCCGCTGATGCGCAATCCGGCCTGCTGCAAGGCCTCAAGATAACGGCCGTTGAATTCGTAACGGTGGCGATGCCGCTCGATGATCACGTCCTTGCCGTACAGTTCGCGCGCGATGGTACCGGATCGCAGCCGGCATTCCTGGCCGCCGAGCCGCATGGTGCCGCCCAGATCGGAATCCTGACTGCGCTGTTCGAGGGCACCGTCGGCGTTGCGCCATTCGGTGATCAGCGCAATCACCGGGTGCGGGGTGTCAGGTTTGAATTCAGTGCTGTGCGCGCCGGTAAGCCCGGCCACATTGCGTGCGAACTCGATGACTGCCACCTGCATGCCCAGGCAGATGCCGAGGTACGGAATGCCGTGTTCGCGCGCGTAGCGGACCGCGGCGATTTTACCTTCGATGCCGCGCTCTCCGAATCCGCCGGGGACCAGGATCGCATCCACGCCCTTGAGACAGCCGATACCGTCCTTCTCGATGGTCTCGGAGTCGATATAGGTGATGCGTACCTTGGTGCGGGTATGCAGGCCGCCGTGGCTCAGCGCTTCCGACAATGATTTGTAGGATTCGGTGAGATTGACGTACTTGCCGACCATGGCCACGCTGACCTCGTGCTGCGGGTGCTCCATGGCGTCGATGACATGTTCCCACTCCGCCAGGTTTGCCGGCGGCACGTTCAGGTTGAGCTTCTGCACCACGATCTCATCGAGGATCTGCTCGTGCAGCAGTAGCGGGATCTTGTAGATATTGTCGACATCCACGCCCGAAATCACCGCGCGCTCCTCGACATTAGTAAACAGTGCGATCTTGCGGCGCTCGTCGTCCGGCAGCGCGCGGTCAGCGCGGCACAGCAGTACGTCGGGCTGGATACCGATGGAGCGCAACTCCTTGACCGAGTGCTGGGTCGGCTTGGTCTTGATTTCGCCGGAAGCGGCGATGTACGGCACCAGGGTCAGGTGCATGAACAGGGTGTGCTGATGGCCAAGCTCCACGCCCATCTGGCGAATGGCTTCGAGGAACGGCAGCGACTCGATATCACCGACCGTGCCGCCGATCTCGACCATGGCGATGTCGGCACCTGCGGCGCCGGCCTTGATGCTGCTCTTGATCTCGTCGGTGATGTGTGGAATGACCTGCACCGTGCCGCCGAGATAATCGCCGCGGCGTTCCTTGCGGATCACATTTTCGTAGATCTTGCCGGTGGTGAAGTTGTTGCGCTTGCTCATGGTGGTGCGCACGAAGCGTTCGTAATGCCCGAGATCGAGGTCGGTCTCGGCCCCGTCCTGGGTGACGAACACTTCGCCGTGCTGAAACGGGCTCATGGTTCCCGGATCCACGTTGATGTAGGGATCGAGCTTGAGCATCGTTACTTTCAGACCGCGGGATTCGAGGATGGCGCCGAGTGACGCGGCGGCGATGCCCTTGCCCAAAGAAGACACCACACCGCCTGTGATAAAGATGTACTTGGTCATGATAAACCGAAGGATCTGGCTGCAACCGAGGTGGTCACAGGACGGGAGGACAAGTTACCAGAACCGGCGTTAATGCACAATGTCGACGGGATGATCGCCATGTGCTGGTGTGCTCTGTAATTCTTGGAACTTGATTCAAGCACCGAGAATCGTCATGCTTCAACTTATGAAGCATCCTAGTGGCGGTTTCTCCCTCT
>JBBQDK010000072.1:0-13200 GCA_038319625.1 Gammaproteobacteria bacterium
GATGCGCCGCGCACCCAGCTTGGCGATCCGGGGCAACAACTCCAACGCGCCGATACGCGGCGGGTCGAGCAGGATCTTGTTGTAGCGTGTCTGGCACCAGGGTGCGGTTCCGACATTGCCTGACAGATCGGCGGCATAAAAGCGTGCATTGCCGATGCCGTTGTGACGGGCATTTTCCTCGGCACGGCGGATCAGCTCCGCAGCACCCTCCACGCCCACCACCTCGCGGGCGCGACGCGCCAGCGGCAGGGTGAAATTGCCGAGTCCGCAGAAAAGATCCAGCACCTTGTCATCCGGTTCCGGCGCCAGCAGTTCCAGAGCACGATCCACCATGTCACGGTTGATCGGCATATTCACCTGGGTGAAATCATGCGGCGCGAAATGCAGTTCGACTCCGTGCGCGGGCAAGCTGTAACTCAGATCGGCCCGGTCCGGCCAGAGCAGGGTAATACTGTCGGGACCCGCAGGTTGCAGATAAATCTGCATGTCCTGCTCGGCGCCGAAGGTCTTGAGACAGTCCAGATCGGCCTCGCCGAGCTCGGCCATATTCCGGAACACCAGCGCCGTCGCAGCATCACCCACTGCCACCTCAATCTGAGTGATTCGATCGAATCCCTGCAGTGCACTGATCAGCACATTCAGCGCGTCGATGCGTGTGCCGACGGAGGGATGCAGGATATCGCAGCCGTGCAGATCGGCGACCACCGACTCACCACGTTCACGAAAGCCGATCAGCAGTCGCTTTTTTTTCACGACATATTTGACACCCAGACGCGCCTTGCGCCGATAACCCCATTGTGGTCCAGTGAGTGGCATTAGCACGTTTGCCGGCTCGACCTTGCCGATATGCCGCAGGCTGTCCAGCAACACCTGTTGCTTGGCACGTAGTTGCGCGGTGAAATCCAGATGCTGCAATGCACAGCCGCCGCAGATCCCGAAATGTGCGCAGTGCGGCTCGACGCGTTCAGGTGAGGCGCCGAGCACTTCCAACACTCTGGCTTCATCGTGGCGGTTATGTCGTTTGGTATAGACAAAACGCACGGACTCGCCCGGTAGCGCACCGTCGACAAACACGACCTTGCCATCGACATGGACGATGCCACGGCCTTCGTGGTTGAGCGATTCGATGACAACTTCAACCGGGGTTTGTGAGACAGGTTTGGGTTTATGGCGGGCCATTGCTGAGGGTTTGCTTTCGGTTGACTGATGCCGCAAAGGCGCAAAGGCGCAAAGCAGTCAGGGATTATCGAGGAATCTGATTCATTCACGCCACGAGTAGACTAAAGTCCGGTATTGCTCTTACCCCACCCCCGAACGGAACAGCAGGAGTAAAGTTCCTAAATGTTGCCCATGATTATATCAAAAATTGCTCCCCGTCTTTGGATCTTGTCTACTAGGGATGAGACGCTCGCATCCCAGTGACAGGCGCTCAGGCTAACCGCCCTGCCAGGCCACAAGAAATTCATTCAGGTGTGGTTTACCCTCCTTACCCAGGGTGGTGCGCACCAAACGACGCTCGCTCTCATACGCTTCCGGTTGCAGCCTGCCACGGATGAGCTGGAACCGCAGGTAGACCAGATAGGTATTCAGAACATCGGTCTCACAGTAGTTGCGTATACCGTCGAGATTGCCTTCCAGATATTCGTCCCAGACCTTGGCGCCGCTCATGCCGAGCTTGCCGGGCAGGCCGAGCAGTACGGCGATCTCGTCCAGCGGTGCGTTGGCGCGCGGTTGGTAGGCGGCCAGAACATCCATCAGATCGGTATGGCGTTCGTGATAACGGCTGAGATAGTTGTTCCAGCGGAAAGTCTGATCCTCGCTACCCGTTTCCCAGTAGCGTGGTGCGGCGATGCCGTGCAGCAAAGCGCGGTAATTCAATACCGGCAGATCGAATCCACCGCCGTTCCAGCTCACCAGCGTCGGCGTGAATTTATCGATGCCGTCGAAGAAGCGCTGGATCAGTTCAGACTCTTCCGATTGCAGGTCGCCCAGCGACCAGACCTTGAAGGTGTCCCGCGAACGCAGCGCCACCGAGATGGCCACCACGCGGTGCAGATGATGGCGCAGGAAGTCCGAATCGCCGGTCTCCTGGCGACGGCGGTTGAACATGGCCTGGCCGACATCCTTGTCGCTCAGCCCGTCCAGCCCGTACAGGCGCCGGCCACCGTCGACGTCCGGCACGGTCTCGATATCGAAGACGAAGACATTCATGGAAGGCCGGCCATGAAAGAAAAACTGTCATTCCCGCATTCGCGATAATGAGAACTATACGAGTCGATGAACTGCAGGAGAATAACTGTCATTTTTGACGCCATTGCCCGCCGCCGCTCTGGTACCACCAGCCGGAGGTGGCATCGTTCGCCACCCAGCGGCGCACAAAGGTCGAACGGATATCGCCCTCCCACTCCGGATGGCCATTGGCCACAGCGACCTCGTGGTACAGGGCATTCCAGTCCTTGTTGTCATCGGCCATCAGTTGCTTGAGTGTGTTGCGATCCTTCAACGGTACGGCATTCAGATCATGTACGGCGAGCGTGCCGTTGCCACTCATGCCGATGGCACCGCTGGCATAGAAGGGTTGCAAGCGCGGCTTGCGTGCGGCCAGGGATGCGGTGATGGCACGAATCGCCGGCGTGTCGATGCTGATATCGGCCTCGGCATGAGCCGGACTGATCAGCCAGTCGAGCACCTGTATGCCGACAGCGGCCAACGGTACGGGTCGTCCAGCATCGGAGCTTTTGTCCGGCGCCGCCGGCTTGGTCGCTGGTGTGCCCGGCAGCTTGCCATAGACCTCGTCGAGAATCCGATCGGCGGCCTTATCGGCGGCAGCGGCCGGGAAGTACACGTTGATAGTAACGCAGGCTATCAGATACAGCGGGCTTAACAATGTGGTGAGCCATCGGGTACGGGTCATGGAAATTCCTCATATGATAATCAGGTGGGCCATCGAATCCCGCCTTTTATTGTTTCACCGGCGCGGACGTAATCACGCCGGTGATCCGTGTCAACAGCGTATCCCAGTCGACCCGATGTGCATAGCCGATTATGTCGATGCGTGGCAGGCCGCCGCCCTTGACCAGATAATAGCCCTGCTGCGCCGGTGCCACACCGTCCATCGTACATACGCCGTTGCTGAGCGTGCAGCTGATGCCGATACGGTCGTAAGAGAACTCATCGAACACCCGCAAAAAACTCCGCGACAATGCGCCACCGATACCGCCACCGCCGATCTGGCTGATGTTTTCCACGGCGCGCTGGCTGATGCGGTGCCGCGATCTGTCATCGGCCGGGGTGGCAAACCGGGCCACGAAGGCTACCGGCCGCCAGTTGATGAGCTGCAGATTATCCACTTGGCCGCTGAACCGTCCCTGAATACTACCAAACGAGAAGGCACGGGTCAGCGCATCGAGGTCGAGGTTATCGAGCTTGATATCGGCTTGCAGACTGGGTGCGACTCCGAACAAGCGCATGACACGCAGATCCCGTACCGTGATAGCGCCATCGAAGGCGCGAATCAGCAGCATGCCGCCAATACGCAATTCACCATCAGCATAATGCACGTCCGGGATCATGCCCGAGAGCTTGCCCTGCATTTCCGGCCAATCGAGCGCTGTACTGAAGGCCTGCATCGAGATCGGCTTAAGCAGACCATCGAACTGCCAGCTCAGTGGCTGGTCCGAACCGCGCTGCAGCGCAAAATGTTCGATCTCGAGCTGGCCGTCGAGAATAGGCAGGTGCACGGCCTGCAGCAGCCGCAGCGATTCACCCTGACTTTGCGCCTGTACGGTGGCGGCGCCGAGCGCGAGCTTGTAGATGTGCCCGCTCTCCCAGTGCAGTTCGGATCTCTGGACGACAGTGTCGCTACGCCAGGCGATCGTACCGGCCAAGCCCTTCAGACCGAAGCGACCGACGTGATCTTCCAGGCCGACGGCCTTGAGCTGCAGCCGCGCACTACTGGGTGCTGCGGCGCGATAGTCGATATCGCCGGCGATGCTGCCTTGCACATCCATGGCTTCCAGTGCCGTGCCGATCAGCAGTGGTTGTAAATAGGTCCCGTAGAGCCGTTCCCAACGGGTCGGCTCAAGATGTACAGACAAGGCTCTCAGTGACGACGCCTTGCCGAACAGCAACTGCAGCGTTGCGTCGCCCTGTCCGAGACTGGACTGACTGAAATGCAGACGCGTGACATCGAGACGTTGTGCTTTTTCCGACCAGTCGGCCTTGGCATCCATCAGCAAGGGGTCCGCCGGCAGCTCCCAGCAGGTCTTGATACACAGGGTGCCGTCATGCAATCCGAGTTTGCTTTGTACTTGCCAGTCCGTGCCGTGACGTTGCCCACTGGCTGTGCCTTGCACGTCAAGCGCCTCTCCCGCATTCGTGCCATCCGGCGTGGCGAAGGCGAGCGCCTGCAACTTGATGACATCGAATTTGAAGGCATCGGGTCTGCTCTCCGTACCGTCGAAACTGCCGCGCAGCGTCGCGCGACCGGTCAGGGATGTCAGCCCCGCCTGTTGTCTGAAATACGGCGGCAAACGGGCCAGGTCGATGTCGGTGAGTGCGTAATCGAGATGCCAGGCAATGGCGTCGCTATGCACCGTGAACGACACGCTGCCGGCGGACAGGCGGGCATCGCGCACGGTCAGGGTCAACGCGCGCTCGGCGGGCCGATAGCTGAATGCGACGCTGCTGTGGTCGCGATCCAGCCAGGATGAAGCAAGCTGCAGTTGTGCCTGCGCGCATTTCACTTCGTCATCGTGCAATTGCAGGGCGGCACACTCAAGCTGCAGATTTTTTATTGTACCGAGGGGCTCGGGCAGATCGAGTCGGGCGATGTTAATTTGCAGGCGGGCGCCGCTGATATCCGGCATGTCGAGTTGCAAGGACACGTTGTGTGCCTGCCAGCCTGCGCCTGCCAGCGACTCCAGGTGCAGCCCGATACCTTCGACGGCGGGCAGACGCGGCGCGATGAGCAAGGTACCCAGCAACAGCCCGTACGGCAGTCGCATCAGGGTGACCCGGTCAATGATCGGGGAACACACCGGTGGACAGGTAACGATCGCCGCGGTCACAGATGATGGCAACAATCACGGCATTGTCCAGTTCGCCTGACAACTGCAGGGCTGCTGCCACAGCGCCACCCGAAGAGATACCGGCGAAAATGCCTTCGCGCGCCGCCAGGGCGCGTGTCGTTTCCTCGGCGATCTGCTGACCGACATCGATGATACGGTCGACACGTTGCGCATTGTAGATGGCTGGCAGATACGCTTCCGGCCAGCGACGGATACCGGGAATGCTGGCGCCTTCGGTGGGCTGCACGCCGACAATCTGGATGGCAGGATTCTGTTCCTTGAGAAATTGCGAGGTGCCCATGATGGTCCCGGTCGTGCCCATGGAGCTGACGAAGTGTGTGATACGGCCTTGGCTGTCACGCCAGATTTCCGGACCGGTGCCCAGATAGTGGGCTCGCGGGTTGTCCGGATTGGCGAACTGATCGAGTACCCTGCCGTTGCCTTCGGCTTGCATCTGCAAGGCCAGGTCGCGGGCACCCTCCATGCCGGCAGCCTTGCTCACCAGCACGATCTCGGCGCCGAACGCCGTCATCACGGCGCGCCGCTCCCGGCTCATATGCTCGGGCAGGATCAAAATCAGGCGATAGTCTTTGATGGCCGCAGCCATGGCCAGGGCGATACCGGTATTGCCGCTGGTGGCCTCAATCAATGTATCGCCGGCCTTGATCTCGCCGCGCACCTCGGCGTGCTGAATCATGGACAACGCAGGTCGATCCTTGACAGAGCCGGCGGGATTGTTGCCCTCCAGCTTGACCAGAACCGTATTGGTGGTGTCTCCGGGCAGGCGCTGCAGACGGACCAGTGGGGTATTGCCGATGAAGGCTTCGATTGTGGGATACGTCATAGTCGCCAAGTCTAGCGCACCGACCCGGGCAAACAGAAGCGGAAAATGTCCTTCTCAGCGAGTGGCCATGACCGCAGAGCTTCGAGTACTATTGGACCGTGCGCTTCGAGACGACTGTGACCATACACAGACACCATAATTACAAGGTGCAATCGCACACTACCTGAGCTGCTGATGGCCCCGCTGCCGATACCGCAATAATGCGGCTAATCACTAGACGGGACATTCCATCAAACAGATCAGGACTGAGCCGGGTGATGGCAATACAACGTGGGCCTGCGCATGACAACTGGCCACCACCTTGATTTTTTTGAGATCCGCCAGGCACATTCCGATTAAGAATCCTGAAGCGAGCAATACATGCATAACAACTCTGACCTCACTCATCATGCCAATACGAGTAAAAATCCATGGAAGGGATTATGTTGGCTGTCGGTCTGTAGCCTGTTGATCGTCATCTCGCCGGTCTTCGCTGCCTCACATAACCAGGTTTCAGAAACAGACTACCTGGAAGATATTCCGGTAGTATTGTCACCGACGCGCCTGGCCCAACCGGTAACCGAAGCACCGGCGGCTGTGACCGTGATCGACCGCGAGATGATCGAGGCCTCGGGCGCACGTCAGATCGTCGACCTGTTCCGGCTGGTGCCCGGCTTCACGGTCGCTTATTTCAACGGCTATACGCCCAGCGTTACCTATCACGGTTTCGCCGATGAATACTCGCGGCGCATGCAGGTGCTGATCGACGGCCGCTCGGTGTATCTGCCTTCGATCGGCGGGGTGGACTGGGCCTCTCTGCCGATTACTCTAGACGATATCGAGAATATTGAAGTCATCCGTGGACCGGACAGTGCCAGTTACGGTGCCAATTCTTTTCTCGCCGTCATCAGCATCACCACACGTCATGCCGTCGAGGATCAAGGTACGACAGTGCATGTGAGGAGCGGTGAACACCGCGTCAGAGACGGTGTCGTGCGTTTCGGTGCCGGCTCACAGTCTCTAGCCTACCATTTAACGCTGGGCTACCGGCAGGATGACGGTTTCGATACCCGCTATGACACACACCGGACACAGCTGTTAAACAGCCGCGTTGAGTATCAACTGGGAATGAACGACAGCATTACGACACAGATCGGCCTGACTGGAGGTTCACGTCAGACCGGGGATTATGGCGACGTAACCGACCCACCCCGTAACAAAGGCGTAAACAGTCATTTTGAGCAGGTGCATTGGCTGCATAGCATCGACCCAGCACAGGAATTAAGCCTGCAGATTTATCACAACTACAACAACACCAGCGATGACTATTCTTCCCTGCCGATCGATCTGAGTTTGTACGGGATTGGTATGGTGCAATTGCCGATTAGCCGGAATATCACAACCGAGCGCTACAGCCTTGAACTCCAGGATACGCTGGCTCCACGGCGGAATCTGCGGCTGGTGTGGGGTGGTAGTACTCGGCAGGATCAGGTCACAGCGCCAGGATTTTTTTATACTGGAAATACACTGAAGACCAATGTGTCGCGTCTTTATGCCAATCTCGAATGGCATATCCGGCCAGCACTGGTAACCAATTTCGGTGCGCTCTATGAATACAATGACCTCACCGGCGCTCATCTGACGCCACGGCTGGCCGCCAATTTCCATCTCGATGCTCGCCAAACGCTACGTGCTGTTATCTCAACGGCGACACGCATGCCGACACTGTTCGAAGATCAAGGAAACTGGAAGTTGACCTATACCCCGGACCCGAATCATCCGAATATACAATTGGCAGATCTACGAATTCTTGGCAATGACACCCTGAAATCCGAACGCATCCTGTCTCGCGAACTGGGCTACTTATTCTATTGGCCGGAACGTGGTACATCCTTGGATGTGAAACTCTATGATGATGAATTACGCGACATGATTCGATCTGATTATGTGTGCGAGAATATCGATCTACAATGTCTGAATGCCCATAGTGGAATCGATAATTACGACAATAATTATCAGCTATTCATGAATACCGATAACGCCAGTGTCCGCGGTCTGGAATTACAGTTGGACCAGCAACTCGGCGCCGTCTCACGCATCATCTTCGGTTATGCACGTACTCTTATCGGTGGTGACGCCGCCAATCATCCGAACGCACACAGCGCGCCAGTCAATAACCTGCACGCACTCCTGATCCGGCGCTTTCCCGGGGATATTACGGCGAGCATGGCGTATTACCAGGTCGGCAACATGGAGTATCTTGGTTCCGGCAATCACACCGACGTCCAGAAACGACTGGATCTGCGTCTGGCACGTACCTTCAGGCATGACGCCGACAAGTTCAAGATCGCCTTGGTGGTACAGAACCTGCTGGATCCATACCAGGATTTTATTTATAAACCAGGCACCCCCAGCAACCTGTTCGACACACGCGCCTTTGTTGAACTGGTATGGGCAATGCCCTAGGCAATGCGCTGACCGGGATATGCAGGACAATGCCATTACAACTTTCAAGGATAGAACCTGACAGTCTGACGCACTGCGGGTCCGGGCTAAAAGTATGAACATGCGGCAGGCAACGCAGCGTTCAGGATGGCAGTCTATTATGCGCAAGCGCCGGGAATTGCTGCGGTCAGGTCGAATGACGTATATCGGACTGTTGGTTCTGCTGCTCCACCCGCAGACCGGCATGGGAGCCGAATCGCGTAGTGCCGATGTGTGGCTGCTGTCAAGTCATGCCAGCGGCGAATACCGGGAAGTTGCCGACGCCTTCGTACAAAGGTTGGCAGCAGCGCCGGCACCGCAACCCAAGGTGCGTGTCATCATTGCCGGAACCGACAAGGATGTCTTGACGCAGATGTCCGCCACCGATCCACCCGCGTTGGTCGTCGCGGTGGGAGGCGATGCCGCGCGTCTGACGCAAACACTGTCACGGATGCAACCCGTGCTGGACATTCTTGTCCCGCGCCTGCTCTACGAACGCCTAAGCCCCGTCGAGGGTGCGCGTTCCGCCTTGTATATCGATCAACCTATCACCCGGCAACTGAAGCTGTGCAGACTGATAGTGCCGGGCCTGCGTCAGCTTGCCGTAGTGTACGGTCCGACTTCCCAGGATTCCGATCCTGACTTGCGCAGTGCCGCGAAGCGCTTGGGTATTAATCTGATCAGACAATATGTACAAGCAGGGACCAATCCCAATACAGCGCTGGATCAAATACTCAACGACAGTCAGTTACTGCTGGCACTGCCGGATCCGGATGTTTTCAACCGCTACACGGTAGCCGGCCTGTTACTGACCGCGTATCACCATGCGGTACCCATCATTGGATTTTCCGCGAGCTACGTCAAAGCCGGCGCGATCGCCGCGGTTTACTCGACCCCCGAGCAGATCGGACGCGAAGCCGCCGAAATAGTACTTGCCGCCAGATCCGGTACCGGATGGAACCTCCCGGCACCCCGCTACCCATCATATTTTACAGTCACCGTAAACCGGCAGGTTGGTCGTTCACTGAACATGAATTTACCGGACGGAAGCGATCTGCAACAGTCCTTGATGCATCAGGAGCAAAGCCGGCAATGAACAATTGGGGCATCCGCAGTCGCGCATTGTTTCTGGCGCTGATACCAGTGGCAGTCATTGCCCTGCTCCTCGATGTCTATTTTATCAACACCCGCGTCAACGATCTGGAACAAGGCCTGCTGGAGCGCGGACATGCGATTGTCCATCAGCTGGCGCCGGCTGCCGAATACGGGATATTTTCCGATAATCAAGAAATTCTCAAACGATTGGCAAGGGCCGCCCTGAACGAAGCCGACGTCAGCAGCGTGACATTTCTCGATGTCACAAAAAAAGTGCTGGCCCATGCCGAACGCTCAACATCGCCACCTCAGCTCGGCAAACAAATTCTGGCAGCGGCAGCGCCGTCGATAGCCGAACAGAGTCAGCGTACAACACTGCGGTTCAGCGCACCGATCTTCCTGTCCAGCATCGCCTGGGATGACTCGCAGGAATCTTCGGCCCTCACAGGACCGCCTCAAAAAGTCATTGCTGCCAAACTGTTGGGGCAGGTGATCGTGCGCATGTCGCATTCCGCCACCAAGATCCGCCAGATTGAGGTCATCGTCAACAGTCTGGTGCTGACCCTGCTGGGCCTGGCTATCAGCGCCGCTCTTGCTCTTCGGATCAGTCGCACAATCAGCGATCCAGTGCTTGGACTGACCGAAGCCGTGCGCAAACTGGAATCCGGACAATTGGAGACACGTGTGCGCAACATCTCGGGCGGTGAACTCGGTGAATTGCAGCAAGGCATAAACGCCATGGCCAATGCCCTGGAAAATGTGCAGGGAGAACTACAGGAGCAGATCGATCAGGCCACGGTTGAGCTGCGCGAGACGCTGGAATCGGTGGAAATTCAGAATGTCGAACTGGATCTGGCGCGCAAACGTGCCATTGTCGCCAACCGTGCCAAGTCGGAGTTCCTTGCCAATATCAGCCATGAAATCCGCACCCCGATGAACGGCGTAATCGGCTTCACCACCCTGCTCGGTAAGACACAACTGGACGAGGAACAGCGCGAGTACGTCGAAACAATCGATAAGTCGGCCTCATCACTGCTGACGATCATCAACGATATTCTAGACTTCTCCAAGATCGAATCCGGCAAGGCGGCCATCCAGGACTTTCATTTCGATCTGCGCGAAAGTGTCGAGGAAGTACTGACTTTGCTCGCGCCATTGGCCTACGATAAATCACTGGAGATAGTCAATTTCATCTACTCCGACGTGCCTCTTGCCCTGCGTGGCGATCCGATCCGGATTCGCCAGGTGCTGACCAACCTGATAGGCAACGCCATCAAATTCACAGACTTCGGCAGCGTGGTGCTGCGCGTCATGCTCGAGGACGAAGATACCAACACTGCATCGATCAAGATCACCGTGACCGACACCGGCATCGGCCTGAGCGCCACCGACCAACAGCGCCTGTTTGTACCATTTACACAAGCCGACAGTACTGAAACGCGCCGCTACAGTGGCACGGGTCTGGGTCTTGCCATCAGTAAGAAACTGGTTGAACTCATGAAGGGGAAGATTGGTGTCGAGAGCGAACAAGGTCAAGGAGCGACGTTCTGGTTCACGCTGCGTTGCCGCAAGGACAACACGGCCGTTCATGAGGTATCGGATCCGTTCGCGGCGCTGAGCCGGCATCGGATACTGGTGTATGAAACACACCCCAGTGCACGCCTGGCCTTGCGTCACATGCTGAATGCCGGAAACATGCTAATCAGCGAATGCACCGAGGCCGACAAATTGCAACACCTGCTGGAAGCCGCGACCGGTGACCGGATGCCTTACCAGATTCTGGTGTTGGGGCTATCAGGCGAAGAGCTCGAGCCTGACAAGTTCAGCGCCCTGCTTACACCCTTGCGCGATTATTACTCCGGGCCGGTGCTGATACTGGTCAATACCACGCAACGTGCGGTGATCAATCTGCTGTGCGGGCTCGGTGCAACTGCCTGCCTCACCAAACCGGTACGCCTGAAACAGCTCGCCGAGTCCTTCAGCCGGTTACTCAATCCGAACCTGCCGGCGCCGTACTGCGCTCAGGAGCCGTCGGTCGCCATGCCGGCACCGCAGCGCACCCTGGATGGTGTGCGAATACTCATTGCCGATGACAGCGCCATCAACCGCAAGCTGGTCAGTACATTGCTCAAACACCATGGCGCCAAGGTCGAAGAAGCGGAAGACGGTGACATGGCCTGCAATCTCAATGCGGATCGTGACTATGATCTGATCTTCATGGATATCAATATGCCGATCTTGAGCGGTGTACAGGCTACTCAGCATATCCGCGCCGGCGAGAATGGCTTGCGTCACACACCCATCATCGCACTGACGGCCAATGCATTGGCCAAGGAGCGCGATCGATTGATCAGCGCGGGCCTCGACGACTGCCTGCTCAAACCGGTCCATGAGCGGGAGTTGCTGGCTATGGTAACCAAATGGATACCCGGATTGACAGGGACGGCGTTGGCAGCCACTCCTGCCGACATCAACCCGGACATGCAATACGGCGCGCAAGGCACCGGCATTATCGACCGCAAACGCGCATTGACAGATGAACTGCTGGGAATGCTGCTGGCCGAATTACCCACGCAGCAGCAGGCCATGGAAGAAGCATTTATCGATGACAATATGGCTGTTTTGCACAGCCATGTGCACCGGCTGCATGGCTCGGCGAGCTATTGCGATATGCCACAACTCATGGCCAGCGCCAGCGCGCTGGAAAAGGCCCTACTGCAGAAGATGCGAGATGCCATACCCGCTCTCTATGCGACGTTGCGCGCCGTCATAGACGACACTCTGCGAAATCACGGAAAAAGTCTTTGAGTATCTGCACAGTATAGCAATGCCGACCGGGCCGGACATGGACATCACCGCAGGGTATCGATCACTCGCATCGCACAGGCTTAGTCCTGCTCTTGTTTCCGATCGCTGAGTAAAGCGACAAAGGCAACCGCATGATCCTCTTCATCGGCGATGCTGATATGACTGGCGCTGATGCCGAGGCTGTGACACAACTCCGCGGCGCGCTCCAGATAGACAACCATCGGCTTGCCATGGGCATCGTGCGTAACACCGATCTGACGCGGATAGAGACCGGCTGAAAAACCGGTGCCCAGGGCCTTGGCTGTGGCTTCTTTTGCGGCGAAGCGCTTGGCGAGGAAATGCGCCGGGCGCGCGTCATGCTGAAACTCCTCGAACTCCCCGGGTGTGAGCAGGCGTCGGGCGAACTTCTCACCATACCGTTCCAGACTCTCGCGCATACGCGCCACGCGAACGATATCGGTGCCTATACCGTAAATCATGATACGGCCGCACCCGGCGTCGCCGTCATGCCGCGAAACAGGTCCCGGCTCTTAAGCGGCTTATCGCCCAGGTACAAGGCCAGCACGGCGCGCATCAGGCGTTTGCTCTCGCGCAGGCTGCGCTCATCGCCTAGGTCATCGCCGGCCAGGGACATCAGGCTGCTGCCGTGCAGCAGCAGCCCATGACCCGCATTCGCCTCGATCAGCACCGGGCCACGCTCAAGCTGATAATGATACAAAGCCGTCTCTGTCAGTGCCGCGCCGCTTTCGACATCGTGATCGAGTACCAGACCGTAGCCCAGTTCCTGCAGCAGACGTTTCTCGAATAAACGCAGTACCCGCTCCATACGTAACTCATCGTTCAGGCCGGCCAGGGCTTGTTGATAGGCGTCATAGAGTGCGGGATGCGGATCATGCCGATGTGTCAGGCGCTGTACCAACT
>JBBQDK010000073.1:0-13071 GCA_038319625.1 Gammaproteobacteria bacterium
CCCTACCCATGGTTGAAGGTATCTCGCGCTCATGCTCGCCAACAAGTTCAGAAGCACGGACATGCGTGGGAGACAAAGTAAGTGCCATTCGCCCTAAGGGACTTTCCTTCGCCTTCACCCACAAGCGAATGGCACTTAGTGTAGTGCAGCATAACTAACGGAACTTAATAGATAAATTGCCCGCCAAGCTGGAGGAGGTCAATGCCATGCGTGTAGCCAAGCCCGTTGTACTCAAGGTTCTGTCGCAATAGCGCGATGAGCCCAAGCATGGCCGCGAGGCCGACGCCGTTCAAAAAGCCAGGGAGTAGAACTGGTTCGCTGCAGACGCGGCTTGGTCTTTGGTCGGGCCAAGCTGGCCTTTGCGGATCATGTGCATGCTCTCTATGCCGGCGATAGGATGCGTGCACAGCCGAAGGTCTTGAAGCCGAGCATCGGGCGCACCACGCAGGTCGATGGCTTGTTCGAAGAATGCGTGTGTCGCGACGTGATCTCGCTTGGCGCGCAGCAAGAAGTCGACCGCTCTGTACAGGTACTTCCACTGGCCGCCGACTTGACGCAAGTCTCATCCATACGCCAGCTCTTGCCGACCGGCAGCTTGCGCCAACGATACACCCTCGCCAGCACCGGCAGCATCTTCATCGCCTAGCGATGAATCGTCGAGTGATCAACCCTTACCTCGCGATCGTGGGTCTTCCCGTCACTGATACTGCTTGCCATCCCACTTGAAAACATAGGTTGCGTCGTAGTAATGGAGATCGTGCATGCCCTTGTGGGTCGTTGGCAGCACCGTTACCTTGCCGTAGAACGTCGCGAGCTCGATGGGTTTGTCCGTGTAGCCCTGTGGCGCCGCCAGTATCGCGGAGCCCGCACAGCCGGCCGATCCGCAATAACCGAAGTCGTAGTCACTGAGAAACACCAGCAAATCGGGGCGTCCATCGCCGTTCAGATCGGCGTGGCCCACCGTGAACGTGATCGGGCGGCCTTTCGATTTTTCGTAGGCAGACCATTCCGTCCCAAAAGACCGGCCCAGGACGCTGCGAACTGTGGCGGCTTCGGCGGCCGTGGGCTTGTCAAAGAGCGTTACGGTCTGTGGGTAGCGCGGCGCTGTGGCGCCGGCGGCAGCGCTCACCATCAGTCCTGCGGCCAGCGAGGCCGATGCGATCATTCGCAACATCATTTTCCTCTCGCCATCTTATCCAAAGCTCACGATCCGAGTCACAGGCGTTGCAGCACATCGCCGTTCCTTAGCCCACGGACTCTGGCACGAATTGGTTTCCGCACGCTCCGCATATCCAGGATTTCCTCCAGCGGATGAGCTTTTCCCTATGTATTGGCAATTTCTTGAAGCCGAAGAAGGCCCACACAACGGAGGCAACGATAACTGCCCAAGTCAGATGTTCAAGCCCTTGGAAACCTGGCCCATTCCAACCTGGCGTGCCGAGCACAGCCCGAAAAAGTCCGGGAGCGATCGAATTGAGGGCGATGATCGCAACGAGAAACACCAGCAGACAGCCGAGGACCTCTAGCGGAAGCACGATGGGGTTGACCGGCGGCGCAAGCTGGGCGGCGAAGGCCGTGCGGCTCACAGTGGTTTGCTCGCCATGGTGGCTGTGCTGAGCTTGTACGCGCACGATGCCATGCCCTTGGTCTCCCGCTGTTCCCTGCGAATTGGTTTGCCCCTTCGTCGTCGTAGTGGCCGTAACTGTTCCCTGGTCATAGGCGACAGAGCAGAGTTGAACATTTGTGTACTGGCATTTTGGACATTGCATCGCGTGAATACTCCCGACTTTTCTTTGACAGTTTTCGGATTTCCTTCGCCTGGATCAGGCGTTAAATATCTCCAATCTTCAGGTCCGCGATCGCTTCCTCCCCAGCCGGGGCACGCGCCATCGTTCTCGTCGCGAGGATCGCGTAGCCCGCACAGCTGGCCAGCTCCAATAACTGAAGTTGAAATCGCTGAGCAACACCAGTAGATCGGGGCGTCCATCGCCGTTCGTGTATCGTGTATAGGCAGCATAAACACTCTTTTCCCTAAAATCCAGAAGTAGAGCACGGCGGTAAGCGCTCGCATTGAGCCCTCTTTCGCCGTGCCCACTGAATTCCGCAACCACAGCCAAATAATCCATCCTGTCCACCTCTTCTTTACGCCCAATCCCAAGCTTCGGACCAGACGGCACCCCTGCCGCTGCTGTCACAGCGAGGCAGCTTGAACAAACTCGCTACATGAAACTTACTCCAGGAAGCCGGCAGATGGCGATGCCCGACCTTCCGGTAACAGGCTCGTCGGTGTCGAGACGACGAGGGTCAGGTGAGTCAGTATCTTCTTGATCACCACCGGATCTTCTATACAGGCGATGATCTTGATGGCACTACCGCAGGCGCTGCACATCTCAACATCAATAAAGTGCGCCGCCATTTTTCGCGAAACCCGACGCGAGGTTAGTAGGCCCAAGGAGTTTCACCTTGAGCCTCTCGCAGAACTGTACGTGACACTCTCGCGTCATACAGCTCCCGTTATCCAACCTTTCCAGCTACGACACGCCAGTGGGCGAACAGCCACGGAGAAACATCCTTCATCTTGCGGAGCCATTCCGTACTGCGCTACTTATGCCGCGACAGTGTTTTGTATTTTCGTCTAGCCCATCGCTCAAGCTTCCGGTCAAGGTACCCGAAAAGCCTGTGCATCGCCGTTTGATAGAACGCCCCATAGTAGTTTCACCATCCGCGTAGTGTCGGGTTGCATTGCCTCGCCAGCCTCTCAAGTGTGTCCGGCGTCTGGCGATGTAGCCTCCACCCGCGCACTGTCTGCTGCATCCGCGTCACTGCCTTGTCACTCGCCGCCGGCAGAAAATTGGTAAATAGCCGGTTCTGCTTGTTCAGAGCCTTCCTCGGTCGAAACGTAAATCCGAGGAACGTAAACTGCATGTGCGGATAGGCGTCAGTGCGGTTGCTATCCTTACAGTACACGATCTTCGACTTCTCGGGATGCATCGTCAATCCACAGGCCTCCAAGCGCGGACATGTTGAACGACATTGCAAGGATGGAAAGAATCAGGTTTTTCATAGTGAAAAGCTCCGTTCGTTACGTTGAAAAATGTGCGGTTAAACATTCCCTTGTACGGAATTACCGAAACGGGACGATTCCCGACACTCCCGCCAACATTTTTTAAATCTCTGCCAGCTTTGCAATAATTTCAGACGGTTCCAGTCGCTGGGTGTAATCAGCATTAACAAAATCAAAAATGATTTTGCCATCCATGCCAATAATGTAAGTGGCAGGAACCGGAAGTCTGAAACTGCTATCGCCGTTATAAGCCGGAATATCGATGCCAATTTTCTGGTAAATGGGGCGCAACGCCTCTGGCAAATCAAAAACTAGTCCCAGCTTTTCAGCCACCCGATTGCCGGAGTCGCTGAGAATATCGATAGCCAGCCCGTTTTTTTCTGCCGTCGTAGACGCGTGGTCCGGTGTTTCCGGAGCCATGCCGACAAGCCGGGCTCCGCTCGCCTCGATCTGGGGCAGTGCGTCATGGAATGCCTTCATTTCCATATTGCAATAAGGGCACCATCCACCTCGATAGATATTCAGGACCACGGGCGACACGGCAAGATAGTCATAAAAATGCCTCTTCTCGCCATGCTGATTTGGCAATTCGAAATCAGGCATGACGTCTCCCGCCTTTAGCGCGTGTTTGCCGACTCCTGCCGACATCAATTCCGCAGTACACCGCGCCATAACCTCGCCAACTTCCGCAGGAACTTTACCTGCCATGGCTGCCTTGTAAGCATCAATTTCTTGTTTAAGGGGTTGCATAAGTCATCACTCCATTCTTATGAACGAAAATTCAGATGTTAAAAGCAATTTACTTGCTTAATTTTTGATAAGTAAACCCAAGGACCGCTCCAAAAAACAGATGCAGCATAAGTGTGGCTACCGGTGCCATGACACCCATATTCAAGCCGAACATACCAGAACCTGTCATCGGCATGACTGCAACCATCATTACCAACCAGCCAAGGGTGCCCAAAGTCATACCCTTTACAGTTGCATTACCGGGCCGTAAATTTTCTACCCATGACAAAACGATTCCATAAGCGATACCAATCATAAAATGCGCTGCCCAACCCACTGCAAGCCCGGCACCCATCATTGCTGCCAACATTTTTACTACATCCAGTCCGGGCATCACACTCATCATTCCCTTCATGACCATCAGTAATGACAAAACAACTGTGGCAACCAGTCCTGCCAAGACACCCGCAAATAATTTGTTCTTCATTTCGTTCTCCCGGTAGTTAAGATTAAAATCTTCACCGGTTAGTCGGGCTGTCGAGCCTTTTCTTACAGATTACTATAGAGAAATATTTTTACTGGTCGCTGTATTGGCGAAGAGCCGGCCCCAAACTCAGTACCCACTTGCGCATCGGTTCGTGCAGCGACACTTTGTCCACCAGTAGGGCTGCGCTCTCGGCCATGCGCCGCGCACCGCAACTCGGGCAGATTCCATCGCAAACTGACTTCCCAGACGTCCGCGGATTGACGCGAGTTCGATGACCGACGAGATCACTGCCGCCCGACGCTAGCCGGCTCTGCAACACTCCCGGTGGCCGGATCGACCCGGTCAGACTGCTCATTGCGCAGCTCGCGTAGGAAGTTCCGGAACTCCGGCGCCTGCGTCAGCAAGCGCCCGGCCAGTGCCCTCAGCGCATCGATCTGATCCGGGTGCAGGTGAAAGGTGGTCGGCATCGCATTGAATTGCGCCCGCTCAGCGGAATTCCTGATCTGATTGAATGTCAGCACGGCAAAGTTCACGTCGACTTGCGCTGCTCCCGGCGCACGCATGGCATTGACGTGTTTCGCCCACATCAGAAAACCGCTTCTGGCCAGTGCCGCCGTCTCGTTGTTGAGAATGCCCAGTGAGGCGTCGAACGATGCGCTAAAGGTATCGAGTAGCCCTGGTGCGCGCCCGTGCTCGGACCACGGATACGGCGCATAGATCTGAGCGTTGGCGACGATAACCAGCACATGCCGCACGCGACGCAGCTGCTCCGGCGTGAACGCGCCGGCCATATCCGGTACGTCGCCGTACTGCGCCACCGGACTCATCATCGAACCGCGCACGCCGAGGTTATCGGTGACGCCGCCATCGACCAGGCGCAGGATCGGCATTTGCTTCGGATTATCGTAGCGTGACAAGGCCAGAGCCACGGCATAGCGACGCGAAAGCAAATCATCATGCGCCAGCGATTGCGCCACCCACGGCTGATGTCGTTGCGGGCAATCAGGGTAGTTGCGCAGTGCCATCGCCGCGAACGGCCCGGGCACGGCAGCTGACGCCATCACCGCGTTGGCTACCGGATAAGTCGACAGATCCGAGCAGAGAAAATCGAACTGCTGCTGGATGAAAGAAAACGTGGTGGCGTTGTTCAGATCGCTGGCGTTGAGGATGACCATCGGCAGACCTGCCGGCGACATGTCGGAGAAGGTCTTGCCATCCAAAAGTGTGCGATTGAGGTAGGCAGCCACCAGATCGCTGCGGTTGTAGTGGCGGTTAGCAATTGACAGCAGGTGATCGGGGCGCCTGAGCAGGCCCAGCAGCTCGCCTTGCCAGTTGCGGTACAGGAACCGGGTCCGGAAGTCGTCGAAAATGCGGTCGCCGAACAGGCCGTAGTACGCCGCGGTGTAGCTGCCGCCGGAAACCGAGGTGATTACATCAACCAGATCGAGCAGTCGCGTCGGCTGCCCGCTCAACGGGACGTCGGTGTCCCGCAGCTGTTCCAGCACGCCGTAACTGAAAGCGGCCGCACGGGTGCCGCCTCCGGAAAACGCCAGCACGACGAAGGTGTCGCGGGGAGCGTGCGGAATTCGCGTCTTGAACTCGTAGCGATGCTCCACTCCCACCGGCTTGATCCGGGTATTCCACGTGCGCGTGGCACATCCAGCAAGCCCGCACAGCACCACGCCAAGCAGCAGGCCGGACCAGTTGCGCCGCAAACGACAAGTCACAGGCACCATGGTCCCCTCCCCCCGGAATCACATCCGTTTCAAGATTGTACGGTCACACCTTGCCAGAACGCGACATGCCCGCGGATCTCCGCGGCTGCGGGTTTGGGCTCCGGGTAGTACCAAGCCGCAGCAGGAATGACCTCGTTGTCGACGACGACATCGAAGTAACTGGCCGCGCCTTTCCAGGGACACACTGAATGCCGGGTGCTGTCACGCAGGTGCTCACGTTTGAGCGACTCCGGCGGAAAATAGTGATTACCTTCGACTACAATCGTGTGTTCGCTCTCGGCAATCACGCTCTCTTTCCATATGGCACGCATTGGGTTTTCCCTCGTTGCAGTTTGTCGGAAAGCGTGTGAAGCCGTTCACACGGGCGTGTCTGGAACATCGTCTCCCGTGGCACGCGTACGCACCTCTCCACTCAGCTCGATGCACGGGGCAATGATCGACGATCGCCATCAGTTGCTGCGCGATGGCTGGATCGGTTGATACCCACCTGATGCATCACCCGACTGCGTCATCTCTCCACTGAACCGAAACCCGGGTCCCAAGACCAGGTGTGGATTCGACGCTTAACTGCGCGCCCGCCGTATCGGCGCGCTCGCGCATAATCCTCAGTCCCCAGCCATGGTTCATGTCAGGAGGACGATCCGTCGTTGGAACAAATCCGCAGCCATCATCCGAGATGGTCAGGCGGAGGGACCGGGGTGTAGAGTCCAGCGTCACTACGGCTGTCTGCGCCCGGGCGTATTTGGCCACGTTGGCGAGCGCCTCCTGGGCAATGCGAAAGAACGCCTCTTCCGTAGCCGGCGGCAATCGGTGAGCCGGCCCTTGCGCTATCACAGACGTTGCCACGTCCGTACGTTTCGCGAATTGATCAACGAACCAGCGTAGCGCCGGTGTCAGTCCGTGGTCGTCCAAGACCGCAGGCCGCAACTCGGATATTACATCCCGGATGCTCTCCATGGTCTCTTCCACCAATTGCAGTGAATCGGCTAACCGCATACCGATTTGCGTTGTCTGACCGGGTGATATCTGGCTTTCCAAAATATTCAAATTGATGCTCAACACGGTCAGCTTCAGCCCGACAAGGTCGTGCAGGTGGTTGGCGAGCTCTCGTCGCTCGGACTCATGTACCGCGACCAACCTTCGTGAGACATTGCCCGCTTCAAGTTTCTCGTTTTGTACTTTGATCAGCCGCGCATGAGTTTCGCTGGCATCCACCAACCTTATCCAGATGTGAAGCAGCCCCGCCATGAGCAACAATGCCACGACATCGAGCACCCGGTTGAGGAAGAATGGGTCACTCAGTGTGAACCTGTCCGGTGGAATCTGCAGGAAGTACACAGCGAACGTGGTGATTGTGAGTAAGGCCGTCAGGACCCAGAGCAGCCGGCGACTGCGCGTGACGCCGGCAAGCATCAAGGGAAGACCATAGATCGTGGCTATGTCGAGCTCGTTCCAGGTGCTGATGTCCGCGCTGACCAGGCCGAGCGTAACCACAAACACGGTAATGTGTACGGTACGATTGGATATCAGATGCGATCTGACAAAGTTCGGCGCCATCATACGAGCGGTATGTCCCAACTGAGTCAACCTCCGCGGCCAGAAGTACGCATCGCCGCAGGCTTCCATGCCATTCTTCGCCAATGGCCGCGTCGCCTACAGTCCCGGACTGCTGTGCATAATACCACCGTCGGCAAAGATCGTGGTGGCCGTCATGTAGCTCGCGCCATCACCCGCGAGAAACGCCACCAGGCTTGCGATTTCCTCAGGGCGGGCCATACGACCAAGCGGAATCGCGGCGTCGAGTTTCTGCAACAGCGCCGTATCGCTCATGGTGGACAGGTTAATCGGAGTCGCCACCGCGCCGGGGCCGACGCCGACGACGAGGATGCCATGCGGGGCCAATTCGACTCCCGCCGTGCGTGTGAGCATGCGCATCCCCCCCTTGGACAGGCAATAGGCGGTGTTACCCGGCATCGGCCAGTCTTCGTGCACGGAGCTGATGTTGATGATGCGGCCGCCGCCCTGCTTGATCATTTGCCGCGCGGCGAGCTGGGTACCGAAGAACGCACTCTTGAGATTTACGGCGAGTACCTTTTCGTATTGCGCCTCGGTCGTGTCGAGCACCGAGGTGCGCGTCTCGACGCCGGCGTTGTTGACCATGATATCCACGCGCCCGAACGCCTCGACGGCCGCAGCGATCAGACGCTCCAGGTCGGCGACTTTGCTGACGTCGGCCTGCACCCCGATAACGCTGTCACCGAGGGCGCTGACCTGCTTTTCCAGTGCCTCGGTCGCTTCGGGATGCGCAACGTAGTCGATGACGATGTTGGCACCCTGCCGAGCGAGTTCCAGCACAATCGCTAGTCCGATACCGCTGTTACCGCCGGTGACGATGGCGACTTTGCCTTTTAGCTTCATGACGCTACTCCGTGAGTGGGTGATAGTTGACGTTCGGATCGAGCTTCAAATTCGCCCGTGTGGCGCGGCCGGAATGATTCCGGCGGGACGCCGGGCGATGAGTACAGCGACCACCGCGAGCGCCAGTGCGACGACGGTCGTCCCGCCGAAGATCGTGTCCAGGCTCAGGCCCGCTCGGGCCTGCAAGGGCCCGACGCCGAAGGCCGCGATGCCGTAACCGAGCTGGTAGAACGCAATCAACCCGCCCGCGACCGATGCACTGATGGTCTTGAGTTCCACCTGACCGAAGCTGATGGCGAGTGGCAACAGTGCCGAGCAAGCCAGACCGGCCAGTGCAAACGCCGCGATACCGGGAAGCGGGTGGCCCGGACGCAGGAAGGCGGTGGCAATAAAGGCGATAGCTATTAGTAGGGGGAGGACCTGACAGACGATGCGTTCGGAAAGCCATTTATCGATGGCGGCAAACAGGATGCGCCCGACTGTCACCATACTCCAAAACGCGGTCAGAGCGAGTGCCGCCTGCGTCGCGCTCGCGTTAATTTGCTGGGCCATGTACAGCGACGCCCAGTTGCCATTCATGGTTTCACACACGCCGTACAACAGCGCGAATGCGGCAAACACCCAGAACCGGGCCGGAAATCCGGCGTGCCCGTGTTTCAGTCGGGAGTCGTCGGTCTGCGTGTTCCCACTCAACGGCAGCCGTGCACTGAATAACAGCAAGCTCAGGAGTAGCACGCCGACCAATACCGGCAATCCCCACCAGATTCCCAGGCCGACGAACAGCGCAACAAAGACCGGCGCCAGTGCGGTCCCCGCGCCGAGTAGCGCGTTCAGCGCCAGCACTGCTCTGTCCACCTTGCGCGGGAAGAACCCGGCCGCGAAGGTGTTCAGCGCCGGCACCGTCAACCCGAAACCGGCACCGAGGCAACTCGTGGCGGCGAGCAGGACAGCATAAGCCAGCGTGCGCTCATTCATCACAAACCCGCTCGCCACGAGCAACAGCATCGCCAACAGATTCGCAACGAGTCCCAGTAAAAAGATGCGCCTGGCACCGAGGCGTCGAGTCAAGGCGGCGCCCAGTAGCGCTGCACCAATCGCCATGATCGCCTGTGGCACGAACATCCCGCCATATTGCGTGCTCGAGAGGCCGTACTGGCTCGCGCTGGTGAAAATGGTGCTGGCAGCCGGAAACGTGACCAGGGCAATACCTTGAACCAAGCCGGCGCCGTACACAGCCACCCTTTCCTTACCGTGCGCCGTCCGACCGCTCGTCATGCGATACGTTGCAGCAGATGCTCGCCCACGCGCAAGGCATTGGCAATGGCAGTCAACGACGGATTCACCGCGCCGATGCTCGGAAAGAAACTCGTATCCACGACGTACAGGTTGTCGAGATCGTGGGTCTTGCAATTGACGTCGAGTACCGAGGTTTTCGGATCGGTGCCGAACCGGCAGGTGCCGGACTGGTGGGCGACGCCGGCGATGGGGATGTATTTTCCCATATAGAGCGTGTTTGGGATCAGGTGCGGGTGCATGTCCATGTGCTTCAGCATCGTTTGCAATTTTTGGCGCAGCCGGGTGACGGCTTCCACATTCGTGGGCTCGTAATGCAGCTGGATTTCACCCTTGGCGTTTACGGTCACGCGGTTTTGTGGCAGTGGCAGATCTTCGCTGGTGAGCCAAAAATCCACGGCGTGCCGCGCTATCTGGTCCAGTGTGAAGCCGGGCGCGAATTTCGGCGCATCCTCCTTGAACATGGGCCCTTGCGACTTGCCGAGCATCTGGATATTGCCGAGCGGAAACTCGTAGTCGGGTGCGCCAAGGTAAAAGTCATTGATCGTCAGTGTCTTCTGAAACACGGTTGGGTTCTCGCGCTTTGAAAGCGCGATGAGCGCGATGGCGTTGTGAAACATATAGTGACGACCCACCCTGTCCGAACCATTGGCCAGACCGTGCGGATACTTGTCGTTGGCCGACATCAGGAGCAGGCGCGCGGAATTGGCCGCGCCGCAGGATACGATGACAATGCTGCCGGTGTATTCCTCGCGCTGACCGGCGCGCTCCGCGATCACTTTGGTGACCGTGTGTCCGCCGGGGTCGGTTTCAAGTCGTTGCACCTGGGTGTTGCGTAACAGTTTGACGTTCGGATAGTTCAGTGCGGGCCTGACAGCGATGACTTCCGCGTCCGCCTTGGCGTGCACCAGGCAGGGATAGCCGTCACAGGTATTGCAGCGAATACACTGACTGTAAGGCCGGTCCGCCTCGTCGAGCATGATGGCGCAGGGTGCGTACGCCGGTTGATAACCCGCACGCCGTAAACCATCGGCCATTTCCTGGATGCGCGGTTCGTGACTCACGGGCGGGTACGCATAGGGCGCGCTGGCCGGTGGCTCGGTAGGGTCATCGCCGCGTCGGCCGTGAACGTGGTAGAGCTGCTCGGCCTGCGTGTAGTAGGGTTCGAGGTCTTCGTAACGAATCGGCCAGTCGGGCGTCATGCCGTCCGCCGTGCGGTGGGCACTAAAGTCCCGCTGTCGTAGCCGAAACATCGCGGCACCGAACATCTTGGTCGCGCCGCCCACGAAGTAATGAACACCCGGCTGGAACGGTGTGCCGTTCGAGTCGTACCACGCGTCCTTCGACACGTAACGGTTATCCACGAAGACGTCGGCCGGATGCCAATTTTCTTTTTCGCGTGGCAAGTAATCGCCGCGTTCGAGGATGAGAATGCGTTTACCGGAGGGCGCGAGCTTCAGCGCCAGCGTGCCGCCGCCGGCCCCGCTGCCGATGATGATGAAATCGTAGTGATCCATACTCATGAATCTTTTGCGAGTGTCACTACCGACTTTTTGCGGGGCCGAAGCAGCTTGGCGATCAGTCCGCTCCAGCCGGTCTGATGCGAGGCGCCCAGGCCCTGCCCGCTCTCACCATGGAAGTATTCATGGAACAGCACGTAATCCTTGAAATGTGGATCGGTCGCGAGTTTAGGGTGGGACTTCAGCACCGGTCGCTGGCCATCGGTGCCTTTCAAAAAGATCCGGGCGAGGCGGTGAGTCAGTTCGTTGGCGACCTCATTGAGGGTGATGAACGTTCCCGAGCCGGACGGGCACTCGATCTTGAAATCGTCGCCATAATAATGATGAAATTTTTGCAGCGACTCGATGAGCAGAAAATTGATCGGCATCCATACCGGGCCGCGCCAGTTGGAATTGCCGCCGAACAAACCATTGCGTGATTCCGCCGGCCAGTAACTCACTTCGTAAACCTGCCCCCCGGTGACGTAACGAAACGGCGTTTGCTCGTGCGCCTTTGAAAGTGAGCGCACGCCTTGATCGGACAGAAACTGGGTTTCATCCAGCATGCGTTTGAGCAAGGCCTTCATGCGGTGACCGCGCAACAGTGAGAGCAGTATACGATCACCCGTGCCGCCGATTTCCCAGTCGGAGATGAGGGCGGCCAGTTGCGGGCGGTACTGCAAATACCATTTCATCCGCTTGACAAATTCCGGCAGTTTCGCCATCGACTCCGGCTCCAGTACCTCGACGGCCAGCAACGGAATCAGGCCGACGATAGACTGGATTCTCATTGGCACATTTTCCCCGTCAGGCAGATTCAGGTGGTTGTAGTAAAACTGATCCGCTTCGTCCCACAAGCCCAGAGAGTCCTCGTCCTGGCCGTTGATGGCGCCGGCGATGGAGAGAAAGTGCTCGAAAAATTTCGTGGCGATATCTTCGTAGACAGCGTCGTGCTGTGCCAGTTCAATTGCGATGCGCAAAAGGTTGAGGCAATACATCGCCATCCAGCCCGTGCCATCGGCCTGGTCGATGTAGCCGCCTGTGGGCAACGGCTTGCTGTGATCGAATGCGCCGATATTGTCCAGGCCGAGAAAACCACCCTGAAAAATGTTTCGCCCATGCATATCCTTGCGGTTGACCCACCAGGTGAAATTCAGCAGCAGCTTTTGAAACACGCGTTCCAGAAATCCGAGGTCGCCGGGGTCTTCCGGGTTGTTTTCCCGGCGCTGCCGGCGGTCGATTTGAAAAACGCGGAACGTCGACCAGGCGTGGACCGGCGGGTTGACGTCGCCGAACGCCCATTCGTAGGCGGGCAACTGGCCGTTCGGGTGCATGTACCATTCACGCATCAGCAGGATCAGCTGGTTTTTGGCGAACTCGGGGTCGATCTCCACAAGAGCCACGCAATGAAAAGCCCAATCCCATGCGGCGAACCAGGGATACTCCCATTTGTCCGGCATGGAAATTACGTCGGCATTGTTCAGGTGCTTCCAGCCGGCATTGCGTCCGTGCTTACGCTCAGGCGGTGGTGGTGGCTGGGTCGGATCGCCCCGCAGCCACAGCGGTACGTCGTAATGAAAAAATTGTTTGCCCCAGAGCATTCCCGCATAGGCCTGGCGTTGCACCAGTCGTTCGTCTGCGTCGGCGATGGCGTGCTGCAACCCGGCGAAAAATTCATCCGTCTCGGTACGCCGCCGGGTGAGGATGGCGTCAAAATCCGCCCAAGGCCTGCCTAGCGATGCCGTGTTTGATTTCGTAAGCCGTATACGCACCGTAACGGACTGTTCTGCCGCAACGGTCAGTTCATAAAGTGCGCCCGCCTTGGTGCCGGTCTGCGCGGGATTA
>JBBQDK010000074.1:0-13053 GCA_038319625.1 Gammaproteobacteria bacterium
GTGACTTCCTCGGCGATGGCGAAATCGTTCTGCTCCGGCTGATCCCAATTAATGAGCCAGACATCCTCGGTGTTTTCTCCCGCCTGCGTTTTCACCTTCACCGCATAGCGCAGTAATTTGTAAACCTCCTGGTTGTTGCCATAGAGGCCCCGGCCGTGGTTGTTCGCGGCGGTGCGCAGCTCGTAAATGGCCTTACTGATCTGGGCCGCCGTGTAACCGCAGCGGGCCAGGTACGCTGTGAGCAGCCCTTCCTCGATGTTGCTGTTGCCGTCGCGGTCGGTCCAATCCCCCAGATAGCGAAAACCCAGTTCATCGCAAAATAACGCGATGACCCGGTTCTGTGTGGCACGCTCTGGTTGGCCGACTGCATTCATTGCTTCACCTGTTGATGTCGTCCTGTAACTGCTGCAATACCAGAATGATTTCACCGAAGCTCGGCACCACGCCAAAGATCATATTTGCTATTGCACGATAATCTGACTCAACGGCGGCAAATACAGCGCCTTCCGGTACCAAGCGCAATGAACCCGGTTTGGCCAACTCGTAGTGTGCCCAGCCACGCGGATAAAAGCGTTGCTTGAACTCGACAACGCTAGCCAACAACGCCCTATCAGCCAATGCGACGGCTCTAGCAGGCGACCCGGCCATTTTGGCCAGATCATAATAGTGACGCGAATACCGTGGCGGTTGCGGGTTTCCGTCCGGTCGATACGTCTCCTGATGCAGTATCGTCGCCTTTTCCCAGAAGGTGCGTTCCGCCTTGATCACGCGTACCGTACATTCCCGCTGTTCAAATACATTCGGAAAGACTTCGGCGGCGTAACAACTGATCGCACGCTCCTCGTGCGGCAACCAGGCGGCCAGCGGCCCTATCTCCAGCCGCACCTCGGGGCGTAGATAGGCATCGGGAAATGCGCCGGGATAGCGGATACTGATGACATGCGGGTCATCCTCCTCTATCTCGCAACCACAAACGCCATCCAGCGCCGCTGACACCTGCACCAACAATTCCCCAGCGATAAACACCTGCGCCTGTTCGTTGATTGCGGTTGCCAGTTTTTCCTGCTGCGCCTTCGAGCGCACGGCCAGCGGGTCTTCATCGCTCAGGCCACGCCAATCCAGAATCAGGTCAATGTCTTCCGAGAAACGTTCGATCAGCCGGTAGACTTTGGAGAGACTGGTGCCGCCCTTGAATATCAACAGCCGCGCCAGCGCCGGTTCCCGAAACAAGCGGTCGAGCACCCAGGTTACCCAGAAATCTTTTTCGATGACGGCCGGGGTCGTGCCCATGCTCGCCGCGGTTTCGGCAAACAGCGCACTACGCTCCGCCGCCGGCAAACGGGCCACGCGATCCATCAATCACGCCCTTCGCACAGCTGCTTGATGATCTGATAGATCCACCCGGTCACGGCGCGGGTGTCTTTGAGAATGCGCGCGCAGTTGTCCGGTTCGATGCGTTTTCGCAGGGTCTTGATGACAGCACTATCGACATGCTCCTTGCCCAATGCCTTGAGCGCCTGCACCAGCAAGGCACTCTCCCGGTATTTAAAACCGGCGTCCTTCAACGCGGATTTATTGAACACCAGGCTATGCTTGCCGATGTCGTACTGGCGGCTCGGTCCATCGGAGAGATAGATCCACTTACCGGGCACCTGCGTGGAAAGCCCCAACAGGTTCAAGGCCGCATCACCGGAAGGCTGGATACGCCAATTAAATTTACGCGCCAGCGCCTGGGCCACCTGATCGATATCCGGGCTCAGGGCCTGGCCGAGCAGTTCGCTGTAGCCGGGATAGTCATAAACCCCGCGACAGACCCGACGGATCTTGCCTGTCTTGGTCAGGCTTGAAAGCGCCTGGTGGATATTGACCTCGCCAAATTCGGCGACGAAATCGATCTTGGTGAACGCCCACCCCTTCCCGCGCCCATATATCCTTGAAAGTATCTTTTGTTCAATAGCTTGCATGTTTTTTAATCGGCAATTTTTTCAGTAATAGGGGGTGGTTTTACTGAAAATATCATAGCCCGGGCCGGGATGCCAGACGAAGATACATCGCGCTCTACCGACGCCGCTCATATCACCCCTTCACCAACTTGAAGCTAATCTGATAGCGATAGAAATCGATGCTCGGTGTCATGCTCAGTGCCCGGCGGATTCTCTGGTCGTCTTCCAGTGCGATGATGACGCCGCGAACGGTTTGGTTGTTTTCCGCCAGTTCATCCTGAACGTAGCCCATGTAGCGCAGGGTCTGGCCGACCACGACGTCGCTGGCGCGGCCCTTTTTCAGTTCCACCACGAGTAAGGACTGCTTGTCTTTGCTGACGGCGAGGATGTCCAGCGGGCCGGTGTCTGTCAGGTACTGTTGACCGACTTTTTCACCCTCCTCTTCGTAGATGTCGTAGTGCTTGCCCAGCTCGGTCTGCGCCCAGTTCTGGACCAGGAAATCTTCAAGATGCCGCTCCAGCGCGAAGGAGCCCGGGTCTTCGACGGTCGTGTCCGTGGCAATCAGGTCCGGCGGCGCGCAGCCGCCGATCAGCTTTGCGAGTTCGTCCGCGTATTTTGTAATCTCGGAGACGGTGCCGATGGAGCCTGCGGAATTGCGCAGCGTCTCGCTCATGTCGGCGCGATTGATGCTCTGCGTCAGCCAGCGGACCGGCCGCCGATGCGGGATGACGCCACCATCGACATAGCTGTACTCGCCCGTGACCTCGCCTACGCGATAAGCACCGGACCCATCCGGGCACAGGACGATGTCGCCCAGACGAATGCCTTTGCAGATCGTCCAGCCAAAACCACACCATAAGCCATAGGCAATCTTGGATTTGTCTGGGTGCAGCTTCTGCATCTCCGGAATGAACTGCTGACTGAAACTGCGGAAATCATCGGGCAGGTGCTGGCCGATGTCGCGTTTGATGCCGCCAAGGCCGGAGCCGATAAACCCACCGGCAAAGCACTCTGCGGCGTAAACGCTCTTCTTGCCCAGCATGATGCGATAATAGCGTTTCATACCAGGCGTATCCTCCCGGTGAGCAGTTCCTGCATCATGCCTTGTTTGAGGTGGCGGGCCTTGGCGAGTTTTTCTTCCAGCGCGGCGATCTCGGTGTCCATGTCGGAGAGGATGGTGGCGATGGCGGTTTGTTCATCTACATTGATGGGAATATTTAATTCATAGTTGGAAAGAGGTGTCCTGACAATTTGAGGTTGTCCAGTTCCGGTAATGCAAATTGACAAGTCTTTCGACGAAAGAAGGTAATAAATGTATGCCTTGTCTACCTGCGCGCTCTCTTCACAATTCACAACCATGGCGTTTCCGGTAATCCAGCATTTATCAACAGTTCGGTTTACCGTGCCACATGTCGAACCGCGGCAGGTAACCGTAACTTGCCAAGTTTCATGATTAAACTTGTCAAAGTGGCCAACGATTCCATTCGCACCATAAACTGGGTAACCAGAATCTTTAAATTGATTGGCTGATATCGTCACTGGTTGATATAGAGATGCCACATCCCCCAACCGCTTCACCTCCCACTCCCCACTAAACCCCGGCAGGCGCTGCTTGCCGGTGAGCAATTCCTGCATGGCGCCTTGTTTGAGGTGGCGTTTTTTGGCGAGGAGCTGCGCGAGGGATTCGATGAGGGCATCCGCATCGCTCAACGCCTCGGCGATGGCTTCTTGTTCGGCTTTGGTGGGTGGAAAGGGAATGCGAACACCTAGTAAAGAACTTTTGGAGATGTTCTTCATACTCCCACTTGTGCCGGTTGCAGACTCCTTGATAACACGATTGAATAATCGCGAACTCAAAAGGTATGCGAGCCAACGGACACAATGTGGCGCATTGTTATCGTGACGTGTCATCCACAAGCGATCTGGCAAGAAGAGATTTGGGTAGTCACGATCAACATAGCCACACTCACCTACCAAAGCTGGTGTATTCATGCGGCTAAATAAAATCGTGTCCTTGCGTGGGTTAAGTTTTGCTCGATGGAGGTCACGATCAACGATAGTTTTACACTCTTCGGGAATAAATTTTCCTCCGATAACGCATGATGTCTTAAGGATTGACATATCGTGCGCAGATACATTCTTGTCTTTGTCTATCGAATTGACGCTAACTCCAGCCTCAAGAGAAACAATGACATCACCAAGATCCCTATCGTCCCAATCCTCCGGAATAACGCCCACCTCAGTCTGCTTATAACCCGGTGGGCAGGTCGCATCCTGCTGCGGTTCATAACGCACGGTCGCCTCTCTCACTTCCATGCGAACCCCATCCACACCTGGTTGCCGTCGTATATGTCGTATATGTAGGTTGGGTTAGCGCAGCGTAACCCAACAGCTTTCGGTGCTCCGCACAGGTTTGTCGGGTTACGCCCTATCGGGCTAACGCGACCTACGTTTGATGTGATTGTCGATGTCATGCGAAGCCCATCCGTTGCAGATGCGCGTTCACTTTCGCTTCCAGTTCGGTCACACGGTTGACCATGCGCGGCAGCGGCGTTTCGTAACGTTCGGCCAGTTCCTTCACGCGCTGGGTGAGCGCCTGGCTGATGCGATCCATTTCGCCATGAATGTCACGATCCAGCACCGCGAGCCATTTGTCGTCCACCACCAGCGTCTTGATCTCGGCCTCAGTGAGTTTGGGATAGTGGGCGTAAGCCTTGGCATCCAGTTCGGCCTCGGCGTCCTTTAGAGCTTTCTTCAGGTCCGCCTCATCATTGGCGAGCTTGAGCCATGCTTTGAGCGCGGCGGCTTCGTCCTTGGCCTCTTTGTCGCCTTTGATCTCTTTCAGGCGGGCGGTGACGTTGGCCTTGTTGATTTTGTCGAGTTCGGCGAAGGCGCCTTCGTCACCGCTGTGTTCTTCCTCTAGCTCGGTCTTTTGCGCGGTGACGCTTTCCAGTTCGGCGGCGAGTTGGTCGAGGGCGGCCTGTTCTTTGGCGAAGTAGCGGGCGACGATGAGCGGCTTGGGCACGAGGTCGCAGGTCCAGCCTTTGTCCTTTTCCTTGCCCTTCTTGTCTTTCTCGATAATGCGGTAGGTCTCGGCCTTCCATCCGCCGCCTTGATCGCTCGGGGCGGCGATCAGGTAGCAGTCGTCCTGCATGACCTCGGCCCAGTAGTCCATGAGGTGTTGATAGACATCATAGTGGCTGATAAGCGGTTGGCCGGTGTAATGGGCCAGCAGGTCTTCGGACAGTTCGACGATGGTGTCCTTCGGATGACAACCGGGCTGCAACTGGCGCAGGGCTTTGGCGGTTTTCTGCCGCCAGGTATCGAAGTGGGCGTTCATGCCGGTGATGAAGGCGGCGAATTCCGGATGTTCATAGATGGCGGGCTTGATGGCTGATTTGTCCACGGCCAGATCGAGGTAGCCGGGACGGTTCTCCTGGAACAAGGTCCGCCGGAGACCAGGGCAGACGGTCCAGTAGCTTTCGAGAGCGTCGACATCGGCACGGGGGATGCCGCCCTGCAAGTGGCCCGCGATGTCTTGCAGGTCCTCGGCCGTCTGGCTATCGATGTAGCGCGGCAGGTTGAGATTGAACTCGTTCTTCTCGATCTCTTCGACGGCGACCATGCGCGCGTATTTCGGGACGTCGAGCTGCTTGTTGAAGACATCGACGATCTTGTGGATGTCCATGCTGCGCAGGCGATTCTTGGGGCCGTCTTTCATGAAGCCGCTGCTGGCGTCGATCATGAAGATGCCCTTGCGGGTGTGGGCATCCTGCTTGTCGATGACGACGATGCAGGCGGGGATGCCGGTGCCGTAAAACAGATTGGCCGGCAGGCCGATGATGCCTTTGATGTAACCCTTGCGCACCAGATTGCGGCGGATGTCGGCCTCGGCATTGCCACGGAACAGCACGCCGTGCGGCAGGATGCACGCGGCCTTTCCAGTTCCTTTGGGGCCGGTGCTCTTGAGCGAGCGGACGATGTGCAGCAGGTAGGCATAGTCGCCCTGCTTGGCGGGCGGCGTGCCGAAGGATTGGAAGCGGTCGTAGGGATCGTGCAGCGGATCGATGCCGGTGCTCCAGCGTTTGTCGCTGAAGGGCGGATTGGCGACGACGTAGTCGAAGGTCTTGAGCGTGGCGCCGTCTTTGTACTTGGGGTCGGCCAGGGTGTTGCCCTGGGTGATGAGCGCCGTAGGCTTGTTGTGCAGGATCATGTTCATGCGCGCGAGGCCGCTGGTGGCGCTGTCCTTTTCCTGGCCGTAAAGCGTGACGGCGGTGCCGGCCGCGTCGCCCACCTTCAACAGCAAGGAACCGGAGCCGCAGGTGGGGTCGTAGACGGTGGTGGCATTGGTGGTCTTGGCGTCATGGATGCCGAGGATCTGCGCGATGATGCGGCTGACTTCGGCGGGCGTGTAGAACTGGCCTTTGCTCTTGCCGCTCTCGGTGGCGAAGTGGCGCATCAGGTATTCGTAGGCGTCGCCGAGAATGTCGTCGCCATCGGCGCGGTTCTTGGAAAAATCGAGCGCCTTGTTCTCGAAGATGGCGATCAGGTTGGTGAGCCGGTCCACCATCTCCTTGCCACTGCCGAGCTTGTCGGCGCTGTTGAAGTCCGGCATGTCGGACAGTTTGTTGGCGTTGGCCAAGGGGGCGATGATCTTCTTGTTGATGTCGTCGCCGATGCTCGGCTTGCCCTTGAGGGCGACCATGTCCTTGAAGCTGGCGCCCGGCGGAATGGTGATCGGGGCGTAGGGCTGGCCGGCGTATTTGTCGCTGACGTATTTGATGAACAGCAGGACCAGGACGTAGTCCTTGTACTGGCTGGCGTCCATGCCGCCGCGCAGTTCGTCGCAACTGGACCAGAGGGAGGAGTAGAGTTCGGATTTCTTGATTGCCATTCGTTTTCTTTCGTTACGTCGGTTAAATTTTCGAGTGTGCGGCCAAACCCAGCAGGGTTTCGACATGACCGCTGGCCCGCATGACCTGATAGAGGTCTAGGTTATCGATTGTCGTGTCTTTTTCTACGTGGCTTGCCAGGTAGGACTGCGAGCTGACCTCGACGCCATGCCGTGAGCATACAAGATATGCCACCGATTCCGCTTCTATCTCCCGCTGATTGTGCCGGAGGCCATTCCGGCCGGGGATGTTGAGGGCCTTGTCCCTGCCGAGGTGACCGAGATACAGGTGGCCCAGTTCGTGCGCCAGGGTGGCAAACTGGGCGTTCGGGCTATGGTTTTTGTTGATCCTTACTGTGTAGTGCGGGATGTCCTTTGGGTTTACCGCGCGTTTCACCGCTGTGATGCTGCCGGCCTTGTTGTCGCCTGCATCAATAAATATCGTCTCCAGCCCTTTCCTTGCCATGCAGTCGACATAGCCGGCCACATTACTTTCTGTCATCGTGCCCTTGGCTGGGAATGCAAAAACATGTTCCGGCACATCATCCCCGTCGGTATCGACGAAATCATACACCAACGCCACCGGACCGAAGGGCCAGAGAATCAGCAAGGGTCTGGCGTCTTGTTTTACTGTGCGATTAAAACGCTCCCCCCAGTCCCGCGCTGAGGCTGCATATCTCAAGCCCGGTTTCTGCACTTGCAACAGCATGGCATTGAACGGGGCAAAGTTGCGCATGCGAACTACGAAATCGAGCAATGCTTTGTAATCGGCACTTTTGCTGAATAGCCGGGAATCTTCCAGCAGCTGATCGAGCAGCGACCGGGCAGCTTGTTCTTCTGGGTCAAATAGTTCGGCCTGATCCATCGTTCCCCCTCCGTGAGGCTCAGCTAGCGGGCGTACCAGATATTCGGTGCGGAACGTCCTACTGAGCTTACAACACGGTGCTACTCATCCAGGTGATGCCATTGTTCTTCATTCAGACCTGACAGGTACGCATATACCTGATCCAGGCAACCTTGATCTGCCGCCCACTCAATATGTTCTCGGAAACGGAGAGCCTTCATCATTGACGGCGTATCCCACCAAGCTGCCAGGATGAGCGGCAACGCGGGCTCCCAGCCACCACCCTTGCGTCGCTTGTTGGGCAGCAAATCGTATAGTGCCTGCCAGGGCTGGGGTTGGGGACAGACTCGGTTATTCTTTTGCGCTTCAGCCAGGGTTATTTCCAAGGTGGCCATGCCTTATTCCTCTCCACGGGAACACTTCACGCTCAAAACGTTTAATGATCTTGTCCGCATGATGTGGCACCCAGCCCGGAGAAAACTTGGCGTGCCACTCGCGCGTGATTGCCTCGAAACTGTTTTCGGTTGCCGCCTTGCTGGCCTGCTTCACGACGGCAGGGTCGGCGCCATTGGCCAGCAGTGTGCGCGCCTGATTGCATCGCTCACGCGCTTGCGCGAGTGACACGTCGGGATAGACACCGATTGAAAAAGTCTTGCGTTTGCCGCCGTAGCGGTAATCGAAACGCCAATACTTGCCCGCCTTGTTGATCAACAGATACAACCCGCGTTCATCACTCAGTTTGCGCGGTTTGTCGGTCGCCTTGATGTTGCGTACAGCTGCATCGGAAAGTGCCATTTGACGGTATCTCCCTTTGACAATGGGTAAGGTACCGTCAGAAATACCGCCAAGGCGACGGTATGTCAATGGATAACGCTGGATGGCATGAGACGAGGGAAGGGCTTGGAAGGCTTGAATTACAGGGGGTTTAGGACGGTGTTGGATGTTGCTGGATGATGAAATGGCTCCCCGGGACGGATTCGAACCGCCGACCCAGTGATTAACAGTCACTTGCTCTACCGACTGAGCTACCGGGGAATTATTGCTGCGAAAGGACGGCAATCGTACTGGATCAGGTGCGTCAGCGTCAATAGTAACAAGCCACTGACGGGATCATTTGCGGTCTTGCAAGCATGACCGCGGCGCTTGACACTGCGTACGGAATCACTCGACTGTAGCGCCAACGCGGCAGTTACGGACACTTCAAGGGCGAACCATCCGATCGGGCGCGCGCTATCCGTGGACGTCCATTCAATGCGAGCATAACAGCACGCGCCTGCCCCGGCCCGCGCGCATCGCAAAAGGTGAAGGATGCATTACTGCCGCCGGCCGTGCCATCGGGTCTCAGAACGATGCGTTGTCTGCCGTTGCTGCCGGAGATGGACAAGCCTTTGTTGGTAGTGTTATGGACACGCAATGGCCGGTCCATCCTGTCGAACTGTTGGTTGTTATTGCGGTCCGCGAACATTATCCAGCCGGTCTGCCAGGCGCTGCTGTTCAGGCAGGTGACCTGATCAATGCTCGGGCACAACACGATATGCTGCTGACGGGAGATCGCCTGACTGCGCGCGCCTTGCAATGCCGTCATGAGTTCATCGATCTGGGTGCTCATGCGGTTGTTCATGAGCAAGGTATGAAAGGTGGGAACGACTAGCAGTGCCAGAATGGCGGCGATGGTCAATGTGGCCAGCAACTCCAGCAGGGTGAATCCACTGTGCAACGGGTTGCGGGTTCTGACTTGTGGGCATAACCGGATATCCATATCCGTATCCTCCGTTCTTGAGGCTTGTGGTGTATCGAGTGACTGGAATCACCGCGGCTCGGCACTGAAGAATGCCGCGCGGTGAGTCGGCATGTTACCGCAAAACGCGCCTGATGCGCTCCAGTGCGTCCCGTAAAGTATCCAGCCCGGTGGCAAAAGACAGGCGCAGATAGCCCGGCGCACCGAAGGCCGAGCCCGGTACCAGGGCCACGCCGGCCTTGTTGATCAGATGTTCGGCCAGCGCCACGTCGTCATCGATGCCGTCGAGGCGCGCGATCACATCCTGCACATTAGCGAACATGTAAAAGGTGCCCTGACAGGGCAGGCAATGCACACCATCGATGTCATTAAGCGACTCCAGCAGAAAATCGTGGCGTTCCTTGAAGGCCTTGCACATCGTCCGGATGCAGGTCTGGTCGCCTTCCAGTGCCGCCTGCGCGGCGACCTGGGAGATTGATGTCGGGTTTGAGGTGCTCTGCGACTGCACATTGGTCATGGCGCATATCAGGCCGGCGGCGCCTGCTGCGTAACCGATGCGCCAGCCGGTCATGGCATAGGCCTTGGACACGCCGTTCAGGACCATGGTGCGCTCATAAAGGTCAGGGCAGACGTTGAGAATGTTGGCGAATGGTTCCGCGGTCCAGAGGATATGTTCGTACATATCATCCGTGGCGATCAGTATATCGGGATGACGGCGTATCACCTCGCCGAGCGCAGCAAGCTCTGCGCGGTTGTAGGCCACCCCGGTGGGGTTGGACGGACTGTTGATGACGATCAGCCGGGTCCTTGGCGTGATGGCCGCTTCCAGTTGCTGCGCGGTGATCTTGAACCCCTGCTCGATACCGGCGAACACGATTACCGGCACGCCGTCCGCGAGCAGCACCATGTCGGGATAGGACACCCAATAGGGCGCGGGGATAATGACTTCGTCACCGGGATCGAGCAAGGCCATGACCAGGTTGTAGAAGCTCTGTTTGCCACCACAGGAAACCAGCACTTGCCTGGGTTCGTAATCGAGACCGTTGTCACGTTTGAACTTGGCGATGATGGCCTGTTTCAGCGCCGGTGTGCCGTCCACGGCCGTGTACTTGGTGAAGCCCATGTGCAGGGCATCGATGGCCGCCTGTTTTATATGTTCCGGCGTATCGAAGTCCGGCTCGCCGGCACCCAACCCGATGATGTCGCGGCCTTCGGCCTTGAGTGCGGCGGCGCGTGCGCTGACGGCAAGGGTAGGGGAAGGCTTGATGCGGCCGACGCGGTCGGAAAGCTTGATGTTCAAGTTGGTGGTTCCAGAGTTCATGGTATGCCGGCAACTATCTCACGCAAAGACGCAAAGGCGCAAAAAATCCACACAGGTCGGGACTGTTATCCCGGGCTTCTGCGTGACTGTGGCGGCTTTGCGTCTGGGTGTGAAACAACTCGCTGGCTTGAGTGTGCAATAATACTGGATGTGCCCGCATTGCTGAAGCCTCCATGTCCGAAAAATTCCGCCTAGTCTCACAGTTTCAGCCCGCCGGTGATCAGCCGGCGGCGATCCTGGGCCTGACCGAAGGTCTGACGGACGGCTTGGCCGCCCAGACCCTGTTGGGCGTGACCGGCTCCGGCAAAACCTACACCATCGCCAATGTCATCCAGGCCCTGCAACGCCCGACCCTGGTGATGGCGCCGAACAAGACGCTGGCCGCGCAGCTCTACGGTGAGTTCCGCGAGTTTTTTCCGGATAATGCTGTGGAATATTTCGTTTCCTATTACGACTATTACCAGCCGGAAGCCTATGTGCCGTCCTCCGATACCTATATCGAGAAGGATGCCTCCATCAACGAGCACATTGAGCAGATGCGCCTGTCGGCAACCAAGGGCCTGCTGGAGCGCCCGGACAGCATCATCGTCGCCACGGTTTCGGCCATCTACGGCTTGGGCGATCCACGCAGTTATCTGAGTATGGTGCTGCACCTCGATCGTGGCGACAAGGTCGATCAGCGGCACCTGTTGCACCGGCTCGCTGAACTGCAGTACACCCGCAACGATGTCGAACTGCATCGAGGGACCTACCGTGCCCGCGGCGATGTGCTGGATATCTTTCCAGCGGAATCCGACCGCGAAGCGGTACGTGTGGAATTGTTCGATGACCGTATCGAGCAACTGTCTTATTTCGATCCGCTGACCGGTGAAGTGCTGCGCCGCGTGCCGCGCCTGACCGTCTACCCCAGTACACACTATGTCACGCCACGGCAGACCATTCTCGATGCGGTCGAACTGATCAAGGTCGAACTCAAGGAACGGCTGGAACAGCTGTACAGCATTAACAAGCTGGTCGAGGCTCAGCGGCTCGAACAGCGCACCCGTTTCGATCTGGAAATGATGCTGGAGCTCGGCTATTGTTCCGGCATCGAAAATTACTCACGCTATCTGTCCGGTCGCCAAGCCGGCGAGGCACCGCCGACCCTGTTCGATTACCTGCCGCCCAACGCGCTGCTGGTGATCGATGAGAGCCACGTCACCATTCCGCAACTTGGTGCCATGTACAAGGGCGACCGTTCGCGTAAGGAAACGCTGGTCGAGTACGGGTTCCGGCTGCCCTCGGCGCTCGACAACCGGCCGATGCGCTTCGACGAATTCGAGCGCAATGCACCGCAGGCAATTTATGTCTCCGCGACACCGGGGCCTTACGAACGGACCCATGCAGGTGCAGTGGTGGAGCAGGTGGTGCGCCCCACCGGATTGATCGATCCCGAGGTAGAAGTGCGCCCGGCAACCGCGCAGGTCGACGATCTGCTGTCCGAGATCCGTCTACGGGCGGCGGCCGGGGAGCGCGTACTGGTGACTACACTGACCAAGCGCATGTCCGAGGACCTCACCGAGTATCTGCACGAGCATGGCGTGCGGGTGCGCTACCTGCATTCCGACATCGAGACCGTCGAGCGCGTCGAGATCCTGCGCGATTTGCGGCTCGGCGTGTTCGATGTGCTGGTGGGCATTAATTTATTGCGCGAGGGCCTGGACCTGCCCGAGGTGTCGCTGGTGGCGATTCTCGATGCCGACAAGGAAGGCTTTCTACGCTCCGAAGGCTCGCTGATCCAGACCGTAGGCCGCGCCGCGCGCAACCTGCACGGCAAGGCGATTCTCTATGCCGACAGGATCACCGGCTCCATGGAACGCGCCATGGGCGAGACCGATCGCCGCCGCGCCAAGCAAATCGCCTATAACGAACTGCACGGCATCACACCGCGCAGCGTCGAGAAGGCCGTCACGGATGTCATGGAAGGCGCCTATTCCGGCGCACCCGGTTCGCCGCGCCAGTACGCCAAGGCCGCAGAGGATACGCTGGAGTACGCCAAGCTGTCGCCGGCCAAACTCATCCAGAAGATCAAGAAGCTCGAACAGCAGATGTACAAGCATGCCCGCGATTTGGAATTCGAAGAGGCGGCACGGCTGCGCGATGAGATCCGCAAGGTGCAGAAATTCGGTCTGGGGATGCCGGATCAGCAGGCGGTGTAGTCGCGTTTTCAGACGTTGTTCCGCGCCATGCACCGTGCCGTTATGAGTTCACGCTGCAAGGCTGCGGTAAAACCTGCACCGGAATCAACTTACACCTTGCCACTCACGGCCTCTATCC
>JBBQDK010000075.1:0-12957 GCA_038319625.1 Gammaproteobacteria bacterium
GATGCGTGCTTCCAGTGGCGGATGTGACATGAACAGGCGCTTCAAGCCATGACCAATGCCGCCGGCAATCCCGAAGGCCGCCATTTGATCAGGCAAGGATGTGGTCGCGTGAGCCGACTGCAGCCGCTGCAGTGCCGCCACCATCTTGTCGCGGCCGGCCAGCCGTGCCCCGCCGGCGTCGGCACGGAACTCGCGCTGCCGTGAGAACCACATGACGATGATACTGGCGAGAACGCCCAATACAACCTGTGCGATTATCGATGTGATCCAGAACGCCGGACCGTGACCGCGTTCTACCTTGAATACCACGCGATCGACAAGATAGCCAATGATCCGTGAGAAGAAGATCACGAAGGTGTTCACTACGCCTTGTATCAGAGCCAGTGTCACCATGTCGCCGTTGGCAACGTGGGATATCTCATGGCCGAGCACAGCTTCGATCTCGTCGCGCTTCATGCTGCCCAGCAAACCGGTGCTGACCGCGACCAGCGCGTTGTCACGACGCATGCCAGTGGCGAAGGCGTTCGGGTCGGGCGACTCGAATACCGCTACCTCGGGCATGCCGATACCAGCCTGTTGCGCCAGTTGCCGCACCGTACCGACCAGCCATGCCTCGACCTCGGTACGGGGTTGCTCGATGACCTGCGCACCCATCATGCGCTTGGCCGACCATTTGGAGATGGCCAGGGAGATAAACGAGCCCCCCATGCCGAACACGGCGGAAAATATCAGCAGCGCATTGTAATCGAGGCCGCTGCCCTGGGCATCGAGGATACGGTCAACTCCCAGCACCTTCAGGACAATGCCAAGCACCAACATGACAGCGATATTGGTGACCAGAAACAGGAATATACGCTTCATAGAGCCAATACCTTACTCATGGCAGACATCTACTTGATGGGGGCGACCCGCGATTGTTTCAATGGTGCGCAAGCCGATAGGGCTGGCGCTGCAGCGCTAGATGTAAAGCACTTCCACAATCTCGAACTCCCGCCCTCCACCCGGGGTCGCCACCGAGGCCACATCACCCTCCATCTTGCCAATCAAGGCCCGGGCGATCGGTGAGTTGACCGAGATCATTCCGGATTTGATGTCGGCCTCGTCCTCGCCGACGATCTGATAGGTAACTTCCTCACCGCTGTCTTCATCCGTGATTTTCACCGTGGCGCCGAACACCACCTTGCCGCTGGCATTGAGCGTGGTCACATCGATGATATGCGCATGTGACAGCTTGCCTTCAATATCCGCGATGCGCCCCTCGACGAAACTTTGCTGTTCCTTGGCGGCGTGATATTCGGCATTTTCTTTCAGATCGCCGTGCGCACGCGCTTCGGCAATGGCGGCGGTGATACGCGGCCGCTCGACGAACTTCAGATTATTGAGCTCAAGGCGCAATTTTTCTGCGCCACGGATGGTCAACGGGACTTTGCTCATACGGATAGTTCCTTGTGCAGGTCCTGCAGGCTATTGACTGTAGCGGAATCCAGATAGCCAAGCGCCAGACAGGTGGCCTTGGCGCCAGCCAGCGTGGTTGTATAGCTGACCTTGTGCTGCAAGGCGGCACGACGGATTTCGTAGGAATCGGCGATAGCTTGTTTACCTTCGATGGTATTGACGATGAAGCCGACTTCGTCGTTCTTGATCATGTCGACAATATTCGGACGCCCTTCGGTGAATTTGTTGACGCGTACACAGGCCAGCCCCTCATCCTCTAGAACTGCGGCTGTGCCGCGTGTGGCCAGTATTTCGAATCCCAGCGCGATCAGGTCACGTGCGACATCGACGGCACGTCTTTTCTCGACATCGCGCACGCTGATAAACACCTTGCCGGTGCGCGGCAGCCATACGCCGGCACCGAGTTGCGCCTTGGCGAAGGCCTCGCCGAAGCTGCGCCCGACACCCATCACTTCGCCGGTGGATTTCATTTCCGGGCCGAGCAAAGGATCGACACCGGGGAACTTGACGAACGGAAATACCGCTTCTTTCACCGAGTAGTATCCGGGGATGCGTTCGCGGGTCACGCCCTGCATCGCCAGTGTATTGCCCACCATGCAGCGCGCGGCGATCTTGGCCAGTTGATACCCGGTTGCCTTGGAGACGAACGGCACAGTGCGCGATGCGCGCGGATTCACTTCCAGCACATAGATATCATTGCCCTGGATGGCGAACTGCGTATTCATAAGACCGATCACGCCGAGACCGCGCGCCATTTTCTGAATTTGCTCCCGCATGCGATCCTGCAATTCAGCACTCAGGGTATACGGCGGCAGCGAACATGCCGAATCGCCGGAGTGTACGCCAGCCTGTTCGATGTGCTCCATGATGCCACCGATCAACACTTGCTCGCCATCGGCGAGTGCGTCCACGTCGACTTCCACGGCATCGTCGAGGAAGCGGTCCAGCAGCACTGGCGAGTCATTGGAGACCTGCACGGCCTCGCGCATGTAACGGCGCAGATCCTCTTCCTGATGGACGATCTCCATGGCACGCCCGCCCAGCACATAGGAAGGACGCACCACCAGCGGATAGCCGATCTCGCGCGCCAGTATTACGGCCTGCTCGGGATCGCGTGCCGTGCGGTTTGGCGGTTGCTTGAGGCCGAGTTCCTCGATCAGTTTCTGGAAACGCTCGCGGTCTTCGGCCAGATCGATGCAATCCGGCGTAGTGCCAATGATAGGCGCACCATTGGCTTCGAGATCGCGCGCCAGCTTCAGCGGCGTCTGACCGCCGAACTGCACGATCACACCCTTGGGATTTTCTTTATGAAGAATCTCCAGCACGTCTTCGAGCGTCAAGGGCTCGAAATACAGACGATCGGAGGTGTCGTAATCGGTGGAGACGGTCTCGGGATTGCAGTTGACCATAATGGTCTCGTAACCGTCCTCGCGCAGCGCCAGCGCGGCATGCACGCAACAGTAATCAAACTCGATGCCCTGGCCAATACGGTTGGGCCCACCGCCCAGCACTACAATTTTGTCGCGAGAGGTCGGTGCCGATTCGCATTCTTCTTCGTAGGTCGAGTACATGTAGGCCGTGTTGGAAGCGAACTCGGCGGCGCAGGTGTCGACACGCTTGTAGACCGGGCGTATGCCGAGTTGATGGCGCAGGCTACGCAACTCGCCTTCGCTGTTGCCGACCAGGCTGGCAAGACGTCTATCCGAAAAACCCTTGCGCTTGAGAGCGAACATACGCTGGGCCGTGAGCGCCGTCACGCCCTGCTCGCGCACGTCCGCCTCGATACCGACCAACTCTTCGATCTGCGCCAGAAACCACGGATCGATGTACGACAGTTCATGCACCTGTTCCAGCGTCATGCCGGCGCGGAAGGCGTCGGCCACATACCAGATGCGTTCCGCACCCGGCACCAGCAGTTCGTTGCGAATTCTGCCCATGGCGTCTTCGTCGTCGGGATCGATCTTTTCGTTCAGACCATCGGTGCCGATTTCCAGTCCGCGCAATGCCTTTTGCAAGGATTCCTGGAAGGTACGGCCGATGGCCATTACCTCGCCGACGGATTTCATCTGCGTGGTAAGGCGCGCATCGGCACGCGGGAATTTCTCAAAAGTAAAGCGCGGCACCTTGGTGACCACGTAGTCGATGGTAGGCTCGAAGGACGCCGGTGTCGCACCGCCGGTGATCTCGTTCCTGAGTTCATCAAGCGTGTAACCGATGGCCAGCTTGGCGGCGATCTTGGCGATGGGGAACCCGGTGGCCTTGGAGGCCAGCGCCGAAGAACGTGACACGCGCGGGTTCATTTCGATGATGGTCATCTGGCCGTTGGCCGGATTGATGGCGAACTGCACGTTCGAACCGCCGGTCTCGACGCCGATCTTGCGCAACACCGCCAGCGAGGCGTTGCGCATAATCTGGTATTCCTTGTCAGTGAGTGTCTGCGCCGGCGCTACCGTGATAGAGTCACCGGTGTGCACACCCATCGGGTCGAAGTTTTCGATGGAACAGATGATGATGCAGTTGTCGGCGCGGTCACGCACGACCTCCATCTCGTATTCCTTCCAGCCCAGCACCGACTCTTCGATAAGCAGCTCGCTGGTCGGTGACAGATCCAGGCCGCGCTCGCAGATCTCGATGAATTCCTCGCGGTTGTAGGCAATACCGCCGCCACTGCCGCCCATGGTGAAGGACGGCCGGATCACGGTCGGGAAGCCGACCTGAGCCTGCACCTGCAACGCCTCTTCCATGCTGTGGGCGATGGCGGCACGCGGCGTCTTCAGACCGATCTGGTGCATGGCCTTGCGGAAGCGCTCGCGGTCCTCAGCCATGTCGATGGCATCACGCGAGGCACCGATCATCTCCACGCCGTATTTCTCCAGTACACCTTCACGTACCAGATCAAGGGCGGTGTTGAGCGCCGTCTGTCCGCCCATGGTGGGCAGCAAGGCATCAGGACGCTCCTTTTCGATGATGTGTTCCAGTGTGCGCCAGTGGATGGGCTCGATGTAGATGGCATCGGCCATTTCCGGATCGGTCATGATGGTGGCCGGATTGGAATTGACCAGGATGACGCGATAGCCCTCCTCGCGCAGCGCCTTACAGGCTTGCGCGCCGGAGTAATCGAACTCGCAGGCCTGACCGATGACGATCGGGCCGGCGCCGATGATCATGACGCTTTTTATGTCGGTACGTTTTGGCATATAAATTCAGATGGAGGAAAGATAAAAGAGGAGAGATAAAAGTCGCGTTTCGGCACTACGCCGCATATCCATCCTCGCTATTCTTTTATTTTTCATCTTTTATCTTTAATCTCTTCAATAAATCGATCGAACAGCGGCGATACGTCGTGCGGACCCGGGCTCGCCTCAGGGTGACCCTGAAAGCTGAATACCGGGAGGTCGCTGTGGGAAATGCCTTGCAGTGAACCGTCGAACAGGGAACGGTGGGTGGCCCTCAATGTTTCAGGCAAGGTTGCTTCATCCACCGCGAAGCCGTGGTTCTGGCTGCTGATCATGACGCGGCCGGAGACCAGATCCTGTACCGGATGGTTGGCGCCGTGATGACCGAATTTCATTTTCAGCGTCCTGGCGCCGCTGGCCAAGCCCAGCAGCTGGTGGCCCAGACAAATACCGAACACCGGGATACCGGTTTCCATCAAGGTGCGGGTGGCGCTGATCGCATAGTCACAGGCCTCGGGATCGCCGGGGCCGTTGGACAGGAAGATACCATCGGGCTGCAATGCCAGCGCCTGCCCGGCGGGTGTTTGTGCCGGCAGCACGGTGATGCGACAGCCCCGTTCGGCGAGCATGCGCAGGATATTGCGCTTTATCCCGTAATCATAAGCGACCACGTGATAGCACGTCTCTGCAGCGCGATCGACATGGCCGTTTTCCAATTGCCAGACGCCCTCGGTCCATTCATAGGATTTGGCGGTGCTAACCACTTTTGCCAAATCCATGCCCTTGAGACCCGGGAAGGCGCGGGCTGCGGCCAGTGCAGCGATTTCATCGATGGCGTCTCCAGCCATGATACAGCCGTTCTGGGCACCTTTTTCGCGCAGAATGCGGGTCAGACGGCGGGTATCGATGCCGGCGATGCCGACCACCTTGTGTTCGCGCAAGTAGTCGTCCAGATTGGAGCGGCAACGCCAGTTGCTGGCCACCGGCGGCAGATCCCGGATCACCAGGCCGCTGGCATGAATACGTGCCGACTCCTCGTCCTCCGTGTTGACGCCGGTATTGCCGATGTGCGGATAGGTCAGGGTGACGATCTGCCGACAATAGGATGGGTCAGTGAGGATTTCCTGATAACCGGTCATGGCAGTATTGAACACTACCTCGCCACTGGTCAGTCCGGCGGCACCAATGGCCACGCCCCGGAACAGGCTACCGTCCTCCAGGGCCAACAGGGCTGACATGCTCAAACTGACCTCCGCAAGATGTGCAAAGCGGGAAGCAGCCTGGGGGCACTTCCCGCTCGATCACGCAATTTGGGTTACGTGGAATAGGTGCGTATTCTACTGCAATCGGGGGCCTACAGGAAAGCCAAATGGCCGGTTATTTGAGCCGCTTGTGGCACTTGTAGCTCTCCACCGCGTACGCCTGCCGCACTACCCGCCCTTGAGATTCAGTACATCCTGCATATCGAACAGACCCTGTTCATGTGCCATCAGCCAGCCCGCCGCGCGCAGCGCGCCATTGGCGAAGGTCAGGCGACTGGAGGCTTTGTGGGTGATCTCGATGCGCTCACCGGCGCCGGCGAACAGCACGGTGTGGTCGCCGACGATGTCGCCGGCGCGAATGGTGGCGAAGCCGATGGTCTTGCGGTCGCGTTCCCCGGTCACACCTTCGCGGCCGTAGATGGCGCAGTCCTTGAGGTCGCGGCCCAGAGCCTTGGCAACCACCTCGCCCATGCGCAGCGCAGTACCTGAGGGTGCATCCACCTTGTGGCGGTGATGCGCCTCGATGACTTCGATATCGACCTCATCGCCAAGCACACGTGCCGCGAGATCCAGCAACTTGAAGCACAAGTTCACGCCGACGCTCATATTGGGAGCAAATACGATGCCGATATCACGGGATGCGGCGGTGATCTCTTCACGTTGTTCCGGGCTGAAGCCGGTAGTGCCGATCACCAAACGTTTGCCGGCCTGGCGGCAGATGGCCAAATGCGCCAGCGTGGCCTCGGGACGGGTGAAGTCGATGAGCACGTCGAAATCGGCACAGTGCGACGCGACATCGCTCGCCAGCTTTAACCCTAACCGTCCCACACCGGCGATTTCTCCAACATCACTACCAAGCGCTGTGCAGCCGCCATGATCAAATGCCGCGGTGAGTTGCACATCCTTACTCTGTGTGCAGGCCTCGATCAAGGCCTTGCCCATGCGGCCGGTGGTACCGGCAATTGCAATTCGGGTCATAGTGGAAGTCCTTCCGGGAATGCGGAGCGATGAACGATGAATGGGGTATACGATATTTGCATCATGAAGTGAATCCCGATAATCACTTTAAGTTGTGTTGGCACAAGCCAGTCATTGCAACCCAAGCTTCCCGGATTGCGTCGTTCATCATTCATCGTTTCACTAAAACTTCATCGCTTCAAAAAACTTCTTCACCCCGTTCAGCCAGGAGTCGGCCTGCGGGTTATGGCGTTCACCGCCACTTTGCATGCTCGCCTCGAACTGACGCAACAGCTCCTTCTGCTTGCCCGTTAGATTGACCGGTGTCTCGACCAGCACCCGGCACAGCAGATCGCCCTCGGCGCCGCCACGCACTGGTTTGACACCTTTGCCTCGCAACCGGAACACCTTGCCGGATTGGGTCTCGGGCGGAATCTTCAGGTTCACCTTGCCGTCCAGCGTCGGCACCTCGAGTTCACCGCCGAGCGCGGCGGCGATGAAACTGATTGGTACTTCGCAGAACAGGTTGTTATCTTCACGACCGAAGATGGCATGTTCCTTGACGCGAATCTGCACATAGAGATCGCCGGGTGGTCCACCATTTTCGCCTGCCTCACCCTCGCTCGCCAACCGGATGCGATCTCCATTGTCGACGCCGGGCGGCACCTTCACCGACAGCGTCTTCTGTTCCTGCACGCGGCCATGGCCGTGACAGGTGACACAGGGATCGCTGATCATGGTGCCTGCGCCATGGCAACGTGGACAGGTCTGCTGAATGGAGAAGAACCCCTGTTGCATGCGCACTTGGCCGTGACCGGCGCAGGTGGCGCAAGTGGTGGGCTTGGTGCCGGCCTTGGCGCCGGTGCCACCGCAGGTCGTGCAGGTCACTTGCGTGGGTACACGAATCTTCACCGTGGTGCCATGCACCGCTTCTTCCAGTGTCAGGTCGAGGTTGTAGCGCAGATCGGCACCACGCACCACGCGCGTACGGCCCGCGCCAGCGCCGGCACCGGCGCGTCCGCCGCTGAAGATGTCGCCGAACACATCACCGAAGATATCGCTGAAACTTGCGCCAGCGCCGAAACCTGCACCACCGCCCGCACCGGCCGACGGATCGACGCCGGCGTGGCCGAACTGGTCATAGGCGGCACGCTTGCGCGCGTCAGTCAGGACTTCGTAGGCCTCTTTGGACTCTTTGAATTTTTCCTCAGACGACTTGTCATCGGGATTGCGGTCCGGATGAAACTTCTGCGCGCAACGGCGGTAGGCCTTTTTGAGGTCGGCCTCACTCGCATTGCGAGTAACGCCGAGAACTTCGTAATAGTCGCGCTTGGACATGAGTGGGTGTCAACCTATCAAAAACCTGCCTGGAAAGTAATGCCACACTCTCTATGGAGTGTCAGGCAATAACAACCGCAGAGGCGCAGAGGCCACAGAGAAGCCACGTGCAATCTCTGCGTACTCAGCGCCTCTGCGGCTCGTCGCACAAAATGTAGTCGAGTATTACTTGTCTTTCACTTCCTCGAACTCGGCATCGACCACATCGTCTTTGTTCTCGGCCTGTGCCTCGCCCTGGGCCGCATCGGTCTGCGGCTGCTCGCCCGCTTCGGCGCCCTTCTGTGCATAGGCGCGTTCCGCGAGCTTGCCGGACACTTCAGTGAGTGCTTTGGTCTTGGCCTCGATCTCGTCTTTGTCGTCGCCTTTCATGACCTGCTTGACCGCTTCGATGGCGTCTTCGATGTGCTTCTTCTCGTCGGCTTCGACCTTGTCGCCGAGATCCGCCAGCGACTTGGTGACGGCGTGCACCATGGCATCGGCCTGGTTGCGCGTGTTGACCAGATCATGAAACTTGCGGTCCTCGTCGGCGTGCGCCTCGGCGTCCTTGACCATCTGCTTGATTTCTTCATCCGACAAACCGCTGGAGGCCTTGATCTGAATCGAGGTCGATTTGCCGGTAGCCTTGTCCTTCGCCGACACATGCAGGATACCGTTGGCGTCGATGTCGAAGGCCACTTCGATCTGCGGCACGCCGCGCGGTGCCGGCGGGATGTCGCCGAGGTCGAAACGACCCAGGGATTTATTCGCCGAAGCCATCTCGCGCTCGCCCTGCAATACGTGGACGGTCACGGCGGTCTGATTCTCGTCGGCGGTTGAGAAAACCTGCTGCGCCTTGGTCGGGATGGTGGTGTTCTTCTCGATCAGCTTGGTCATGACACCGCCCAGGGTTTCGATACCCAGTGACAGCGGCGTGACGTCGAGCAACAGCACGTCTTTGACTTCACCGCCCAGAACGCCGCCCTGAATTGCGGCGCCCACAGCAACGGCTTCATCCGGGTTGACGTCCTTACGCGGCTCCTTGCCGAAGAAATTTTTCACGGCCTCCTGCACTTTCGGCATGCGGCTTTGACCGCCGACCAGAATCACGTCATCGATCTCGGACATTTTCAGGCCGGCATCCTTGAGCGCGATCTTGCACGGCTCGATGGTGCGCGCGATCAGATCCTCGACCAGTGATTCGAGCTTGGCGCGCGTGACCTTGATGTTGAGATGCTTCGGACCGCTGCCGTCTGCGGTGATGTAGGGCAGATTGATTTCGGTCTGCTGCGAAGAGGACAGTTCGATCTTGGCCTTCTCGGCGGCGTCCATCAGACGCTGCATGGCGAGCGCGTCGCCGCGCAGGTCCATGCCCTGTTCCTTCTTGAATTCGTCGGCGAGGTAGTCGATCAGACGACGGTCGAAGTCTTCGCCACCGAGGAAAGTGTCGCCGTTGGTGGACAGCACTTCGAACTGGTGCTCGCCTTCAACGTCGGCGATTTCGATGATGGAGACGTCGAATGTGCCACCGCCCAGATCGTAAACCGCGATCTTGGTATCGCCGGGCTTCTTGTCCATGCCGAAGGCCAGCGCCGCGGCTGTCGGTTCGTTGATGATGCGCTTGACGTCGAGGCCGGCGATCTTGCCGGCGTCCTTGGTGGCCTGACGCTGCGAGTCATTGAAATAGGCTGGCACGGTGATGACCGCCTCGGTGACGGGCTCGCCCAGATAATCCTCGGCGGTCTTCTTCATCTTCATAAGCACGCGCGCGGAGATTTCCGGCGGCGCCATCTTGTCGTCATTGACGGCCACCCAGGCATCGCCGTTCTTGGCTTCGATAATCTGGTAGGGCACCAGTTTGATGTCACGCTGCACCACATCTTCCTTGAAGCGGCGGCCGATCAGGCGCTTGATGGCGTGCAAGGTGTTCTTGGGATTGGTAACGGCCTGACGCTTGGCCGACTGACCGACCACGACCTCGCCGTCCTTGGTAAAGGCGACGATGGACGGGGTGGTACGATCACCCTCGCTGTTCTCGATTACTTTGGGCTTGCCGCCCTCCATGACCGCCACGCACGAGTTGGTGGTGCCGAGGTCGATACCGATAATCTTGCCCATGTTCAGTCTCCGTTGGTTCGTCCGGTATAAGTCGCCGGAATGGTTGATTAATTAGCCGATGTTTGACGTCGGGACAGCACTTCAACAAATAGATACATCGGCGTTGCTGCTGTAATGAGGGCTAATGCCACACTTTTCAAGCCTGTACGTCAAGATGTGTGCCTCCCGAGGCGGCATCCGCCGCCGACACTACCACCATGGCTGGCCGTACCAGCCGCTCATTCAGGACATAGCCTTTCTGAAAGACAGTCATAACGGTATTCGGCGGGACTTGCGTGGACGGCTGCACTGTCATGGCCTGGTGGAATTCGGGGTTGAAGGGCTCGCCCTGAGGGTCGATCTCGCGCACACCGAATTTCTCCAGCACCTGGGTCAGCATCTTGAGCGTCAGCGCGGTGCCCTCGCGAAGTTTCTGCACCGTGCCTTCACTGCCATCCTGTGCCGCGGCAAGGCCCAGTTCCAGACTGTCTTTTACCGGCAGCAAATCGGCGACGAAGCGATCGAGAGCGAATTTGTGCGCACTCTCCAGATCGCGCGCCGCACGCTTGCGCAGATTCTCCATCTCGGCCTGCAGGCGCAGCACCTGGTTCCAGTGCTCATCGACCTTGTTGCGCGCGTCTTCCAGCAGCAGGTTCAACTCCTCGGGCGAGGACGGTGCCGCAGCATCCAGTTCGGTTTCATCGAGAGGATTTACAACTTGTTCATCCGACATGCGACTTCTCCAGTACAAAAACAAATTCATAGAATGTGACGGCGAAGATCTCAGCTGAAATCTCCTGTGCCACTGCTGCTAGTCCTTCTCCGTACGGGAGAGGGGACTTACCATTTAATTAATTCCCAAGAATCGGAATTTATGGCTCGACCTCCACTATATGCGGCATCAGCCGCGCTGATTCAAGGCGGCGCCGAGCAGTTTGGCGGTCATATCGACAATCGGGATGACTCTTTCATAGGCCATGCGTGTCGGACCGATCACACCGAGCACGCCGAGTATCTTGCCATTGACACTGTAGGGCGCGGTGACAACGCTGCATTCATCCAGCACTTTGTAGCCCGACTCCTCGCCGATGAATATCTGTACCCCCTCGGCGCGCACACACTGGTCGAACAACGTCAGCAGGTCGCGCTTCTGATTGAAGGCCTGGAACAACACGCGTAGCTTGTCGACATTGGACAGTTCGGCGAAGTCCATCAGGTTGTTCTGCCCGACCAGCACGTAATCGTCATTGTCGGTTTCCAGCGGAAACACCTGCTCGGCCATTTCTATCGCGGCCTGCATCATGCTGTTCATGCGCTCGCGGGTGTCCTGCATCTCCTGCAGCAGCTTCTGTCGCACCGTCTCGATGTCCTTGCCGACGAATTCGGCATTCAGATAGTTGGCCGCCTGCTGCAACTCCGCGGTACTGTAGGCGCGTCCAACGTGGATGACGCGATTCTGCACTTCTCGCTCATTCATCACCAGAATGGCCAGTACGCGATTGTCGGACAGTGGCAGGAATTCGACCTGGCGCAGGGCACGATGTTCACGGCGCGGCATGGTAACGACGCCGGCCATGCGACTGATGCCCGATAACATGTTAGAGGCCAACTCGATCAGGTTCTGCGGCGCCAGATCCGGCGCCAGTTGCAACTTGAGCGCCGCTACTTCTTCCGACTGCAACGGCGCCACCGTCAGCAGACTGTCGACGAACAGGCGGTAACCCTGCACGGTCGGTACCCGTCCGGCCGAGGTATGCGGCGAGTGCACGAAGCCCATTTCTTCCAGGTCGGCCATCACATTGCGAATGGTGGCAGGGCTCAGGTCCAACTCGGTCAGCTTCGACAGCATCCGCGAACCGACCGGCTGGCCTTCCTGGATATAGCACTGCACCAGCACCCGCAGGAGATGCTGGGCACGTTCGCTCAAAACCTTTTTTGGCGTGATATCAGACATATGAAACTAAATTAGAAGTCTCGCTGGAAGTATTTAGCACTCGCAATTATAGAGTGCCAAGGCGCTCACAAACAACCCGCAAACGACACTAATACTCACCGCAGCGAGGCCGCATTGCTGTACAGTTGTTGGCGGACCCCTCACGACATGATAGTTTTGCTGAAAATTCCAACCTAACTGCCATGCCGGACATCCCTTTCCAGACAATCGGCTTGATCGGAAAATACGGCGACCCCGGGGTCGCCGACACGCTCAAGATCCTCGGCAACCATCTCAAGGCCCGCCAGCGCCGCGTGCTGCTCGATGCGAACAGCGCCGAACTGCTGCCCGAGCATGGCCTGGAAACCGCGGAGCGCTCCGCCATTGGCACACGCTGCCATCTGGCCATCATCGTCGGCGGCGACGGCACGATGCTGAATGCGGCGCGTTCACTGGCAGAATTCGATGTACCCCTGCTCGGCATCAATCTTGGCCGACTGGGATTTCTCGCTGACGTATCGCGCGAACACATGACCCAATCGCTGGATACCATACTCAGTGGCAACTATCGCAGCGAAGACCGTCTGATGCTGCAGGTCTGCATCGAACGCGAGGGCCAGCGGGTCGGGGAGGCCGATGCCCTCAACGATATCGTGGTCCACAAGTGGGAAGTGGCACGCATGATCGAACTGGAAACCTTTATCGACGGCAACTTCGTCAACACGCATCGTTCCGACGGCCTGATCGTGGCCACACCCACCGG
>JBBQDK010000076.1:0-12934 GCA_038319625.1 Gammaproteobacteria bacterium
CGGCGGTTATTTCAACCTGAACAGCGGTGACGGCAAGCGTCTGTCCCTAATCCACGGCGAATCGGGCAACAAGAACTGCGGCAATTCCAAACATCCCAAGGACTTCATTGGTCCGGTGGTGGCTTCCGAGAACGGTCACTATGCCGCTATCGTACTTAATACCTGCCGCCTTGAACCGGGCAAGGACAACGGCAAAGGTGCCAAAAACGCCGAGTATGACTCCTCGATGTACGTGATGGATCTGAGCACCTTCGCCGTGACCAAATACCTGCACAATATTGACGACGGTGTCTATGCCCTGGGCATCGCCAACAACGGTCAGCGCGTCGCCTATGTTGGCACACACAGCTTCAGCATTGTGGATACCGATACGCAGAAGACGCGCGTCGTCGAGGAATATCCGAATGCCGAGTTCAAGATGCCCTACCAGTTCAGCCAGCTGTATTTCAGCGGTGACGCATCGAAACTGGTCTCGCTGCGCTATGTCTACGACATCGACAAAGGCGTGGAAAAGCAACTCAACTGGAAGAATGCCGCACTGGACGCCAAGGCCAGCAAGATCACCAGCATGAAGGTCGCGCCGGACATGAGTTATTACCTGCTGGTCATGCAGTACTCGCCGCTAATCCAGTTCGATGCCGATGGTCAGGCCTTCGTGAAGGAACCGCGTCATGACAGCGTCGGCATCATGGATGCCAAGACCGGCAAGATGAAACTGCTGGAAATATCCGATCCGGATCTGACCGCGAACTACTGCGTCACCGATATCTCGCGTGACAGCAAGACTGTCGCTGTGGGCTGCCTGGGTGGACTGCTCAAGACCTTCGACGCCGCAACCGGCAAAACACTTTGGGGAAACCGCAACGTAGGTTACAAGAACAAGATCGTGATTCCTGACCATCTGAAGCAGGTAATGAATACTCCGTTCCAGGACATGAGCGCGGGTAGGCAGTCCCTTGCCGAGCTGTCGACACGGTTCTGGCAGATGGATGATTCAATACTTCGCTGAATTTCGCTTTCGGTACGGAAGCCGTTAGGTACACGGACGTTGTTTAACACCAAAGATAAAGGGGTCATCGGCCCCTTTATCATTTTCTGAATGCCCGTCTGCCATTTATAAAAGCTGTCAGAACATAGAATGGAGTTCACGTCGCCAACTGATCCATGAGCCGATGTGCCGTTTGTTTTAATAACGGCACCCATTCATCAGAGCGGCGCTCTATCGGCGCAGAGATGGATAGACCGGCAACAATCTTTCCATCCGTATCATGCACCAGCACACCGATGCAGCCTACGCCGGTCTCGGCCTCTTCATCGTCATAAGCAAAGCCGGCACGTGCGCAGCCGGAGACATGCTGCACCAGTTGTTCTTCATCGGTGAAACTGTAGCGTGTGTAACCCGGCAGTCCTGTGCGTCGCGCGTAGTCGCGACATTCCGCCTCACTGCCCTCGCCCAGCATCAGCTTGCCGACAGCAGTCACGTGCAACGGCGCGCGACTGCCAATGCGCTGCTCGACGCGCATCATGCGCTCAGGCAGCGCACGGTCCAGATACACCACTTCATCGCTCTGTCGCACGGTGAGGTTGACGGTCTCGCCGACCTGATCGCGCAATGACTCCATCAGTGGCCGCGCCGAGCGGCGCAGATCCTGATGCGAGGCCACACGACTGCCGAGCTGCAGCAGGCGTATCCCAAGCCGGTAGCGGTTACCTTCGCGTGCAACCAGGCCATTCTCGACAGCGGATGCCAGAATCCGGAATGCCGTCGACGGATGCAGCTCGGAGTCAGCTGCCAGCACTTTCAAGCTAACGGCCTCACGGTTGCGCGCGAGCGCATCCAACAAAGCTGTCAGCCGGTCTATGACTTGTATGGAACCCGTTTTAGTCTGCATTATATTTCGTATTGTGGGAACGATTGCGTATTGCGGAATATTACGCCCTACATTAAGGTGAATGCAACTGGCCACAACCCGAGGAACCTGACCATGAGCACAGCCACTGAACTTGCCCTGACTGCCGACGACTTCCGTGATGGGATCCAATACTTTGCACCCGCCTGGCCGGGTTTCGACAAGTTGGCCGGCAAGCCGGCAATAGCGGCTGGCCAGACTGCGATCACCGATCCTGCCGCCCCGGCCGCGGTGTTCCAGACCCTGCTGGCCGCCGATGCCCTGCGCTATCTGACCTTACAGATCTGCGCCAGCAAGTCCTCCGGGCATCCCGGCGGCTACGCCTCCTGCGCCGAGGCGCATGCCGCGCTGATGATGCTCGGTCACAAGCACATCGTCACCGAAGTGGGTCATCATGCGCCAGGCTTCTATAGCTCCATGTTCCTCGACGGTTCGTTGGAAGCGATGGACATCAACACCGTATCCGATCTGCGCACGCGCTTCCGCGAACGGCACGGCTTGCTCGGCCACCTGTCCGGCGCCATTCCGGGCCTGCTCGCACCGGCCGGCCCGCTTGGTCAAGGCCAGCACTTCGCCATGGGCGGCGCTCTTCTCAACCCCGGCACCCTGTTTCCGGTGACCATCGGCGACGGCGGCCTGGGCGAGCCGTACATCATGTCCTCGTTCATGCACTTCAAGACCGCTTTCCCGCAGGTGACCAACTTTTTGCCGGTGCTGGTGTGGAACGGCTACAGTCAGGAACATCACTCGATGGTGTCATTGCTGTCCAACGACGCGATGATTGCCTACTGGAAAGCGCACGGTTTCGAGGATGTGATCCTGGTCGATGCGAAGACTTTCGACGATGCCGGTCAGGATGGTGCCTATGTCGACAGCACGCGCTTCTCGCAGCCGCAGCGTCTCGCCTTTCAGGGTGCCGTGCTCGCAGGCATCGATCGCGCGGCCAGGCAGGCACTTGGCGGCAAGCTCACCGCTTTCATCATCAAGCAGCTGAAGGGTGCGGGCGTGCACACCGTCGGCGCCAAGGCGCATAACCTGTATCCGGCTGACACGCTGGATGCCGAACACATCGTGAACGGTCTGAAACGCCGCGCGCTGAGTGCCGAAGCCTGGGAACTGGTGCGCTGCAATCTCGCGCGCGCCGGCGGCGGCCCGGCAGGCATGACGGTGGCGACGGAACGCGAGCGTAATCTGGCCGCGCTCGGAGAACTGCCACTGAAGGATTTCCCGATTGGCGAAAACCAGGTGCCGGCAACGGCATTCGGCGCTGTGGTCGCTGCCGTGGGGCAGCGCGATCAATCGTTCGTGGTGAGCAATGCCGACGGCAACGAGGCCTCGGCGATGAAGAACATCAACGACGCGCTGAAGATTCGTCACCCGACCACCGACCCGCTCTACAACCAGTCGCCCAACGGTCAGGTCTACGAACCATTGAACGAAGATGCCTGCGCAGGTCTGGCCGCGGCCATCGCGCTGTTCGGCGGCCGCTCGTTGTGGCTTTCGTATGAAAGCTTCGCCATCAACGGCTGGCCGATCGTGCAGACCGTGTCGCAGGCGATGGCGGAACTGCGCCGCAAGACGCCGTCGCAGGTGGTGATGTTCACCGCCGGCGCCTTGGAACAGGGCCGCAACGGCTGGACGCATCAGCGTCCCGAGATCGAATCGTATTGCGCGGCGATGATGCGCAACGGCAATCACTACCCGTTGTTCCCGGGCGATGCCAACATGATCCAGGCGGCGTATGAATGGGCGCTGGGAACGCACAACAAGTCCATTGCCATCTTCGCCTCCAAGACCGCGTTGCCGATCCGTACCACGCTGGCACAGGCTCGCGAGGCTATCGAAACCGGTGCGGCGATACTCTACGAAACGGCTTCGACCAAAGGAGCGTTGATCGTCATAGCGACCGCCGGTGACATGGTCCTGCTGCCGGTGTTCGCGGCGCGCGACACCTTGGAGAAGGCCGGTGCCCGAGTACGAATCGTCAGCGTCGTCAATCCGCGTCGCCTGTATCGTCCCATCGATATCAGCTGGAACACGGTCAGTGAACCGGACGGCAGGTTCATGAGCGATGCCGAGTTCGCCAAACTGTTCGACGGCGACGCCGTGCTAGCAATCAGCGGCGGCCCCAGCGCGACCCTGGAACCGGTGCTGCTGCGCAGTGTCGGCAAGCGCGATGCGCTCTGCTGGCAGCGCGGCGAAACCGTTGCCGCCGCCGGTGACTTGATGAGCTTCAACGGCGTGGATGCCGCAGGCATCGAAGCACGGGCGCGAACTCTACTCGGTATGTAATTTAACGTAGCCTGTGCTGAGCGCAGGCTACAAATAACGTCGCCGTGCAGCCTCTCTCTTGCCGAGGGAGGACCAGCAGTAAACTGCCCTCGCCTCACATGTGATTTACGTAGGACCGCGCCATGTCCGACACAAAACTCGTTGTCCTTGACGACGACCCGACCGGTTCCCAAACCGTGCACAGTTGTCTGTTGCTGACGCGCTGGGACACCGACACGCTGCGCGAGGCGCTGCTGGACGCCGCACCCTTGTTCTTCGTCCTGACCAATACACGTGGCATGGATACAAAGTGTGCCGCCGATATCACGCGTGAAGTCTGCCGCAATCTGAAGATCGCTCTGGCCGACGTCGCACGCAGCGGCCGCCGCATCGAACCGATCGTCATCAGCCGCTCGGACTCCACGCTGCGCGGTCACTATCCTGTCGAGACCGATGTCATCGCCGCGGAACTCGGTCCTTTCGATGCGCATTTCCTGATCCCGGCGTTTATCGAAGGCGGGCGCATCACCCGCGACAGCGTGCACTACCTGATCGTCGATGGCATCCCTGTGCCGGTGAATGAAACCGAGTTCGCACGCGACTCGGTGTTCGGCTACCGCAATGCGTTTTTGCCCGACTATGTCGAAGAGAAGACCCGCGGCCGTATCCTGGCCGATCAGGTCGAACGCTTCAGCCTCGCCGATATCCGTGCCGGCTGCCTGGCGCGTTTGCTGGGCTTGCACGACAACGCCGCCTGCGTGGTCGATGCCGAATCGCTTGCCGATCTGACCGCCTTCGCTGCCGATCTCAACACAGCCGCAGGGCAAGGCAAACGGTTCCTGTGCCGTAGCGCGGCGGGCATCGTCAGTGCGTTGGCCGCGCTGCCGCCGCAACCGATTGCTGCCGAAGACATGCGCCAATATGTGCGCGGCGCGCGTCCCGGCGCCGTGGTCGTCGGTTCGCATGTCAGCAAGACCACGCGCCAACTTCAGCAACTGCTGCAGGAACCCGATGTCGCGCCGATCGAAGTGGATGTCGCGCAATTACCTGACCACGACAACACGTTGCTCAACGACGTACTCGCACACATCGAGGCCGCACATGCGCAACACCTTACGGTCGTCATATTTACCAGCCGTACCGAGCTGAGCTTTGCCGATGAAAAAATCCGCTTGGCCTTCGGAGAGACTGTTTCGGCTTTTCTGATGGACATGGTGCGGCGCCTGCCGGCGGACATCGGCTTTCTGATCAGCAAGGGTGGCATCACCTCCAATGACGTGCTGTCGCACGGTCTCGCGCTGCGCACCGCGCGCGTGCTCGGTCAGATCCTGCCCGGCTGTTCTGTGGTGCGCTGCCCGGCGGATCACCCGCAATTCCCCGATCTGCCGGTGGTGATCTTCCCGGGCAATGTCGGTGATGACGAAGCATTGGCGATTGCAATGCGACGGCTTGCGGGTCCGGATGCTGCGTTTGAACGTAAAAGGGTGTGAACTTATCGCAAGGCGCACAGCCCGATACGCGTCAGCAGAAATCACTGCCACGAACGCGCAGCCGCAATACGGGCAGGATCGCGCCCGGCGGGACGCGGGATGTGGTGACATTGGTCATTGGCGAACGCATACACACACATGGCCCGACGAGACGATGACTTCCCCTTCCCCAAGCCACACCGATACGCGCATTCAAGCGCAAAACGCGCTGTCCGCTGCGTTGTATGGCATCCTGCCTGCCAGCGCGATTCTGGCCAGTGACGAGGCGCTGCGGCCCTACGAATGTGACGGCCTGTCGGCCTGCCGGTGCGTGCCACTGGCAGTGGTGCTGCCGGAGACCGTCGAACAGGTGCGGGCTGTCTTGAGGCTCTGTCATGCGAGAAAAATCCCGGTGGTCGCGCGCGGTGCGGCACGGGTTTATCGGGCGGCGCGCTGCCACATGCCGAGGGACTGATCCTGAGTCTGGTGCGCTTCAACAGGATTCTGCACATCGATCCGGCGCAACGGATCGCGCGCGTCCAGCCCGGTGTGCGAAACCTCGCTATCTCCGAAGCGGCCAAACCGCACGGCCTTTATTACGCACCTGATCCTTCCTCGCAGATCGCCTGCACCATCGGCGGCAATGTCGCGGAGAATTCCGGCGGCGTGCATTCATCCCCGACAGCCACCTATGCTGCGGCTCGGCCGGCAGCTATTCACTGCTGCAACCGAGCCTCTCACATCAACTGCGCGACAACAAGCTCGCTGCATTGCAGTCCGGCAAACCGGAACTGATCGTCACCGCGAACGTCGGCTGCCAGTTGCATCTCGATACCGGCAACATGCTGCCGGTGAAGCATTGGATTGAATTGCTGGATGGCAGGAAATAAAAAACAGCGGGACTTAAACTGGCGTAATGGATTCAAGCGTAATGGGATCAAATCTAACTTTCCAACATTGAACATGTGAGTTTTCGTTTTAGATTGTTAGACCTGATCCTCAGTCTTTGCCTATTGACATGTCCAGGGATGCCGGGAAAACCCTGGTCAGTAGTGCGTCGTAAGCTGTCTTTCCCGATGAGTAAGCCATGCGGTGTTCTCTCCTTTGCCGAGGTTGATGAATGAAGTTCGTCTGGCAAGTTTAGGTGGTGAACGGGCGGGCCTGAGACCAGCCCCTACGAGGTGGACTCTCTGGGGGAGGGAGTGTCTGGTATTTTGGGCCTCAGACCCGCCCATCGTGATGCTACCTGACGATGAGATCGGTGATATTCGGGAGTTCTATAAAAAGACAAAGGGGCCATCGGCCCCTTTGTCTTTTTCCGTTACTGTCGGAAAGCTTACTGCTGCGTGAGCGCCTTCATGCTCAGACGGATGCGGCCCTGCTTGTCGACTTCCAGGACCTTGACCTTGACCATCTCGCCTTCCGTGAGTTTGTCGCTGACGTTCTCGACGCGCTCATCGGAGATCTGCGAGATGTGCACCAAGCCGTCCTTGCCCGGCAGGATGGTGACGAATGCGCCAAAGTCCATGAGCTTGGCGACGCGGCCTTCGTAGATCATGCCGACCTCGACATCGGCGGTGATCTGCTCGATGCGACGCCGTGCTTCGGCGCCGGCGGCCTGATCGACGGAGGCGACCTTGACGGTACCGTCATCGCTGATGTCGATCGAGGTACCGGTCTCTTCGGTCAGCGCACGGATGGTGGCGCCGCCCTTGCCGATCACGTCGCGGATCTTGTCGGCGTTGATCTTGAAGGTGATGATGCGCGGCGCATACGCGGACATTTCGGTGCGCGTCGCCGGCATGGCCTTGTTCATCTCGCCGAGGATGTGCAGACGGCCTTGATGAGCCTGATCCAGGGCAGCCTTCATGATCTCTTTGGTGATGCCGTCGATCTTGATGTCCATCTGCAGGGCGGTGACGCCCGTGGAAGAACCGGCTACCTTGAAGTCCATGTCGCCGAGGTGATCCTCGTCGCCCATGATGTCGGTGAGTACGGCGAATTTTTCGCCTTCCTTGATCAGGCCCATCGCCACGCCGGCCACTGGCGCCTTGATCGGCACACCGGCATCCATCAGCGCGAGGCTGGTACCGCACACCGACGCCATGGAGCTGGAGCCATTCGATTCGGTGATCTCGGAAACTACGCGCACCACATACGGAAAGGTGTCCATGTTCGGCATGATGGCCGCGACGCCGCGCTTGGCCAGGCGGCCGTGGCCGATCTCGCGGCGCTTGGGGCTGCCGACCATGCCGGTCTCACCGACGCAGGACGGCGGGAAGTTGTAATGCAGCATGAAGGGGTCTTTGCGCTCGCCTTCGATAGCGTCGATGACCTGCGCGTCACGGCCCGTGCCCAAGGTCGTGACGACCAGGGCCTGGGTCTCGCCGCGTGTAAACAGCGCGGAACCGTGGGTGCGTGGCAATACGCCGGTGCGGATGGTGATCTGGCGGACGGTCTTGGTGTCACGACCGTCGATACGCGGATTGCCATCGAGGATACGGCTGCGCACGATGCGCTTTTCCAGACACTCGATGGCACCACGCACATCGCCTTCCGCCCAGTTGCCAGCGGCTTCGGCGGTGAGCTTGGCGACGACGGCGTTGCGGATATCGGACATGCGGTCCTGGCGCACCAGCTTCTCGGCGATCTGATAAGCGGCGGTGATGTCGGCTTCGCAGGCGGCGGCAACGGCGACGGTGAGGTTCTGATTCTTCTCTGCGGCCTGCCAGACCCAGGCGGTCGGCTTCACTTCGGCGACCAGTTCGTTGATTGCCTTGATGACGACCTGCGCCTGTTCGTGACCGAATAGCACGGCGCCGAGCATCACGTCTTCGGGAAGTTCTTTGGCCTCCGACTCGACCATAAGCACGGCGTGCTCGGTGCCGGCGACTACTAGGTCAAGATCTGAATCCTTGAGCTGTGTGCGGGTCGGGTTGAGGATATACGCGCCATCCTTGTAACCGACGCGGGCGGCGCCGACCGGGCCCTTGAACGGCAGGCCCGAGATCGCGAGTGCGGCGGAAGCGCCGATCAGCGAAGCAATGTCGGCGTCGATCTCGGCGTCGATGGAAACCACCGTGGCGATAACCTGCACTTCGTTATAGAAACCTTTCGGGAACAGCGGGCGTAGCGGACGGTCGATCAGGCGAGAGGTGAGTGTCTCCTTCTCCGACGGACGCCCTTCGCGCTTGAAGAAGCCGCCGGGGATCTTGCCGCCGGCGTAGGTGCGTTCCTGATAGTTGACCGTCAGGGGGAAGAAGTCCTTACCCGGGACCGCTTCACGACGTCCTACGGCGGTCACCATGACGACGGTGTCGCCCATGCTGACCATAACGGCGCCATTGGCCTGACGGGCAATTTCACCGGTTTCCAGGGACACGGAATGGTCCCCGAACTGAAAGACTTTCTTGATCGAGCTCACGATGGATTCCTTGACGTTACTGCGAGGGCTTACTTACGCAGGCTGAGGCGGGAGATCAGTTCCTGATAACGGGCGAGGTCTGTTTTCTTCAGATAGTCCAGCAGGCTGCGACGCTGGTTGACCATTCTGAGCAGGCCTTGACGGGAATGATGGTCGTGCTTGTGGGCACTGAAATGCTCGGCAAGCTGATTGATGTGCGCTGACAGCAGCGCAACCTGGACTTCCGTGGAACCGGTATCGGTCGCGCCACGCTGAAAATTCTTGACGACCTTACTCTTGACTTCTGCACTCAATGGCATGGGGGCTTAACTCCGAAATATGCTTGCAATTTAACAGCCTGACATTGTAATCGGATCGGCAGCCGAGAACAAGCCGTGTAGACTTTACAACTGGTCACTTTGGCGCGCGGAGCGAGCGCGACCGGAGCCTGTTCGCGCGACACTGATACGGCGCTCCGAGGTGTCCGGCACTGCCGTGGTCTAAGACTTAGCATCCTGAATTTCCTTGCGTTTGTATCCACCCGTGGCGAGCCTTTGCAGGTAGTCCTGCCAGTGTTGTTGCTGATTGATGGCCAGATCATACAGATGTTCCCAACTGTAGATACCTGACTTGTGCCCGTCATCGAAATAGATCCGTACCGCATAGTTGCCCATGGGCTGGATGTCCGCGATGCTGACATCTTCCTTGTAGACCACCAGTTCGCCGATACCACTAACCTCCACCGAAGGCGAATACACCCGCAGGTATTCACAAGGCAGCCGGAAGCGCTTGCCGTCGGCGTAAGTCAGTTCCAGCACCCGTGCCTTAGGGTCTAAATTGATTTCCTCGGGTATGTGGGACTCGCTCATGGCAGGATTCTCAGTGTTCGATCGAGGTGTCGATTTCAACACCGTGGAGTAGCGTGTTGTGGAGAGTGCACATGGCGGCGGCGCGCATGGCCGCATCCATGCGCGTCTCGGGTACCTGCGGCCAGTGGACCGTCATATCGATATGACCGATACGGTGTGGCCGTTCGGTGTAGCGCCAGTTCAAACGGACGCTCATCTCGTCGGTGCCGGCTTCGATGCGCTGACCGTAGCTGGCCAGGATCGAATAGGTGCACCAGGCCAGCGACGCGACACACAGCTGAACAGCGCCGGGGTGGACGTCAGTGGTCTGGTTATCGAACTCGATGCCGGCCTCGTACAGCCGGGTGACGCTGATTTCGGTGTCGGAATGCAGGGCAATCTTCACTGACAGGGCCGATGTGGTGGACGGGAAGCGACATTGTACCGGATTCCGGCGCCTTACTCCCTACTCCCGCGCGCCTGCCATTGCATGGTCCGGTTCCTGATGGCGTACTGTTTCTGTGTGAATTGACAGTGTTTCACTCGCAGCCCGGTGAATCAGAGAGCGTGCCCTGCCAAGGAAATCTTCGTTTCGCGACTAATGAGGCGTAACAGTCGATCACTCAATGGAAATTGCTCGATATGGCTCAGATGAATTATGGGGCCTGGTCCGGACAAAACGAGAGCGCCTCGCTGGGAGGCGAGGCGCTCTCGTTCATTTCATTACCTGAACCGATACGTCAGCTGCTGGCAACCGTGACGTGATCATCCACATACAGTTGCACCAGATTGCCGACACTCGGCTGATGCGTATAGAGTGTGAAGTCGGCATGCGTGGAGTTACCGACCGTCCAACCGGTGCCGATGTTCAAGGTATCGCCGGCATTGCCGCGCACGAACAGGGCGTTGTGATCATCGGTGAAATTGATCACATCGTTGGCATGCAGCGCGACAGTGCTGCCCGTGGTCGGCGATGAGGCAGCATCATCGGTGATCAGCAGCACCTCGACATTCTTGATCGCGGCATTGCCGACAAGATTCGCCGAGCTATCGATACGCAACACATCGATACCGGCGCCGCCATCGAGATGGATATCGTGTGAATCGTACACCAGGATATCGTTGCCCGCGCCGCCATGCAGCGAATCATTGCCCGCGCCGCCGTTGAGGAAGTCAGTACCGTCGCCGCCGTTCAGCGTGTCATTTCCGCTGGCACCGAACAGGTAGTTCACCTGTGTGGCACTCGGGTCAGTCAAGGTCGAATCGGTATTGTCACCATCAAGCGAAGCGACCGGCGCCTGATCGAGCGACGTATGCGGAGTGATGACCGCCGCCATGGCAAACTGTTTACCGCCTTCCGAACCCGAACCGTCATGCGCGCCTTGCGGTGAAAACTGGGTATTACCCGTCATGATATTCACGCCTTCAAGACTGAAGGGAACGCCGGAACTGCTGGTCAACGTCACCTTGCTGGTGTTGCTCTCGACCTGTTCGAGACTGACGGCGTAGTGATGGTTGTTGTCGATGACGAAGCCGACATCCTGGGTGATCGTCGAGGCCTGACCCGTACTGCTGAGCGCAAAAGTCTTGGCATAGGCGTTGGTCGGATCGGCCATGTCCACGAAGCTCATTGTGAAATGTTGCGCCAAGCTGTTGGTATTGGTCGTCAACGCACCATCCAGGATAGTTGCCGACGAGGGTGGCAGATGGTTATCCGTAATGGTATTGATAACCACGGCTACCGGATTACTGCTCAGATTAGCGGCATCGGTGACCTGATAATTGAAGGTAACGGCGGGCACCGGGGCCTGATCCGTATAGGTGATTTTCTGAACAAAATAATCACTGCTGTCGGTCGAGCCGGTAATGGGATTAACGTAGTTGGTCGAGGTGAACACCAGTTTATCGAAGCCACCCAGTACGGTCGGAACCGCAAACGTTCCCAGGCCGGAGTTCGTTTCGCTGAATTTGATGTCGGCTCCACTGGTGGGCAGCTGGTCGTGACTGAAGCTCCAGGCGCCTACCAGTTTGCCGTGCAGATAAGCCGATACGACACCGACTTCGCCGCCGCCTTCAGAAGGTACCAGATGGCTTACAGTGACTTCAGCCTGTGACACGACGTTTTTGAATCCGACTACGAATTGCTCGCTTGCATGTGCAGTAAGATCGTAATTGATCTGGTTGGAGGGACCGGAACTGCCGCCTGCGCCTACAACACCGGTTCCGTCAGTGTCATAGATGATGGTTCCGGCTGTGCCGTCCAGGCTGACTGCACTCAGGGTAACACCGGCCCAGGCACTTGCCGAGTTGCTGCTGGCTTCAGTGGTCATGCCGACTGTGTGCGACAGACTGCTGGTAGGCAATGGATCGCTGCTGGTCGCTACCCAGTAGAGCTTGTCTGCTGTCGTGAATGTCTCGCTGGAAACATTGGCGCTGGTCACCTTGATCCAGTCGGCGCCGGTCGGGTCGTTACTGCCCTTGTCTATATAGATGAATCCATAGTCGGGAGTACTCGTCAACGTGAAAACCAGGCTGCTTTCCGGCGTGTGGTCGTCGGCGCCGCCGAGCGAAGCATTCGGTGACTCCAGCCCCGTTCCATCCAAACCACCACCGACTGTCAACGGCTTGAAGAAATCGATGGTGCCGAAGGTGTCGGCCAGTACGGCGGGTATGGGATCAGAGTTTGTCAGGACCGGGTCGGCAACAGGCGGCTGGTTGCTGTCGTCATTGACGATGGTGCCGAGCCCGGTGTCGGCACCGGCGGCGATGCTGGCATTGGCGCTGGGGTTGCTGAGCGTGACGGTAAAGTTCTCGTTCGGCTCGATCAGCGTGTCACCGCTGACAGTGACGATGACGTGGGCGGTGTTGGAACCCGCGGCGAAGGTGGCGGTGCCGCTCGGCAGTGTGCCACCAAAGTCCGCGGCATTGGCCGGGTGGGTGCCGCTGCCACTGACGTTGTAGCTGACACTGGCAGTGCCGGACACATCACCGCTGCGGGTCAGGATGAAGTCATAACCGGTGGTGCCGCTGTTG
>JBBQDK010000077.1:0-12926 GCA_038319625.1 Gammaproteobacteria bacterium
CAGGAAGCGGTCAAGCGCACACCGAAGAAGGAATCGACAATGGGCCGTTATGTGTACACTGACTACACGCGCTGCATAGGCTGTCACATCTGTGCCGATGTCTGCCCAACCGGCTACATCGAAATGGGTATGGGCGATTAAATTACCCTGGGGTACTAGCGGCAAGGCCGCTGCGGCCGGAGGAAAGATGCAATGATCGAGCAGGGAGTGCCGACGACTGAATCTTGCCGCAGCAGTCAACGTCAATCCTGGCTGGAGTAATAGCCGCGGCCAATAGTGCCTGTTCTACCAGGTCAGCCTGATACGGGCCAGGCCTCGCGACGAGGCTGCCAGGAACGCTATTCGTTGAGGCATGCTCAGGATAGCTAAGAGCAATCTGTGCGAAATGTAAGCTGGCTATACACAGACTGCCAATGCCACAGTATTGTGAATACCCGCCTTGCGCCGATCTCAGTCCGACTGGCGTATTGTTCTACCGAGCCGATGGAATCATGGTGATCGACAAACACATCTGCATCGGTTGCCATCACTGAACCTTCTCAACGATCTACACAGCATAATAGCATAGCAACTATCCAGACAAGACGGCGCCCAGATGCGTCCCGATCTCGATCTGAATATTGGCGTGCCGTATCATGGCATTTGAGCGTGCCACCAATAGATACCTCGACATGTGGAGAAAATCGGGTTGCTGATGAATCCCGGCTCGTGGAACGAGAAATAGAGTGCAACAACGCCCCGACGCCTGATCCAAACAAGTCTGCTCTAAATTATCGGCGCGTCATCAGAGGAGTACATGATGAAATATTTCATATTGGCGCGTGCGATCCATGTTATGGGTGTAGTGTTCTGGATCGGTGGTGTGGCGATGGTCACGACCGTGCTACTGCCGGCAGTACGCGGCTTCAAAAATCCACAGGATCGGGTCGCGTTTTTCGAAATGGTAGAGTCACGTTTCGCAAGACAGGCACGCTGGAGTACGCTGATTACGGGCGTGAGTGGGCTATACATGCTCTACTATTTGAATAGCTGGTCCTGGATCCATCAATGGTCGCATTGGTGGGTTGGCGCAATGATCCTGGTCTGGGCGATCTTCACATTGATGCTGTTCGTGCTGGAACCCTTGGTACTGCACCGGTTGTTGCGTGCACGCGCAGCGCGTGATCCGGACGGAACCTTCGCATTCATCCGGGTCATGCACTGGGTTCTGCTGTTGCTGAGCCTGATCGCGATCGCCGGCGCAGTGGCCGGCAGCCATGGCTGGGCCTTTTGAGACGCTGGAATCACACCGACAAATGGAAACAAACATGCATTACCCGGAATTCTTCGACCATGTCAGAAAGATCGTGCTGTGCGACCCCCTGGCGGAATTCCTCGGCGCGGCAGAGGAGGGCATCGTCGAGTATGGCTATGCCGATGTCGTGAAGCTCGCTGGACATTCCTGTCCAACCGTCGCAGGCGCGTATCTAATGTGCCTCAAAGCACTCGCCCGGTTGTACCAGGAAAAGCGGCCGGAACGCGGAGCTATCAGGGTGGACTTTCGTGACGATATCGCGGATGGTGTGACGGGTGTAATCGCGAATGTTATTACACTGATCACCGGTGCAACGCAAAACGGTGGATTCAAGGGTATCGCTGGTCGCTTCGACCGGCGCAACTTGTTGTTCTTCAATACCTCGATGGAAGGTGAAATCAGATTTCAACGTGTCGACAACGGCATGTCTGTCGAGGCAAGCTATCGGCCGGAAATCGTACCTCCCGCGCCGGCAATGAAAAGTCTGATATCAAAAGGTCTATCCGGTACCGCTGGTAGTGAAGAGCTGCATGAATTCGCCAAACACTGGCAGGATCGGGTCAAGCGCATTTTGATTGACAACATCGACAACGCCGACATGATCACACTGGTGAATTCATGACAGTCAAAATGAATAGTCGATTTCCGATTGGTACATAAGTGATACTGCAGCGTTATCTAATAATATAATTGTGTGAATATGAGATACGGAGATGCCAATGTTCAGAAAATCGCTGGTAGCTGTCGTGCTGATTGTTTCATTGACGGCTCCCCTGGTGGGAAAATCCGGGGATATGCACACTGCAGTCTCCGCGACTACAGCACCCGAGCTAGCGTTGTCGCCGAAGCTTCGCGCGGCGCTGGTAGCGGAAATGATGGGTGTCAAGGAGGGGGTAGCCGAGCTTTCGACCTTTCTGGCAACTGGAGAGTGGAATGCTGCGGCACAGCGGGCTGAACGTATCCGTGACAGTTTCATCATGAAGCAGAAGCTCTCACGTGATGAGCTAGAGGAACTGGAGCGGGCACTACCGGTTGAGTTTGTCGAACTTGACGAGGCATTTCACCGCCATGCGGATGGCCTGGCGCACGCAGCTAAGGCAATGAACTATGAGCTCGCCATATTCTATTATTCCAAAATGATGGATGGCTGCGGTAACTGCCATTCACGCTACGCCACTAACGTATTCAAAGGCTTCAAATGATGTATGTGAACGTGACCATGACCGTACAGAAGTGTTCGGATAGCAAAGAAGGTGCTGTAGATGTAGAGTAGCGTTGCATTGAGATGTGCTATTTATCAATTTTCGTTGGTTGAGCTGAACCGTCTTTAATCCGGCACATCCGCTGTTGTGGGAGCAGGGGGCATGTCATTCATTGGGCATTCATGGTGAATCAAGTACATGATGGAATATCTCGCCCAAATCATCCTGCTTCTGGCTGTGGCGATCACCGTCGTGGTTATTTTTCAACGCCTGCATATCCCGACCAGCCTGGGATATTTGCTGGTAGGGATCATACTTGGGCCGCATACGATCGGGCCAGTCGTTTCAATGCCTGGATTGCAGGCACTCGCCGAATTCGGTGTCGTTTTCCTGCTGTTCACCATAGGGCTTAATTTCTCTCTGCCGCAACTGCACGCACTGCGACACCAGGTTCTTGGACTGGGTACCGGTCAGGTAGCGTTTACCACACTGGGGGTTGGCGTGGTGATGTGGCTCGCGGGGTTGCCGGTTGCCGCGGCGTTCGTGTTCGGCGCCGCTTTTGCGCAATCTTCCACAACGATCATCGCCAGTCTGCTCACCGAGCAGGGCGAGGAAAACACTCAGCATGGCCGCCTCGGGCTCGCAATGTCGGTTTTTCAGGATGTCACGGCTGTTCCATTTCTCGTCGCCATACCCGTGCTGGGTATGTCGGTCACAGCGGATGCGCTAGCGGGCAGGTTGGGCCTGGCCCTTGCCAAGGCCGTGTTTGCCTTCGCGCTGGTTTTCTTTGCCGGGCGCTGGCTGTTGCGTCCGTTGTTTCATCTGATTGCCGAACGCAGGTCGGCTGAGATGTTCACCTTGGCCGTGCTGTTGGTCGCTTTGCTCGCTGCCTGGATCACAAACAGCCTGGGTTTGTCGTTGGCATTCGGTGGATTTCTTGCCGGGATGATGTTGGGCGAAACGGAGTTTCGCCACCAGGTGGAATCCAGTATCAGTCCGTTTCGGGACGTGTTGCTGGGTCTGTTCTTTATAGGCATCGGCATGCGCTTCGATCCGGCGGCGATACCCCCGATCTGGTACTGGGCCGTGTTGGGTGCACTGCTGATTGTTACGAGCAAGACACTGATCGTTGCTGCCATTGTGCGCAGGGTCGGAGTCGATGCCCGGATGACGTGGCGCACAGGGCTGATACTGAGTGTGGGCGGCGAATTCGGGCTTGCGCTTATCGCTATTGCGCTCGATTCCGGCGTGCTCGACGATCAGCTGGGTCAAATCGCGATAAGCTCCGTGCTTTTGTCGATGATTGCCGGTGCGCTGCTGATCCGTTTCAATGGCGCAATAGCGGCCTGGCTGGTCAAGACGCCCCACGCAACGGCTCGGGATACCGCGGACTTACCGGAGGCCGTGGAGCAACAAGTGGTGATCGGTGGCTACGGGCGCGTGGGTCACACCATTGCCGTTTTATTGCACTCATGCGGTGTCCCCTTCGTGGCTATTGACACCAATCCGAAGCGGGTGGCCCAGGGACGGGCGGATCGACATGCGGTTTGGCTCGGCGACATCGCCGATTCGAGATTGCTGTCTGCCATTCATGTGGAAAAGGCTTCTCTGGTTGTGATCGCCGTTGACCGACCGAGTACCGCGTTAGCTGTGATGTCCTATGTAAACAGAACCTGTCCGCAGGTACCGGTGATCGTGCGGGCACGGGATCTCGAAACCAGTACACTTCTGCTTGCCGCCGGTGCCGCCCACGCCTATCCGGAAGCGATCGAATCGAGCCTGCGTCTCGGTGTTACCGCGCTACAAATGCTCAATGTAGCGACCGCTGAAATCGACGAGATGGTTCAAGATGTAAGAGGTCGGAGTTACCAGCCCGTTCTGGAGAATGAGACAAGTAAACCGTAAGATGCTTCATTGGCTGCTTATGCTTCCCCGAGCGTCACCAAACGGCTAACCATCGCGTGCCGCTAACGGGAGCCCAGAAAAAACATTTTTTCGATGCAGGCACACTTCGGGAGTAGCCCGCCCTGAATACCTATCGTCTGTTTCCATACATGCTGACAATCGCCGCGTATGTTGTGGCAGATACTCTTTCACGAAGCGTACCATCCTGAATGAGCCTTAGATTCCAGATATTTGTATCATTACCACTACGCATTACGCAGTTTTCGCGCCAACATAGATCGCTCGTGTTCATTCAGAAGGAAGGCAGGTTGGGTGCGTTGTTAGCCGTGACGGCGACACCTTCCACTTCGATCAGCCATTCCGGTCGGCAGACGGCGCCTTGGACGATGAGTGCGGGGATGCCGGGTAGCTGGCTATTGAGGTAGGCATCGACGTGTGCGAAGTCGGTCGGGTCGCGCAGGTACACGATCAGGTACATCATGTCGGTTAGTGTCGCCGTGCCGGAACGTAACAGGGCATCGACATTGCTCAGTGCCACTTCGAGCTGGCGCAGTACATCGCCCGGATGTACCACACGACCGATCTTGTCGATGCTCGCCGTTCCAGAGATGAAATAATGCGAGCGGTCGGCGTAGGCGATACGTGTACCGCGCTCGAAGGTGACATTGTAGTCCTTAGTCGCGCACAGCCGGTTGAAGTCGTTGAGGAACGTCACCTGTTCCGGTACCAGGTCGAGGATGGAATAGGCATCCATAGCGACGAGGTCGGAACGGTGCGCACAGGCGCCTTCGATGCCTGTGCTGGAGATGTAATGCGTATCTCGCGTCATGCCCTGCGCAGTGAACACTTCGGTGCGGCTATCCACCATACCCTGATAAAAAACATCTACATCCTTGAGGTAGATCCAGGTCCTGACGCAGTTATCACGCAGTGTGGCACGCTGACTGGTGAGCGTATCGATCAGATCGTCGAATACCTTGCGCGTCTGCGTTTCTACGACCTCGGGCGAGGCGTCGCAGGCGGCAGCGCACAGCCGTGTGCTCCACAGATGTCGTACGCCATTTTTTTCGATCAGCAGATGTTTCGGCGATAGACGTTGTCGGGTGAGTCGATCGCTGCTCTCAATGTGATACGCCAGTAGCGCGATTTTGGCGCCGGACAACGGTGATTGCTGTAGTATCGACACTGCGATTGGACAGTCAGGTGTTGCGCGGACCAGATCGCTGTCACGAACAAGTGCGGCCTGATTTAGCACATCGCTGAGGAAGATTCGCCGGAACACAGCGCTCTCGCTGCTCAGACCAAGTGACTGCAATGCCATCGCGTAACGCTGACGAACCTGATCGATCTGCTCTGCGAAGCTCGCGTCCGGGGACGCTTCCACAAAGAAGAAATGCTCGACGCCGCCACGCGCGCCGTGAAAGCTGCGACTGACGATGCCCGTGTCGGTGTGCGCAGTGGCGCGGCCTGCCAGGTTGAACACGCCTTTGGCGTTGACATTCTCCGGGTATATGTTTGCAGTCATGGCATCACAACGATCGGCTGGTCCGGGAATGACAGTTGATTCCGATCCCGCCAACTCGAATGTACATAGTTGATCTCGAGCAATCGGCGCACGCCGATGATCGGTCGCGGCTCGAAGCCGTGCCACGTATCGGGGCCGGCCACAAAGATCACCGCCGAATTGAATGCGGCCGAACTGCGGCCGACCCAGCGGCGCTCGGCGTCGTAGATGTCCGTGCCCCAATCCTTGGCTTCCGGGCCGGTGCATAGATAGATCACCATCGAGTATAGTTTCTCGGGGATATCGCGGTGCGGTTCAAGCCAGGCGCCATCGATATCCTGGATGTATTCCATGCGCAGGTAACCACCCGCCACCTTGATCCCGCAAGTGATCTCGAGCTGGCGCGCGATCTCCGGCCGCTGCATCGCCTCGGCGAATACCGCGCAGGTGGCAAACTGTGCGCGCAGTTCGGGGGTGAAGAAGGTGCGCTTGCCGTTGTCCGTGTCACGGACGCCGTGACAGTCGCCGGCGGCCGGCGGGGCGATCGGCAACATCAGCACGGCGGCGGCGAGAGCCTCGGGCAGTACGTCGGTCAGCAGCCAGTGACGATACGGTAAATCGTCACGTCGCGCGGCAAGCAAGGCGCGACCAAAATGCTCGGCGACCGCCGCCGCATCGGGAATGCGAGGAAAGGTCATGACGTTGGTCCTTGTGGAAAGGACAAGCGGCGACCACTCAACGCGGCGCCCATTCGATGATCTTGCGCAGTAGCGGTACCGACTTGGCGAAGGCGCTGATGCTGTGTCGGATGTACTCCCTCCGCACATATGACGGTGAATCGACATAGCACAGTTGCAGGCTCATGCGCTGCCCCTTCTGCGGCAGAAAGCCATGCCAGGAATGGTCGCAGACTCGGAACATGATCATGCGGCCGAATTCCGGCGCGAACTCGAAGGCATAATCCTCACGGTCCGAACTGCGCAGCACACGCAGCCGTCCACGCTCATAGGGCCACTCGCGGCTGAAGCCAACCAACACGGTGATGATCTTGTGCTTTGAATCCGGGTGCGCGTAGCCTTCGTTGTAATGCCCGGTGGTGTTACCCATCATGAGAATGACGGGCGGATTGGCGCTGAGGTCGGTGTCGAACTTCTGTTCGACGAGGTGGCGGAAGCGCACGCTGAGCAGGTCCTGGATGGCTGCGCCAAAGCGTGGGCCATAGTGCAGATTCGGCAATCCATAACTGCCGCGATCGGGAATCTGAGGTGCATCGGCCAGCACCTCGTCCTTGTACTTAGGATTGATAGCATGCTCGGCGAAGGCGAAATCGTAGGGGTCATGGCGCAACTCGGCGGCCTTGATGGCGACCTCGTCCAGCATTTGTAGCGGGGCATCGACACGTCGTGTGTTCTCGGTAGTTGGCATGGATGCTCCTAGATCGGGGGGGGTCTTATGCGGGGTTACTATAGGCTTGAAGATTGGCAGTACATTGATCTTTGTCAATGCAATGTTGACTATGCGCTATTGCCTTGCCACGCGCTATTCTGATGTTTCCAACTTATTCTTGATCTAATGTTTTGTGAATGAGAAGAATAGAGGCCATTCCTCCCATTATTTGACCAACGATCTTGCCTGCATCGTAAGAAATTAAATCGATATAGTTGGCCGAAGGAATAATTATCTGCCGAGACGATTGTTTGCCACTCGTTGAAATGCGAGGGTGGAGAGGGCGGTAATGGCGGTGAGAGTGGTAGGATTCGGGAAGGAATTGTGGCGAAAGCAGGTATGATGTCAGTGCAATAGTCGCCCGATACCTATAGCATTCAGGGAAAAGGGCGTTTATGCTTACAAATATACGATAATTTGCTGAAAATATGTGGCTGTCTTGCGTGCGGACCCAGACAATTCGATTCCGTATATTCAGACGGTGAGTCCCGATTGTAACGGTCACTGAAAACGCAGTTTAGGCGGTTAACCTTGTTTCCTTCGATCAGTATTGTTGTTGTCTCAGACTTCGAAGACGCTTCAGTGAAGACTTGGCGGGATGAACTGCGGTGTTTGCAGGCCTTGGGGGAGCAGGATATCGGACAAGATGTTGAGATCATCGTTGTTGAAAATAGTGCACTCCGTGAGGTTGAGCTCCCGTCTGAGCTGATTGATGCCGCTCCGCAAGCCCGTGTGATTTTTGCCGACAGTGAGCAATCGGCGATACTAAAGGATTACGGGGTAAGTCAGGCGCTTGGTGAATGGGTTGCTGTTATAGAGGCGGACTGTGTGCCAGCGAGAGATTGGCTTCGCCTGCTGGCGAAAAGTCTGCTCGACCACCCGGAAGTTTTCGCCGCAAGCGGCCGGACGATCTATGGATGGGATTCATCGTATCAGCGAGTTCTCACCTTATACGACCGAAGTTTTGATGACCGTGGGCAATGTGGTCTTGCACGCCACATTTCCAACAATGGCGCATTGTATCGCCGCGAGACTCTGCTGAATTACCCTTACCCGCACGCGATAACACCTTTTCTTTCTGCTCGGATGCGTGAGAAACAGATTCTGACAGATGGCAATCTTGTCTATTTTGAAAGGGCCGCGGTGATGCGACATGCGATCGGCGGCCTTGCGTTTATTGCCGACGTCCGAAGAAATACCGGTTATTCTGATATGCAGGCACACGGAAAACGAACATGGCTCAAGCTCATCAGACTGACGTGGCAACGTTGCATGCTCGACATCAGCGCTTTGCGCCACCATGGTCGGGACTATCTGCGCTGGTACGACTACCCGTTTGCGTTGCTGCTTTTCCCGCTGCTACGTGTATTTGAGACAATGGGAATGATTGATGCGATGAAGGCCGTTGAGCAGATTCCGAACTCCTCGTATCGCTAAGGCGAGGCCCATTTATTAGGTGGTTTTACGTATGCGGAAATTGCGTCTGATCAACTCAGCACGCGTCGCCTGTTGAGCCAAAGATCCAAGCACCGCAAGTAGCGATCCATTTGATATTCTGGCCTGATCTCATGCCGAGACGAATGATGGAGCGCGGACGCAGAGCGAGGTTCATACTTCAAGGGATCGTCCCAGTACAGTCAATACTTTACATAATATGTATTATGCGCAGTATCGGCACCCGTCGAATCGTGCCACAAGGCTCGTCCCATGAGGGATTCAGCCGAAATCTTACATCAGGGGTACCTGGGCAATTTGACCACGTTGATGTGGCGGTGAAATCAGGGAGGAACCTCTGCTCCGCAGCGCGCCAGGCGCCTGAGCAAGGTTACGTCAGATGCGCAGTCGTTTACTTGTAACGCATTGCAATGTGCGACTCGATCAGCGAGCGCGCCTTGTCGCGGATGATAGTACCTTCCGGATCGGACAGCCAAAGGTGTATCAGTCCTTTCATGAAGGCGTAACTTTCCAGCGCCAGCAACGCGGGCTTGCTGCCATGATGCAGATAACCATTCTTCAATGCATTCGTGTATGCACGTGTCAGCTTCTGGATGAAGTCGCAACCGGTCTTGATGACCTGGGTGTCGACCGTGGCGAACTCGTCGACGTATTCGCACTTCAGGGTAATGATTTCGAAGGTCGTCCGTGCCGATTCGTCCCGCTCGATGAGTTCCAGAACCTCGAGCATATGTGAGCGGATGCTTTGCAGCGGGTCACCGGGGTCATCGGCAGGCAGGAGCTCATCCATGCGGTCGATCAGAGGTAATGAGAGATGTTCCAGCATGGCGAAGAACAGCGCCGGTTTGTTCTCGAAATGCCAGTAAATCGCACCGCGTGTGACGCCGGCTTCGGCGGCAATCTGTGCCAGCGTTGATCGGCTGACGCCGCGTTCAGCAAAGACCTTGCGTGCCGCCGCGATGATTTGACAGCGGGTCTGCTCGGTTTCATGCTTGGTTTTTCGCACCATAACAAACTGCCTCTACTGCCTCTCATGCAACTGCAATTCAGCGAGAGTTCATTCCGGTGGGTGTCCAACCACCGCCGAGCGCCTTCATGAGATCGACGCTGTAGGCCAGTTGCGACTGACGATTCTGTAACAGCGCCTGGTCGGCGGCATTGGCGGTGCGTTCAGCATCCAGTACTTCGATATAGGCCGAATATCCCGCTTCGTAACGTAATTTCGACAAGCGCAATGCGGTGTGAGCCGCGTCCGCTTTACGCTTGACATCAGCCACCGCGGAAGTGGATTGCCGGACATTGTTCAATGCGTCGGCGACTTCTCTGAAAGCGGTCTCGACGGTTTTCTGATATGCCGCCAGTGCCTGTCGCTCACGGGCTTGCGCCTGACGGGTGCGTGCGGCGTACCGGCCAGCGTCGAAGATCGGTAAGGTCATGGACGGTCCGAATGACCAGACACGTGCGGCATCCTTGCTGATATCGGACAGGGCTTCGCTTTGTCCACCGTAGCTGCCCGTCAGTGAGAATGTCGGGAACTGCGCGGCCCTGGCGGCGCCGATCTGGGCGTTGGCCGAGACCAGGTTCTGCTCCGCCTGCTGGATATCGGGTCGCCGCTGCAGCAGCGTCGACGGCAATCCGGCCGGTGGCAGTGCCGGTGTCGGCAGCTGCATCAGATCACCGGCGGAGATTTTCAGATCCAACTTGCCGGTGAGACTGCCGAGTTGATGTTCGATCAGCGCGCGCTGACGTTGCAGTTCAAGCAACTGCACGGCGGCATCGGCGCGCGCGCCTTCGGCCTGACTGACATCGAGATCCGATGCCAAGCCGCCTTTGGCACGGCTGTTGACCACCTGCAATGCATCGACCCGTGACGCCAGTGTCGCCTTAGTCACCGCTATCTGCGCATCAAGCGAACGCAAGGCGAAATACGCCTGCGTGGTGGTGCCGGTGAGGGTCAGCGCCAGCACGTCTCGGGCATAACGACTGGCCAGCGCCTCGGCGCGCGCGGCTTCCGATATGCGGCGCAAGCGGCCCCAGAGGTCGAGTTCGAATGAGGTCGACAGTCCCAGTCGGGTGGACTTGGTGAGCGCCGGTGTCCCCGCCGGCAGTTTCTGGGCCGTCAAGGTGCTGCTGCGAGACTTGATGCTGGACGCGTTGAGATCGATTTCCGGGAACAGCCCCGTGCTGGCTTCGGCGAACACCGCTTCCGCCTCGTCGATCTGCGCCATGGCTTTGCGCATGTCCACGTTGTTTTTCAGCGTGGCGTCGACCAGACCATTGAGGGTGGCGTCATGATAAAGCGTCCACCAGTCGGCGCTGAGTGTTCCCTGACCCGTCCGGGACGGATCCGATTGCGGATAGTGCGCTGGCAGTGTTATCTGCGGACGTTTGTAATCAGGGCCGACGGCACAGCCCGCCAGCAATGCGGCGAAGCCGACCACGGCAAACGCCAGGCCGTGACGCTGCGTGTTCATGAGTGATCCTCCGGTACGGCGGCGGCGGGATGCGGCCCGTCGTGGCTGTGCACAGGTCTGGGTTTGCGTGCCAGCAACGAGAAGAACAGCGGTATGAAAATCGGCGCAATGACAGTCGCGACGATCATGCCGCCGAATACGCCGCTGCCCATCGACTGGCGAGCGGCTGCGCCTGCACCGGTAGCGATCACCAGCGGTACCACGCCGAATACGAAGGCCAGCGAGGTCATGATAATGGGGCGGAAACGCAGCCGTGCCGCTTCACGCGCGGCCTGCGCGGCGGTCTTGCCCTGCTCCATGCCTTGCATTGCGAATTCCGATATCAGGATCGCATTCTTCGCGGCCAGTCCGATCAGCACGATCAGGCCGATCTGGAAATAGATGTCGTTCTCCATGCCGCGCAGGAACACGAAACCCAGCGCGCCGCTCAGCGCGAAGGGCACGGCCAACACCACGGCCATCGGCACGCCCCAGCGTTCATACAGTGCCGAGAGAATCAGATACACCATGATGAGTGCGAAGCCGAAGGCGAATACCGAAGCACTGCCGGTTGTGTTTTCCTGGTACGCCTGACCGGTCCATTCAATGCTGTAGCCGCGCGGCAAGGTCGCCTTCGCTATCTGTTCAACCGCCTGTATCGCCTCGCCCGAGCTATAACCGGGTTTGGCGCTGCCGAGCACCTTGGCGGCGATATAGCCGTTGTAACGCTCGAGCTGTTCGGGGCCGATGATGTTGGAGACCGTGATCAATGCCTTGAGCGGGATCATGGTCTGGGTCGTGGTGGAACGTACATAGATGTTGCCGAGGTCTTCGGGGTTGGCGCGGTATTTTGCGTCGGCCTGAATCGTCACGCGATAGGTGCGCCCTGCCTTGTTGAAGTCGTTGACGTAGAGCGAGCCCATCTGTGCCTGCAAGGCCGCGAACACATCGTTGACCGGGACCCCCAGCGACATGGCCTTCTCGCGGTCGACCTCGACGCGCAATTGCGGCACGGTCGGCCGGTAGAAGGTGCGTGCCGGCGCCAGTACCGGACTCTTGCCCAGAGCGGCGATGAAGTCGTTGGTCACCTGCGCGAGATGCTGCGGATCGGAGTCGGTGCGGCCCTGTACATACACCTCGAAACCACCGGTGGCGCCCAGGCCGCGTACCGACGGCGGGTTGAACGCGAAGGCGATGCCGTCCGACAGCATGAAGCCTTTGCCGCTGACTTCCTCCACCAGTTGCGATGCGGTCTGCTTGCGGTCACTCCAGGGCTTCAGGGGCATGAAGATGGTGGCGGCGTTGTTCTTGTTGCCGCCGCCGATGAGATCAAGACCGTTGACGATAAAAATGTTCTCGATGGCCTGATTGCCATGCATCATCTTGCGCAACTGTTCCGTGGTCTTGCTGGTACGCTCCAGCGTAGCATTGTCGGGCAACATGACGGCGGTGATGATGTAGCCTTGGTCCTCCGACGGCACGAAACTGCTGGGGATGCGCCATAACAGGAAGGCTACCAGACAGAGTAGCAACGCGAAGCCGCTCAGCGCCGCGATGCGGTGCGCCAGCACGGCATCGACCGCGCCCAGAAAATGCCGCGTCATCCAGCTGAACATGCGGTTGAAGGGCTTGAATAATTTGTCCAGCATGCCGCCGGTGTGATCGCC
>JBBQDK010000078.1:0-12904 GCA_038319625.1 Gammaproteobacteria bacterium
CAGCCCTCAGCCGTTGCCGCCCGAGTGGCTCACGAGTAGCGCCGCCGCCGACCTGCGCCAGACGCAGACGTTGAGCTTTGCCAGTGTGGTGGTGCATGGCGATGCCATGCAACTGGCAAGTATTACAGCGGTCGACAAGGCGTATCCACTGCGCGGGGCCCTGCGCACGGCACCGGCCTTGTTCGCGCCGGACGTTGCTGCGCAGGGCATACCCGCGACAGGCACGGTCTGGGTGGAACCGCGGGTCTTGCAAGCGCTCGGCAGCACGGTCGGTGCGCGCATCGAGATAGGCGATGCGCAATTTACGGTTACGCGCGTGCTCACCTATGAGCCCGGCCGTGCCGGTGGTCCGTTCTCCTTCGCGCCTCGCGTGCTGATCAATCGCGCCGATGTCGTGCGCACCGCTATCGTGCAACCGGGCAGCCGTGTCACCTACAGCGCGCTGTTCGCCGGTACCGAGGCCGACCTTGCACGCTTCAAACAGTGGTTGCTGCCGCGCCTGGCAGCCAATCAGCAACTTCGCGATGTGCGCGACGACAAATCGAACATCGGTCATGCACTGAATCGCGTCGAGCGTTATCTGGGCCTTACCAGCCTGCTGGCCGTGCTGCTCGCCGGCGTCGCGATCGCGATGGGCGCGCAGCGTTACAGCGAACGGCACTTCGATATGAGCGCGCTGCTGCGCTGCCACGGCGCGACGCAACGCGATATCTTGGCCTTGTATCTGCCACAATTGCTGGTGATTGGCGCCGTCGGCAGCGCCTGCGGCTGCATGCTTGGCTGGATCGCGCAGGAAGCGGTCTTCCATGTACTGCGCGACCTGTTGCCGACGGTGGTCCCCGTGCCCGGCCTGGCACCGGTGGCTTTCGGGTTTCTGACCGGGCTGATAACGCTCGCCGGCTTTGCGCTGCCGCCGGTGCTGCGCCTGAAACAAGTACCGCCGTTGCGCGTGCTGCGGCGCGAATTGGTACCCTTGCCACCGGCAGCCTGGGCGGTCTACGGCGGTGCGGCCGCGGCGGTATTGCTGTTGATGTGGCGTTACACCGGCAACCTTACCTTGACGCTGGCTGTGCTGGCGGGCGGCGTTGTCGCAGTAATCGCATTGGCGCTGTTGGCGGGTGCCTTGCTGACACTGAGTCGGCGCTTGCCGCTGCGTGTCGGTGTCGCCTGGCGCTTCGGCCTGAACAATCTGCTGCGGCGCACGCGCACCAGCATCGGTCAGATCATGGCCTTCGGCTTGGCGCTGATGGCGATGGCGGTGATCGTGCTGTTGCGCACTGATCTTTTGGCGACCTGGCAGACCCAGCTCAAACCCAACACACCGAATTATTTTGCCTTCAATATCCTGCCGCAGGATGTGTCGGCAACGCAGCGGTTCTTTACGGAACATGGCATAGCGGCGAGTGCGATCTATCCGATGGTGCGTGGTCGCCTCACGGAGATCAACAGCGCCCCGGTGACTCAGGCGGTGACCAAGGAAGAATCGGACAATGATGCGCTGCGCCGCGAACTCAACCTTACCTGGGCCGCAACCGTGCCGCCCGACAACGCGCTGGTACGTGGTAGCTGGTGGTCCGGGAAAGATAATAAAAATGGTGTCTCCGTCGAGGAGCGCCTGGCGGACAAACTGGGCATCAAGATCGGCGACAAGCTCACCTTCACGATTGCCGGTGCACCACTCGACGCCCGGGTCGCCAGCATCCGTTCGGTACAATGGGATTCATTTCATCCAAATTTCTACATGATCTTCCCACCGGGCCCGCTGGATCAGTATCCGGCCACTTATCTCACCAGTTTTTATTTGCCGCCGAATCGGCAGAATCTTCTCAACGAAATGGTGCGTGCCTTCCCATCGGTGACGGTGCTCGACATGGATCAGGTCCTGTCCCAGGTGCGTAATATCCTCGTGCATATCACCTCGGCTATCGAACTGGTGCTGTTGTTCGTGCTCGCCGCCGGATTCGCGGCCTTGTACGCGGCACTCGCCGCCAGTCTCGATGAAAGGTTCCACGAGGGTGCGTTGCTGCGCACGCTGGGCGCGACACGTGGACAACTGCGCGCGGCGCATCTGGCTGAGTTCGTGCTGATCGGCGTGCTGGCGGGCGTGCTGGCGGCCATCGGCACGGAGTTGATCGCGTATCTGCTGTACACGCGCGCCTTCGATCTTGACTACAGCATCAAGTGGCCGGTGTGGGTCGTCACGCCGTTGGCGGGCGGCGTGCTGATTGGGCTGGCAGGTTTTCTCGGCACACGACGTGTGGTGCGGCGCAGTCCGCTAACGGTGCTGCGAGAATTGTGATACCCGTCGCGGGCGATCGCCGGAGAGGGCGGGTGAGTTTCGGCTTCGATGAAGACATGCCATGCGATCATGTAATACTCAATAAGCATAACTGAGGACTATACTTTTTCAGAGCGATCAGACGGCTCTCCACTCAATGAGCTTCAAGCGTGACATCAGTTCGAATAGGCCCCTCCGCAGAATTCGTGGGTCAGCTGTAATAAAGCCCCCTCGCCATCAGGGAAAAGCGCGTAGCGCGAAGGGTGCGGGGTTGGGGAGAGGGGATTTAATCAGTACCTGATGGAGCACTCCAGAACGGCCTCCGTCTCGAACAGAATCTCAACGCGCTCGGCACCCGTCTGTTGACGTCGCAGCGTACGAGCCAATGATTTCATGTTTAGACTCCCTCTCCCTGGCCCTCTCCCTGAGGGAGAGGGAATAGTCAGTACAGGACTTTCCTTGCGCATTAATCTGGTGCACTTCCGGCATCATCCTGACAGCCGTTATACTCTTGTGCAGGGATTATGGAATCATGGGGTCGAATCATGGGGTCAGTGTGGAATCATGGGGTCGGGAATCATGGGGTCAGTGTACTTGATCGATTCGATTGAGACTTTTCAAGCACACTGCCCCCTTGATCTGACCTCGCGCGTCTTGTGCGCCATGCCGCGCACCGTCAGATCGGCTTCCATCTGTTTGCGTAACGGGTTCATGATGCTCTCCTGTGTCTGTAAGGGGATATCCCCGATGACAGCGTGGCACAGGCACACGAACGCTGCCGCGACAGCAGAAACGCATCTGCGGCGTCGTTCGAAACATCAGAAGCTTAGGATTAACAGCAGAGGTTGGCGTTACTCGCCACCGCGTAAGCGGTTTAGTTCAACTGTGTCTTAGATAGACTATCTTAACTTGATAGTCCGAGTGTATTCTCTTGTTGATTGTTTTTGACATAACCGCTCTCCATCTCTGAATAAGCCCGCATCTATAACGCGGCTGCTTCATGGTGGCGCAAACCTGCCGAGGCGTACATGTGCGTCCGTCTTTACACAAACGTGAACTTTTCAGCGCTGCTTCAATCCTGCTCTGCCCACCCAGTCTCGCGCGAACTGCCAGGCGACGCGGCCACTGCGGGAACCGCGCGTCAGGGCCCAGCGCAAGGCTTCCCTGCGTATCACGTCGCGATCCTTGATCTGTGCGCGCAGGCGTTTCAGCCAGTAGAAAACAATGTCGAGATATTCGTCTTGGGTGAAGGGATGGAATGACAGCCAGATGCCGAAGCGTTCGGAAAGTGAGATCTTTTCTTCGATGGCTTCGCTGGGGTGCAGTTCGTCATTGACGAATGTCGAGTCGAGGTTGTCTTGCATGGTTTCCGGCAGCAGGTGACGGCGGTTGGAGCTGGCGTAGATCAGAAGCTTGTCGGGGGCTGCGCTGAGTTGGCCGTCCAGCGCCGCTTTCAGGGTTTTGTAGCTGGCGTCGCCGCTCTCAAAGGACAGGTCGTCGCAGAACAGGATGAAACGTTCCGGGCGTGCGTAGATCAGATCGATGATGTCGGGCAGGTCGACGAGGTCGAGACGGTCGATTTCGATCAGGCGCAGTCCGTCGCGGGCATGTTGGTGCAGCAGCGCCTTGATCAGCGAACTCTTGCCGGTACCGCGCGCCCCCCACAACAGGGCATTGTTGGCCGGCAGGCCCTGGAGGAACTGGCGGGTGTTGCGATCGAGTTCCGACTTCTGGTCATCGATGCAGCGCAGGTCGGCGAGGCGCAGGGTCTGCGGGTGCTGGATGGCCTGCAGATGACTGCGTCCATTGCGCGTGCGCCAGCGCCAGGCGTGGGCGCGCCAATCAATCGGGGCGGGCGCAGCGGGGAGTACGCGTTCCAGGCGTTGCAGCAATGCTTCGGCGTGGGTGATCAGTGCTTGTGGGTCTGGTTTGGTCATGGGATGGGTGGCTGTGTTGTGAGGTTGGGGTAATTGATGTGGTTGGGGAGCTGTTCGTGAATAAATATTTACTTTTAGTTGCGGCTGAATTTGCTGTTCTCGTTTCGATTAGCCATTACTCTTTTCCTTTCACCCTCTCCCCCAACCCCTCTCCCGCATGCGGGAGAGGGGAGCGAATTATTTGGGGCTTGCTAAATATAGATGTTCATTGCGCCTTCGCGTTTTCGCGGCATACGTGCCGGGTTCATGCGACGAGGACTATGCCCAGGTAAAGCGCGTACAGGCTGCCGTTGACGGCGACGTGCCAGACGTGCAGGTGGCCGCGCAGCAGGATCAGGCGCATCCACAGGGCGGCGCACAGGGTGATGACGATGCCGGAAAGGATTTCGACGCGCGGGTCCCATGGCGTGAGCATGATGCCGATGGCCGGCAACAGGGTGCCCTGGAATACCATGGCACCGGTGATGTTGCCGAAGGCGAGGGTGTCCTTATTTTTGCGGATCCACAGTACGCTGTTGACCTTTTCCGGCAGCTCCGTGGCGATGGGAATGATCAGCAGGGACAAGACCAGCGGGGTGATGCCGAGCAGATCGGATGCGCCTTCGACGCCATGGATGAAGCCCTTGGCACCCGCCACCAGCAGGCCCACGCCCAGGATCAACTGGGCGAGGATCGTGACCATGGTGTCGGGCAGGCCCAGGCGGGTCAGGAACATCGGGTGATGCGCCTCGGTGCCGTGCCCGTCTTGCACCAGTTTTTCCGAGGCGCGCAGCGTCATCAGGATGTACAGGAAATATGTCAGCACCAGTGTGATGCCGATGGTCACGCGTATCGTGGCCATGCTGTGCGGGACATACAGGGCGCCGACGGCGAGCGTGAAGGCGAACAGAAAGAAATTCAGATCGCGCGTCAGTCCACTGCGCTCCGGTTTGAATTCGCCGAACAGTCCGCGTTTCTTGATAGTTGCCACCGCCATCAGGAACAGGGTCAGTGTCGATAGCATCAACGGTGCGCCGAGAATGGCGCCGACGCCGATGTCTTCATTGAGTTGCTGATTGGCGGTGCCCGCGAAAATCGCCAGCAACGGCACCAGCGTTTCGGGCAGCGCCGTGCCGACCGCGGCGAATACCGAACCGGTCACGCCTTCGGAAATCTTCAGGCGTTCACCGAGATGTTCGAGGGCGTTGGTGAACACCTCGGCGGCGACCAGGATGATCAACAGCATGATGAAAAGCGTCAAATAGACCATCGTGGCATTCCGGTAGTTACTGTTATGTCGTCAGCGTGACAAAACTGCCCAACGCAAAGGCACAAAGGACGCAGAGACCGCAAAGGCATACAAGTAAAAAATGATTTCAATAATCTCTGCGTGCTTTGTGATCTTTGCGCCTTTGCGTTGGGATTTCGCGTTGCGATGTCCAAACGTTCGCTCAGGCATTCAGCCGTCGATACTTGATCCGGTGCGGCTGATCCGCGTCGGTACCGAGACGGCGGTGACGGTCGGTTTCGTAGTCGGCGTAATTGCCTTCGAACCAGACCACCTGGCTGTCGCCTTCGAAGGCCAGCATGTGCGTGGCGATGCGATCCAGGAACCAACGGTCATGGGAGATCACAACCACGCAGCCGGGGAAATTGAGAATAGCTTCTTCCAGGGCGCGCAGGGTCTCGACGTCGAGGTCGTTGGTGGGTTCGTCGAGCAGCAGCAGATTGCCGCCTTTCTTCAGCAGCTTGGCCAGGTGCAGGCGGTTGCGTTCGCCGCCGGACAGGTCCTTGACCCACTTCTGTTGGTCGCTGCCCTTGAAATTGAATCGGCTCAGGTACGAGCGCGAGTTCATTTCGTATTTGCCGATGGTGATGATGTCCAAGCCGTCGGAGACTTCCTGCCAGACAGTCTTATTTCCGTCCAGGCTGTCGCGTGACTGATCGACATAGGCCAGTTCCACGGTCTCGCCGAAGCGCAGTTCGCCGCTGTCGGGCTGTTCCTGTTGGGCGATCATGCGGAACAGCGTGGTCTTGCCGGCACCGTTCGGGCCGATGACGCCGACGATGCCGCCGCGTGGCAGGGTGAAAGACAGGTCGTCGATCAGCAGACGCTCGCCGTAGGCCTTGCGGACATGTTCCGCTTCCACCACTTGGTCGCCGAGGCGCGGGCCGGGCGGGATGTACAGTTCATTGGTCTCGCTGCGTTTCTGGAATTCCTGCGAGGACAGTTCCTCGAAGCGCGCCAAACGTGATTTGCTCTTGGCATGCCGGCCCTTGGGCGCGGTGCGTACCCATTCCAGTTCGGCCTTGATGGCGCGTTGCCGTGAGACCTCCTGTTTCTCTTCCATCGCCAGGCGCTGGTCTTTCTGATCGAGCCAGGAAGAGTAATTTCCTTCCCAGGGAATGCCGTGGCCGCGATCCAGTTCCAGAATCCAGCCGGCGACGTTGTCGAGGAAGTAACGGTCATGGGTGACGGCGACCACGGTGCCGGGGTATTCCTTCAGAAAACGTTCCAGCCAGGCGACTGATTCGGCGTCGAGATGGTTGGTGGGTTCGTCGAGCAGCAGCATGTCGGGATTCGACAGCAGTAACTTGCACAGCGCCACGCGGCGTCGTTCGCCACCGGAGAGTTTGGCGACCGGCGCATCCCAGGGTGGCAGGCGCAGCGCATCGGCGGCCACTTCCAGGGTGCGCTCCAGATTGTGACCGTCGCTGCTTTCGATCAAGGCTTCGAGCTCACCCTGTTCTTTGGCGAGCGCATCGAAGTCGGCATCGGGTTCGGCGTATTCGGCATACACGGCATTGAGACGATCGAGTGCGTCCTTGATCGGCTTGACGCCCTGTTCGACATTGCCGCGCACGTCCGTGCTGTCGTCGAGTTGCGGTTCCTGCGACAGGTAACCGATGTTGATGCCCGGTTGCGGGCGTGCTTCGCCGATGATGTCGGTATCGATGCCGGCCATGATGCGCAATAGCGTGGACTTGCCTGAGCCGTTCAGACCCAGCACACCGATCTTGGCGCCGGGGAAGAACGACAGGGAGATGTCTTTGAGGATCTGGCGCTTCGGCGGGACTACCTTGCCAACGCGGTTCATGGTGAAGATGTATTGAGCCATTGAGTGCCGTTGTCGATGTTGCGGAACCAGTCGTGCATTATCTTTGAAATCAGCGCGTAATGCTATGCGCTCCGGTCCGGCAGCGCGGTAAGCGGTGTGGGTGTGCGGGTAGTGTAGACTTTTCCCCGGGTCCCCGCGGCGTTACACAATGAAAAGGCTGACAGTCATGCAGACACCGGTTTGTCTCTACCTCGGCGCCGATCTCGCTCGTTACAATTTCGGCGATGCCCATCCCTTCGGTCCGAAGCGCCTCGGTGCGTTTCGGGACGAATTACAGCGTCAGGGACTGGACCGCGAGGTATGCGTGTGCGCACCGGTGGCGGCGGGGAAGGCAGAGATCGAACGCTTTCATACACCCGAGTATGTCGAGCGCGTCAGAATGCAGTCCAGGCATGGCGTGGGTTATCTGGATATGGGCGATACCCCGGCTTTCATCGGCGTGTATGAAGCGGCCAGCATCGTGGTGGGCACGACGCTCGATGCCGTGGCGCGGATTCTGCGCGGCGAATGTCGTCGCGGTTTCGTGCCGATCGCCGGCATGCATCATGCGCGCCGCGACGGCGCCGCCGGCTTCTGCGTCTTCAATGACTGCGGCGTGGCCATCGAGACACTGCGCAGCGAACACGGACTGCGGCGCATTGCCTACGTGGATATCGACGCCCATCACGGCGACGGTGTGTTGTACGCCTTCGAGAGCGACCCGGATCTGGTCATCGTGGATTTTCACGAAGACGGGCGCTATCTCTATCCGGGCACGGGCACTGCCGAGGAGACCGGTCGCGGTGCCGCGCAAGGGACCAAGCACAATTATCCGCTGCCACCGAGCGCCGGTGATGCCGCCTTGCTGCAGGTTTGGCCAGAGGTGGAAGCGATCCTGCGCCGCGCGCAACCGGAGTTTATTCTGTTGCAATGCGGCGCCGATTCGCTGGCGGGTGATCCGCTTACTCACCTTGCCCTGAGCCCGATAGCGCATGCCCATGTCGCGGCCAGTCTCTGCCGTCTCGCGGATGAACTGGGCCACGGCCGCGTGCTGGCATTGGGCGGCGGCGGTTACGATCTGGATAATATCGCCAAGGCCTGGTGCGCGGTGGTGCGAGAGTTACTCGGTGGCAATGACGCGATTGCCGGTACGGCAGTCGGTAGTTAATGAACAGGCGTAACGAATAGCGCGGCGACCGAAAAGAAAGTCCCTGCACCCTTCGCGCTACGCGCTCTTCCCTCAGGGAGAAGGCCACGACTGCAAGGATGCAGGAGGTAGGGCAACGCCGGGAGCAGTTGCCGAGGATGAGGGGATTAAAATCAATGCGCGACTTTGATCCACTCATCCCAACCCTTCCAGAGGGAGAGGGAATTACAGTGGCAGATTTGCCGCCTTCAGGTGGCGCAAGGTTTTATGAGCGCCGTTGAGGCGCTAGCAAAATAAGCTCCCGGCTTTGCCGGGTGTAATTTAACTTTATTCCTTATTATTACAGTTAGATGAAAGACTATCATGAGTACTGACTGTAAGCCGTGCGGTACATCTCGCACCCATCCCGTTCAATCGGCAGCGGCGCCGTGCCGACGGGCCGCGGGCCACACAGTCGCTGCATCCCATCGACTCTGAGGATGTCCCGGTAAGCAACTGATTCAGAGGCGCAGGTTCGCGTCGCGTGACCGGTCTTCAACATGCATCACGGCAGTGGATCGGGTATCATTTGAGCTTTTCTGATGCAGCTGGTGACGTGGCCTGCCATGAACCGGTGTTTAGGGGGATAGATGTTCAGCAAAGAGATGACGATTGCCGGTTACGACGACCAGCTTTGGGCCGCGATTCAAGGCGAGGAACGTCGGCAGGAAGATCACATTGAACTGATCGCCTCGGAAAATTACGCCAGCCCACGGGTGCTCGCCGCGCAGGGTTCGGTGCTGACCAATAAATACGCCGAAGGCTATCCCGGCAAACGCTATTACGGTGGCTGCGAATTCGTCGACGCCGCCGAGCAGCTCGCTATCGACCGCGCCAAGCAACTGTTCGGCGCCGATTACGCCAACGTGCAGCCGCACTCCGGCTCGCAGGCCAATGCCGCTGTTTACTTCGCGCTGCTCAACGCCGGCGACACCATCCTGGGTATGAGCCTGGCGCATGGTGGTCATCTGACGCATGGCTCAAAGGTGAACTTCTCCGGCAAGTTGTTCAACGCCGTGCAGTACGGTCTGGATCCGGATACGGATGAAATCGATTACGTGCAGGTCGAAGCACTGGCCAAAGAGCATAAGCCGAAGATGATCATCGGTGGCTTCTCGGCCTATTCACGCGTTGTCGACTGGCAGCGGCTGCGCACTATTGCCGATCAGGTCGGCGCCTTGCTGTTCGTCGACATGGCGCATATCGCCGGACTGGTTGCTGCCGGCATCTATCCAAATCCCGTGCCGGTCGCCGACGTTGTCACCACCACCACGCACAAGACTCTGCGCGGTCCGCGCGGCGGTCTGATCCTGGCGCATGCCAATCCTGACATCGAAAAGAAACTCAGTTCGATGGTGTTTCCCGGCACTCAGGGTGGCCCGCTGATGCACGTCATCGCCGCCAAGGCCGTGGCCTTCAAGGAGGCTCTGGAACCGGAATTCAAGGAATATCAGAAACAGGTACTGGCCAATGCCCGCGCCATGGCCGCGGTGTTCATCGAGCGCGGCTACAGAGTGGTGTCCGGCGGCACCGATGACCACCTGTTTCTCGTTGATTTGATCGCCAAGGGCATCACAGGCAAAGACGCCGATGCCGCGCTCGGCCGCGCCAACATCACCGTCAATAAGAACACCGTGCCCAACGACCCGCAATCTCCATTCGTCACCAGCGGCATCCGTGTCGGTACCCCCGCCGTCACCACCCGCGGTTTCAAGGAAGCCGAAGTACGCGACCTGGCCGGCTGGATGTGCAACGTGATGGACGACATCGACAATACCGCTGTCATCGATTCTGTGCGGGAGCAGGTGCTGGAAATCTGCAAGCGGTTTCCGGTCTATGAATAAGGCAGTAGCGTGTAGCGAGTGGCGAGTCACTGCCTTCGCCGTTACTCGTCACTCGCCACTCGCTACTAGCCACTGATTTTATGTACTGCCCCTTCTGTGGCGCGCCCGAAACCAAGGTGATCGACTCGCGGCTGGCGAATGAGGGCGATCAGGTACGTCGCCGTCGCGAGTGTCTGACCTGCGCGGAGCGCTTCACCACTTTCGAGATTCCAGAGCTGATGATGCCGCGCATCATCAAGCAGAACGGCAGCCGTCAGCCCTTCGACGAAGACAAATTGCGCGGCGGTTTCCTGCGCGCGCTGGAGAAGCGGCCGGTCGGCACCGACCTGATCGAGGCGGCGATCAGTCACATCATGCACAAGCTGTTGGTGATGGGTGAACGCGAAGTGCCATCCCGACTGGTCGGCGAATGGGTGATGCAGGAACTGCGCGAACTGGATCAGATCGCCTACGTGCGTTTCGCCTCGGTATACCGCGACTTCAAGGATGTGAAGGAGTTCCGCGACGAACTCGACCGGCTTGAAAGTGAACCATCGCCGGAGAGCAGGAAGCAGCAGATACCATTGTTGCCTGAGGACAGTGGCGAATAGATAGATGAGTAGCTACATGATGCAAGATTCAAGTTACAAGGATCGGCGCTGCCGTCCTCTGTGTTGGCGTACACACTCTCTGCGTGGATTTCTTGCAGCTTGCAGCTTGCATCTTGTATCTGTCATCTCATGACACATGCCACCGACCAGGAATACATGTCCAGCGCCCTGCAACTGGCCGAGCGCGGTCTCTATACCACCGACCCGAATCCACGTGTCGGTTGCGTGCTGGTCAAGGACGGTGTGGTGGTGGGCGAGGGCTGGCATGTACGGGCCGGTGAAGCGCATGCCGAGATCAATGCGCTGGCGCAGGCCGGCGCACAGGCACGCGGTGCGACGGCCTATGTAACACTGGAGCCGTGCTGCCATCAGGGTCGCACACCGCCGTGCAGCGATGCCCTGATCTCGGCCGGCGTAACGCGAGTCGTGGCGGCGCTGATCGATCCCAATCCGCGCGTGGCAGGGCAGGGCCTGGCGCAATTGCAGTCGGCCGGCATCAGCGTCGAGAACGGTATCCTCGCGGCGCAGGCCGAAGCCCTGAATCCGGGCTTCGTCATGCGCATGCGCAAGGGTCGTCCGTTCGTGCGCGCCAAGCTGGCGATGAGTCTCGACGGCCGCACCGCCATGGCCACGGGCGAGAGCAAGTGGATCACGAGCGAGGCGGCGCGCGCCGATGTACAACGGCTGCGCGCGCGCAGCAGCGCGATCATCAGCGGTATCGGCACGGTGCTGATGGATGATCCCTCGCTCACGGTGCGGATGGATGGCGTAGCCAACGTGCGCCAGCCGCTGCGCGTGGTACTGGATCCGTACCTGTCAATGTCGCCGGACGCGCGCCTACTCTCGTTGCCGGGCCGCACGCTGGTCTGCACGGCCGTCGATGACGCTGCGCTGCGCGAGCAACTGGTACGCGCGGGTGCCGAGGTCGTGCGCATCGCCAGTCAGGGCGACGCCCTTGATCTGCGCGCCATGCTGGAAATGCTGGCCATCGAGCAGGTCAACGAGGTCCTGCTGGAAACCGGCGCAACCTTGAGCGGTGCCATGTTGCGCGCCGGGTTGATCGACGAACTGGTGATATATATGGCACCGCACCTGATGGGTGACAGTGCGCGCGGTTTGTTTCACCTGCCGGGGTTGACCGAGATGAATGACCGGGTGGCGCTCGACATCAGCGATATCCGTGCCGTGGGTAAGGATTGGCGGATCACCTGCAAAGTGGGTTGAGCAGATTCTCGACGAATCATCACGCAAATCTTTGCAGAATGTCCCTTCTCCCTCAGGGAGAAGGACAGGATGAGGGGGCGTGTATAAGACCCCCTCACCCCAACCCTCTCCCTGAGGGAGAGGGAGTAGTCCAGTGGTCGCATTATGTTTTTTCGACTGGCCGTCGACAGCTGTTTTAGAAGTGGGTCCCTCTCCCTGAGGGAGAGGGAGTTGTTCAGTGCGCGCATATTGTTTTTTGCGGCTAACCGTCGCCAGCAACAGCAGAGAGTAGCTATATGTTCACAGGCATCATCCAGGCCATCGGCACAGTCGCCGTCATCGAGCCGCACGGCGGCGATAAACATCTGCGCATCACTACGGACAAGCTCGATATCTCCGCAACCAAAATCGGCGATAGCATTGCTGTCAGCGGCGTCTGCCTTACGGCTGTGCAACTCGACGCGACGGGCTTCTGGGCGGACGTATCGGCGGAGACACTTTCCTGTACCACCTGTGACGATTTGCAGGTCGGTACGGCAGTGAATCTGGAACAGGCATTGACGCCTGCCACTGCACTGGGCGGTCACCTGGTCAGCGGCCATGTCGATGGTGTCGGCACGGTGGTCGAGCGTCATGACGATGCACGCTCGGTGCGCCTGCGCATCGCCGCGCCGGAAGCTCTGGCGCGCTACATCGCCGCCAAGGGGTCGATCTGTGTCGACGGCGTCAGCCTTACGGTCAATACGGTTAAAGGCGCCGAGTTCGAATTGAACATTGTCCCACACACCC
>JBBQDK010000079.1:0-12801 GCA_038319625.1 Gammaproteobacteria bacterium
AGGGCCAGCACCAGCAAGTCCAGCCTGAGTTACAAATGGAACACGCGCGGTCTGAGCATTGGCACGCACACAATCACCGTACGGACAAATGACGCCGCCGGCAACACCGCCATCAAGTCCATCAATGTGACCTATGCCACGACAACCACCACCATGACAGGCAAAACGACACTCACAAACAGCAGACGCCGTTATTTCTCTGCACGCACCCCGCCGAAGCTGGAACGCTGCGGCACTTCGCCGACCTGCCAATCAGGTCGGTATTTTTTTGCCCGCACGATCAGAGCGTCTTGCCGCCGGCAGACACCGTTAAGGTATACTCCCCCGCGTCTTGCCTACCCCCTCACTGGCGGAGCCTCATGACGCACATCGACAGCCTCATCCATGCACGTTGGATCATCCCCGTGCAACCCGACGGCACCGTACTCGAACACTACAGCCTGGCCCTGCAGGACGGCCGGATTCTCGACATCCTCCCGCAGAGCGAGGCCCGCACACGCTACCAGGCCGACAAGATCATCGAGTGCGGCGAACATGTTCTGATTCCCGGTCTCATCAACGCCCACACCCACGCTGCCATGACACTGCTGCGCGGCTTGGCCGACGACCTGCCGCTGATGGATTGGCTGAATCATCACATCTGGCCGGCCGAGACCCAATGGGTAAGCGATGAATTCGTGCGCGACGGCAGCCAGCTCGCCATGGCCGAGATGCTGCGCGGCGGCACCACCTGCTTCAACGACATGTATTTCTTCCCGGAAGTCACCGCGCGCGCCGCCAACGAGGCCGGCATGCGCGCCTGCATCGGCCTGATCGTCATCGACTTCCCCAGCGCCTGGGCCGGTAGCGCCGATGAATATCTGGACAAGGGCTTGGCGCTGCACGATGAACTGCGCAATCACCCGTTGCTCCGCACCGCCTTCGCACCGCACGCACCCTACACCGTCTCCGACGCGCCGCTGGAACGCATCCGCGTGCTGGCCGACGAACTCGACCTGCCGGTGCACATGCACGTGCATGAGACCGTCGCCGAAGTCGAACAGGGTCAGGCGCAATTCGGCGTGCGGCCATTGGAACGTCTGGCACGTCTCGGCCTGGTATCGCCGAGTCTGCAGGCCGTGCACATGACACAACTGCTGGATGCGGAACTCGCGCACCTCGCCGGCAGCGGCGCACATGTGCTGCATTGCCCGGAATCGAATCTCAAACTCGCCAGTGGTTTCTGTCCCGTTCACAAACTGCTGAGCGCCGGCGTCAACGTCGCCCTCGGCACGGACGGCGCGGCCAGCAACAACGACCTCGACATGTTCGGCGAAATGCGCACCGCCGCGCTGCTCGCCAAGGCCGTCGCCAACGACGCCAGCGCCCTGCCCGCCGCACAGGCTCTGCGCATGGCGACACTCAACGGCGCGCGCGCACTGGGACTGGGCGATGAAACCGGCTCGCTGGAAAAAGGCAAGGCCGCGGATATCGTCGCCGTGCGCCTCGACGACATCGAGTGCCAACCGTTCTATAACGTGATCTCGCAACTGGTATACGCCACAGGCCGCGACAAAGTCAGTGACGTGTGGGTGGCCGGACGGCAACTGCTCAAAGAGCGTGAGTTGCTGACGGTGGATGCGTCGGCCGTGTTGGCGCGTGCGCAGGTCTGGCGAAACAGAATCGCAACGACGTGAACCCGCAGCCGATCATCGGATAACTCAGCCGCGCCACGCCAGCACCGTAAGGTGGGCACATGGTTTTTGTTTGCCCACGCGGATTCAATAGCGGCCGCAAACGCGTGGGCCACAAGTTGCCCACCCGCCTTGGTTCGGTACACGCCAAACCCATTCCTTCCCCCCTGCCCCGCAGCCGCCCTGCTGCTATAATGCCGCTCTGCCCAAGAAGACGAACGCCATGGAAAAAGCCTACGAACCCCACGCCATAGAGCAACGCTGGTACCAGACTTGGGAGCAACGCGGCTGGTTCGCGCCCTCGGGCACGGGCACGCCCTACTGCATCATGATCCCGCCGCCCAATGTGACGGGCAGCCTGCACATGGGTCACGCCTTCCAGGACACGCTCATGGACGCGCTGATCCGGTATCACCGCATGCGCGGCGACAACACCTTGTGGCAGGCCGGCACCGACCATGCCGGTATCGCGACGCAAATGGTTGTGGAGCGCCAGCTCGCCGGTGCCGGCCAATCACGACATGACCTTGGTCGCGAGGCCTTCATCAAAAAGGTCTGGGAGTGGAAGGGCGAGTCCGGAGGCACGATCACTCGCCAGTTGCGCCGCATGGGCTCCTCACTGGACTGGACACGCGAACGCTTCACCATGGACGAAGGACTGTCCGAATCCGTCAAGGAAGTGTTCGTGCGCCTGCACGAGGAAGGGCTGATCTATCGCGGCAAGCGTCTGGTCAACTGGGACCCGGTACTACACACGGCGGTGTCCGATCTGGAAGTCATTGCCCAGGAAGAACAGGGGCACCTCTGGCATATCCGTTATCCACTGGTCGATGGCGAAGGCTCGCTGATCGTCGCCACCACGCGCCCTGAAACCATGCTCGGTGATGCCGCCGTTGCGGTGCACCCGGGCGATGAACGCTACCGCCATCTGATCGGACAACTGGTCAAGTTACCGCTCACCGGGCGGCGCATTCCGGTGATCGCCGATGAATACGTCGATCCCGCCTTCGGCACCGGCTGCGTGAAGATTACACCAGCACACGATTTCAACGATTATCAGGTGTGGCTGCGGCATCGCGATTCCACGGCGCTGCTCGCCGTGCCGGAAAACGGTCTCATCAATCTCTTTACTATCGATGCAAAGATTATCGCGTCTGATAACGCGCCGCTGGCCAGTCTGATTCCACCACAATACCAAAATCTCGATCGCTTCGAAGCCCGCAAGCGCATCGTCGCCGATCTGGAAAATGCCAACCTGCTGGTCAAGACCGATCCTCACAAAATGATGGTGCCACACGGCGATCGCAGTGGTGCGGTGATCGAGCCTTACCTCACCGACCAGTGGTATGTGAAGGTCGGACCGCTTGCCGAACCCGCCATCAAGGCAGTCGAAGACGGTCGAATCAAGTTCGTCCCCGAGAACTGGAGCAAGACCTATTTCGAATGGATGCGCAATATCGAGGATTGGTGCATCTCGCGGCAGATCTGGTGGGGTCATCGCATCCCCGCCTGGTACGACGCCGACGGCAACATCTATGTCGCGCGCAGCGAAGCCGAGGTGCGCAGCAAGCACACGCTGGCTGACAGCGTGGTGCTGACGCAGGACGAAGACGTACTCGATACCTGGTTCTCCTCCGCACTGTGGCCGTTCTCGACGCTTGGCTGGCCGCAGCAGACACCGGAAATCAAGGCGCTGTACCCGACCAACGTACTGGTCACCGGCTTCGACATCATCTTCTTCTGGGTGGCGCGGATGATCATGATGGGCCTGAAATTCATGGGTGACGTACCATTCCGCGAGGTGTATATCCACGGCCTGGTACGCGACGCGCATGGCCAGAAGATGTCCAAGTCCAAAGGCAATGTGCTCGACCCCATCGACCTGATCGACGGCATCGATTTGGAAACACTGGTCAGCAAGCGCACCACCGGGCTCATGCAACCGCAGATGGCCAAGGCCATCGACAAGGCCTCGCGCAAGGAATTTCCGAACGGCATACCCGCGCACGGCACGGATGCCTTGCGCTTCACCTTCGCCGCGCTCGCCTCCACCGGCCGCGACATCAAGTTCGATCTGGGCCGCATCGAAGGGTACCGCAATTTCTGCAACAAGCTCTGGAATGCAGCGCGTTATGTACTGATGAATACCGAGGATCAGGATTGCGGTGTCAACGGCGGCGAGCTGGAAGTATCGATCGCCGACCGCTGGATCGCCTCGCGGCTGCAACGCACTATCGACCATGTCAACACCGCCATCGGCCATTACCGCTTCGACCTTGCGGCCCAGGCAATCTACGAATTCACCTGGAACGAGTACTGCGACTGGTATCTGGAACTGTCCAAGCCAGTGCTACAATCCGCCGACAGCAGCGCCGCCGCACTGCGCGGTACTCGGCATACGCTAGTCAGTGTGCTGGAATGTCTGCTGCGGCTGACCCACCCCATCATGCCGTTCATTACCGAAGAGATCTGGCAACGCATCGCCCCACTGGCGGGCGTCAGCGGCGAAACTATCATGCACCAACCCTACCCGCTGGCAGATGAATCACGCAATGACGCTGCCATAGAAACGGAAATGGACTGGCTGATGCGCTTTATCCTCGGCGTGCGCAATATCCGCGGCGAAATGAATATATCGCCCGGCAAGCCCCTGCCGGTGTTGCTGCAGAACGGCAGCGCCGAAGACAGCGCGCGCCTGGAACGCTATGCGTTGTTCCTCAAGACGCTGGCGCGTCTGGAAAGTATCACCTGGCTGGATGGCGCCGCGGCGCCGGAATCGGCGACCGCGCTGGTGGGCGAAATGAAGCTGCTGATTCCCATGGCCGGTCTGATCGACAAGGATGCGGAGCTGGCCCGTCTCACACGCGAAATCGAAAAACTTGGCAAGGATCTCGACAAATGCCAGACCAAGCTCGCCAACTCGAGTTACGTGGAACGCGCACCGGCCGAGGTGGTCGCACAGGACCGCATGCGGGTTACCGAACTGCGATCGGCAATCGAGCGTCTCGACGAGCAGGCCACGCGCATCCGTGCACTCTGATACAGGTACCCACATGCAGATAGAAGACAATACCGTCGTAACCATCCACTACGAGCTTTCCGATGCGGACGGCACCGTGTTGTCGGCTTCCGAGCAAGCCATGAGTTATCTGCATGGCGGTTACGGTGCCGTATTCGCGGCAGTGGAGAAGGCGCTATCCGGCAAAATGGCGGGGCATGAAGAACACGTGCCACTGGCACCCGCTGATGCCTTCGGTGAGATCGACAGCACGCTGCTGCGCACTGAATCACGCGAAGGTTTTCCGACGGATGTACGTGAAGGCCTGCGTTTCCAGGTAACTGCCGAGGACGGTGGTAATCCGACGCTCTATACCGTAATCGCCGTCACCGAGGACAGCGTGGTGGTGGACGGCAATCACCCCCTCGCAGGGCGTCGTCTGCGCTTCAAGTGCCACGTCGAGGCGGTGCGCGCCGCGACGGCGGAAGAGATCGCCGCGGGCCGTGCAATAGGTTAGGGACGCCCTTATTTTATTCCCCCACTCACGCAAGTGGGAGAGGGAGAGGGAGAGGGAGAGGGAGAGGGAGAGGGAGAGGGAGTGGTTGAGCTCTGAGAGACTAGAGTCCCGCGTTCGACAGCACCAGCCTCACCACACCCCACACCGTCAGCACGAAAACCAGGGTCACAATCAGGCCGACCATAATGTAATGGATGGGCTTGCCGCGAGTGAAATCGCGCTCGTGATTCCTGCTGCTCTGCACACCAAACACCGCCGCCATCGCACTGGCCAGCACGGCCACGAAGCTGGGCGATTTTCTTTTGTCAGGTTGCTGATCGGACATCGGGAACTCCGGGCATTGACAACTCCACGAGCTGGAGTCTGAACCACAATTGTAACAGAGCGACTTGCGGGAATGCAGCGCCAGGCAACTCCGACACCTCAATAAACTTACGGCATGCAGTGTTATATCCAGTGCGGGTGACGACATTAGCCTGTCATACCACATTGACCGGCACACCGTCGAGAAAGGCCCGGATATTCGCTGCGATCGCATCGATCACACGCTGCCGTGCCTCGCGACTGCCCCAGGCGATGTGCGGGGTAACAATCAGATTGGGAATATCGGCGGCCAGTAAAGGATTGCCGTTGCGCGGCGGTTCTTCGGCCAGCACATCGATGCCGGCGCCACCGAGTCTGCCGGTACGCAATACCTCTGCCAACGCAACCTCATCGACCAGACCACCGCGCGCAGTATTGATGAGCACTGCATCGGGTTTCATCAGCACCAGTTCTCGTTTCCCGATCAATCCACGCGTTTGCGGGGTCAGCGGACAGTGCAGACTGAGCACGTCCACCTGCGGCAATAATTCCTCGAGCGTTACCCGTCCTGCTTGTGCCGGACCACCCACGCGCTGCGCGATCAGCACCGCCATACCGAAGGCCGCGGCGATCTGCGCAACCGCCTTGCCGAGTTCACCGTAGCCAACGATGCCCAGCGTACGCCCGGACAGTTCACGGATAGGATGATCGAGCAGACAGAAATACGGACTGGCCTGCCAATGACCGGCGGCAACATCGCGCCGGTATTCAGGCAGACGCGTGGTCAGCGCCAACAGTAATGCATACACATGCTGCACCACCGCCGGCGTGGCATAGCCGCGCACATTGCAAACCGTGATGCCATGACGGTGAGCGGCGTCGAGGTCGACATTGTTGGTGCCGGTGGCCGCGATGCAGACCAGACGCAGTTGCGGTGCGGCCGCGAACGCCGCCGCATCGAGCCGCACCTTGTTGCTGACCACGACCGTGGCCTCGGCGAGGCGTTCGGGGAGTTGCTCCGGCCGCGTGTAGGCGTGCAGCCGCCAGTCCGGCAGCACGCCGGTGAGGGCTGCCAGATCCAGATCGCCGCGATCGACGGTATCGTGATCGAGGAATACTCCGAGCATGCTAGGCCCTTTTATCAATCGCCCGCTCAGGGCGCTGTGCGCCCCCTCTCCAGCAGGCGGGAGAGTGGGCGCACTTGGCAAGACCCGCCCGCCAACGGGTATACTGGCCGCCACTTATCGGCAACCACGGCGATTCTACCCGATGCTGACACATATCCGCCTGCGTGATTTTGCCATCGTCGATGAACTCGAACTGGAGTTCAGCGGCGGCATGACCGCGCTCACCGGCGAAACCGGCGCAGGCAAGTCGATTCTGGTCGATGCGCTGGGACTGGCGCTCGGTGACCGTGGCGACAGCGGCGTGATTCGACACGGTGCAGAGCGTGCCGAGATCGAGGCCGGTTTCGATATCAGCACCCTGCCCGCTGTCACCGGCTGGCTGCGCGACCAGGACCTCGATGCCGATGGCGATTGCCTGCTGCGCCGCATCATCGGCAAGGACGGCCGCTCACGCGCCTACATCAATGGCCGTGGTTCCACTCTACAGGCGCTGCAAGAACTCGGTGCGCAACTTATCGATATCCACGGTCAGCACGAGCATCAGTCACTGCTGCGCCGCGACATGCAGCGCGCGCTACTCGACGATTACGCCGGCCACGGCACACAACTCGATGCGCTGGCGACTTTGTACCGGGAATGGAAACATGCCGGCGATGAAGTGGCACAATTGCGCCAAGCCGTCGAGGAACGCACAGCGCGTGGCGAGCTGCTGCGTTATCAGGTGCAGGAATTGCAATCCCTGGCGCTGCACGACACCGAAATCGAAAAGCTCAATCAAGAGCATGCCCGGCTGGCCAACGTCGGCCGCCTGCTGGAAACCGGCCAACACGCCCTGAGCCAAATCTACGAGGGCGAGGATGGCACGGCACAGCAGCTGCTCGGTCAGGCCCTGCACGAGATCGATGCCTTGTGCGAACTCGACCCGTCACTGGGAGACACCCGCGAACTGCTCAATGGCGCGCTGATCCAACTGCAGGAAGGGGCCGATGCGCTGCGCCGCTATACTGAGCGGTTGGAACTCGACCCGGAACGTTTGAACCAGCTCGAACAGCGTCTCGGCAGCATCCACGATCTGGCACGCAAGCACCGCATCGTGCCCCAGGAACTGCCGGCACAGCTCACCCGGCTGAAACAGGAACTCGCCGGATTGGAGCATGACGACGCGCGCCTCGATAGCTTGCAAGCGCGTATCGACGAACTGACGGATGAATTCAATCAGAAGGCGGGATCCCTGAGTCGCGCGCGCCGCGCCGCCGCCAAGACCTTGGGCACGCAGGTCAGTGCTGTCATGACGCAGCTCGGCATGCCCGGCGGGCGCATCGATATCCAGGTCGGGAATGCAACTCCCGCGCGCTTCACGCCGACCGGCATCGATACGATAGAATTCCTGGTCAGCGCCAATCCGGGGCAACCGTTGCGACCGCTCAGCAAGGTCGCCTCAGGTGGCGAGCTGTCGCGTATCAGCCTCGCCATACAGGTGATCACCGCCAACAGCGGCCGCATCCCCACGTTGATCTTCGATGAAGTGGATACCGGCATTGGCGGTGGCGTCGCCGAGGTGGTCGGACGCCAGTTGCGCACGCTGGGTGAAGCACGTCAGGTATTGTGTGTTACCCACCTGCCGCAGGTGGCCGCTCAGGCCCATCATCATCTGCAGGTCAGCAAACTGTCCAGCAAGGACCATACCCGCACCAGCATCCGCGTACTCAATGCCGAACAGCGCACCGACGAATTGGCACGCATGCTGGGTGGTGTCGAAATCACCACGCAGACGCTGGCGCATGCCGAAGAGATGCTGACACGCGCGCAGCAGGAGCCGATAACCGCCGGCAAAGGCAAACCGCGTGGCGCACGCGGCGCAAAAAAAACTTAGGAATACGCTGATTTTTCTTTCAGAAAGATCTGAAAAACTCAGCAGCCGCCAAGGACACCAAGAACACCAAAAAATTCCGTTTTATAATTTGAGAGGAAATACCTTGGCGCTCTTGGCGTCCTTGGCGGTTCAAGTAATAAATAAGGGCCCCTTTATTCATTTCAGCCCGCAGAGGCACTGCGCGATACGGATGTTTTCCAATAGGAAGCCGCTGCGGCAGACATCATTATCCAGATCGCGATTGTGATTGCTTACCCTGACAAACCGCGCAGATTCCGTACAGGTACAGGCTGTGGTCGGTGATGTCGTAGCCGAGCTTGTCGGCGATGGCGCGCTGGCGGTCTTCTATAACTTCATCGATGAACTCGTCGACCTTGCCGCATTTGACGCAGACTATGTGATCGTGATGTTGGCCCTGGTTAATCTCGAATACCGAGTGCCCACCCTCGAAATGATGGCGCACCACCAAGCCGGCGGTCTCGAACTGGGTCAGCACCCGGTACACGGTGGCCAGACCGATATCGTCTCCGGATTCGAGCAGGCGCTTGTAGACATCCTCCGCCGACAGATGCCGGGTGGTGGTGTGTTCCAGCATTTCCAGGATCTTGGTGCGCGGCAGGGTTACCTTCAGGCCGGCTTTTTTCAACTCCTGGGACTCCGGCGTAGTCACACCGGTCGTGTCATTCCTTGCTGACATCAGTTATCATTCGCCTCACTGTTCATGCCACGTACCTCATTCATATGATGCGAAAGCTTCTCATTACTGCGGTCTGCTGTGCAAGCCTTATCGGCACCGGATGTTCCTCTTTTCATATCCCCTGGGTTTACAAGATCGATGTTCCACAAGGCAATATCGTCACGCAGGAGATGGTGGATCAGTTGCACACCGGGATGAGCAAGCGTCAGGTCAGTTACGCCATGGGCACGCCTCTGGTTATCGATGTTTTTCACCCTGAACGCTGGGATTACATATACAGCCTCCAGAAAGGCGGTCACAAGCCCGTACACCACCGTGTCACGGTTTTTTTTGAAAACGACAAGCTGGCGCGCATCGAGGGCGACTACCAGCCGCATCCCCGCTCGACCACCGCGGCACCACCCAAGGAAACCACAGTCACAGTGACACCGCCACCGCCCCGGCGCGGATTCTTCTCGCGCCTTTTCGGCAGCAAGCCAAAAGCCATCATCACCAAGGATTAAAGCTCGCCGCCGCCTTTCTTCATCTTCTTGCCCTCCGCCGCACGCTGTTTGCGTATCTCCTTTGGATCGGCGCGCAACGGCCGGTAGATCTCTACCCGGTCCCCATCCCGCAGTACCGCATCAAGTCGTGCAAGCTTGCCGAATACACCGACCTTATTGACTGTAAGATTGATCTCGGGATGGCGCGTTAGCATACCGGAGTGCACAATCGCCTGCTCGCAGGTAACGCCCGCCTCGATTTCCAGTGGAATAATGATCTGCTCGTCGGGCAGTGCATAGGCCACTTCGACGGCAATTCTGTCAGCGCCTGCCATAAACCGCCATCGCGCGTTGATGAAACGCGTCGACCAGGGAATTGGCGATCGGATGGAATACCGGCCCCAGTACCACGTCGAGTAGCGGCGCGAATTCGAAGTCCATGTCCAACGATACCTTGCTGGCCTGCTCGGCCAGTGCATCGAATCGCCAGTAGCCGTTGAGGCGCCGAAACGGCCCGTCCACCAGTCGGATCTCGATCATCTTGTCCGCCCGCAGACGATTGAGCGTGGTGAAGGATTTCTGGATGCCACCACGCGCCAGTTCCAGCATGGCGCGCACCTCGTCCGGCTGCCGCGACAATACGCGCGCACTGCGGCACCACGGCAGGAACTGCGGGTATGACTCGATATCGTTGACGAGGGCGTACATTTCGGCGGCGGAATAGCGCACCAGGGCATTTTTGCTGATGGTGGTCACGAGCGGCTCTGCATACGGGCTATGCCTATTGTAACAGCTTACCGACCGAGCAGCCGCAGCAGCAGATCGATAACGCCGAGCAGATTCAGGAATATCAGGACGATGGCCGCAGGCGCAATGTAGCGCACCACGAACCGCCAGAGCGCATAACCCGGACTGCTCATCGCCAGCTCTTCAACGCTGGCGGCGCGCGACATTACCCGGCCGGCGAACAACGCGATCAGCAGCCCGCCCAGCGGCAGCAGAATGTTCGCAGCCAGGAAATCCAGCAGATCGAAGACGGTCTTAGTCTCGAACCCGGGCACGAAATCCAGCGGCGCGAATCCCGACCAGAGATTGAACGACAACACACTGGCGATGCCCAGCAGCCACGCGGCGATACCACACCAGGTGACGGCCTTGACGCGCGTAATATGATAACTCTCCACCAGCCAGGCGACCGCCGGTTCAGCTAGAGAGATTGAGGAAGTCCAGGCTGCGAACACCAGCAAAATGAAAAACAGAGTACCGAACAGCGTACCGCCCGGCATCAGGCCGAAGGCGATCGGCAAGGTCTTGAAGACCAGCCCCGGACCTTCGCCGGGGCTCAGGCCATTGGCAAACACCAACGGAAAAATCGCCAATCCGGCCAGCAACGCCACCAGCGTGTCGATCAAGGCGATCGCCACCGTGGCACGCGCGATGGACACCTGTTGCGGCAGGTAAGCGCCGTACACCATGATCGCGCCCATGCCCAGACTGAGCGTGAAGAAGGCATGACCGAGTGCCACCAAGACACCTCTGGCGGTAATACGACTGAAATCGGCATCGAACAAGTAGTGATATGCGACCATGAATTTACCGGAGTTCATGGCGTAACCGTCGAGCACGAGCAGAATGATGAAGAGCGCCGGCATCATATACTTGACTGCGCGCTCCAGACCGCTGCGCACGCCGCGTGCCACCACTATCATCGTCATCACCATGAACAACGTATGCCAGGCCAGCAGACGTTCCGGATCGGCAACCAGCGCACCGAAGATGGCGTTGACCTGGCCGGCATCGGCGGCAAAGAACATCCCGGAGGCGGCGCGAAATACATAGGCCAGCGCCCAGCCGGCGATCACACTGTAATAGGACAGAATGATGAAGCCTGCCAGCACGCCGCCCCAGCCCATATACTGCCAGCGGCGATTGCCGCCCTCTTCCGCGGCCAATGTGCGCAGGGTATTGATGGGGCTTTGTCGGCCGCGGCGGCCGAGCATGATCTCGGCCATCATGACCGGGATACCGACCAGGGCGATGCAGATCAGATAGGTCAGCACGAAGGCACCGCCGCCGTTCTGGCCGGCGATATAGGGGAACTTCCAGATATTGCCCAGACCGATGGCCGATCCGGCCGCCGCCAGCAGAAATGCCGTGCGTGACGACCATTGCCCATGTATCGAGGTGCGTTTGCTTGCCATCTGTTCTCCGCCACGATCAGGGCCAGTGGCATTGTCGGCGAATTCACTGCCGGCCTCAACCACCCACGTCACACTCCCGGCAGATTGCTCTCGGCGTGCGCCGCACCGTTCTATATACTGTCGGCATGGCGCAAAAGAAATCCAAAGGCGAGTCCGGCACCAGCACCATTGCGCTCAACAAAGCCGCACGTCACGAGTATTTTATCGAGGATCGTTTCGAGGCGGGGCTGGCGCTGCAAGGCTGGGAAGTGAAGAGCCTGCGCGCGGGCCGGGTCCAGCTCAAGGAAAGCTATGTGATTATCAAGAATGGCGAGGCATGGCTGTTCGGCGCGCATATCGCGGCACTCAATACTGCCTCCACACACATCAACCCCGATCCGCTGCGCACCCGCAAGCTGCTGCTGCACCGCGCCGAAATCAACAAGCTGATCGGCGCCGTAGAGCGCAAGGGCTACACCCTGGTACCGCTGGCGATGTACTGGAAACACAGCCGTGCCAAGCTGGAAATCGGTCTCGCCAAAGGCAAGCAGGAGCATGACAAGCGCGCCACGGAAAAAGACCGGGACTGGCAACGCGACAAGCAGCGGCTGCTGCGCTCACGGTAAGGATTCACCGCTACTCTGGACTGAAAAAACCCGGGCACAGATTCCTTGTATATTGCCAACGCAGACCCTATATACTGTATCAGTACCGATTGGGGGCGACCTGGCTTCGACGTGGGTGGCGAAACCTGAGGTGCATGCCGAGGTGCAAAGCCCTCGTAAAACACTCTGCAAACTTATAGTTGCCAACGACGACAACTACGCACTCGCTGCTTAATACCCAGTAGGGTGCCGTCTGAACGGGGCCGTGCTTATGCGCCCGTAGTCTCTCTCCTAGAGGCGCTCAGGCGTCGATTCTCATAAGCTCGCTGTGACGCTCGCCCAGGGC
>JBBQDK010000080.1:0-12746 GCA_038319625.1 Gammaproteobacteria bacterium
TCCTGCCGGGCGCGCCACTCAGTATGCGGTAGCACCGCCGTGGGTCGCCCGGCAGGACTCGAACCTGCGACGTAGTGAAACAGGTTCGACAAAATGGCGCTGCCATTTTGAACAGTGGCGCGGAGCGGCGCTGGCCCCGCAGGGGCGAGGGCCACAGGCCCGAGTATTCCTGCCGGGCGCGCCACTCAGTATGCGGTAGCACCGCCGTGGGTCGCCCGGCAGGGGTAGTTCGGTATTACGGTATTATGGTGGGCGTAGCTCAGTTGGTAGAGCCCCGGATTGTGATTCCGGTTGTCGTGGGTTCGAGCCCCATCGTCCACCCCAATCAGTCGCATGTGCACAGAACAGCGCATGCGTGCCCGCCCCACCGGGGTGTGGCGATGTTTTACGGGCCGTTAGCTCAGTTGGTAGAGCAGGAGACTCTTAATCTCTTGGTCGTAGGTTCGACCCCTACACGGCCCACCATTTCCCCCGCCGTTTCAGGCATGCTCCATCCCGTCCGAACGAGTGCGCGCGATTCCCTGGAGCCTGATATAATTCGCCCCAGGAAAGTCGCCGGCGTCAGGGTCTTCCCGGTACTGCGAAAGTGGCGAAACTGGTAGACGCGCTGGTTTTAGGTACCAGTGGGGCAACCCTTGAGAGTTCGAGTCTCTCCTTTCGCACCATTTCGTTTGCTACAACACATTGATAATACACCCGCTACGGGTTGAAATCTGAAAATCGAACAGAACAAGTCGGCCACGCGGCGCGGCAATTCGAATATGACCAAGGGGTGATTCATGCAAGTTTCAGTAGAAACCATCGGCGACCTGGAACGTCGTCTGACCATTCAGATTCCCGCCGCCAATATCGATCAGGAAGTAGACAACCGCCTGCGTTCGATGGTGCGCACAGCACGTGTGGACGGCTTTCGTCCGGGCAAGGTGCCCTTCAAGATCTTGCAGCAGAAATACGAGGGCCGCATTCGCGAAGAAGTGCTCAACTCTGTGATTCAGTCCAGTTACAAGGATGCACTGACACAGCAGAATCTGCATCCCGCAGGCGACCCCAAGATCGAGCCGCAGCAGCTGCAACCGGGACAGGATTTCAAGTACACCGCGTTGATCGAAGTCTATCCGGAGTTGGCGCTGCCTTCCATGGACGGTATCGTCGTGCACAAACCGGTGGCCGAGATAAGTGCGGAGGATATCGATGGTATGCTGAATGTGCTGCGCCGGCAGCGGGCCACGTGGCAGGATGTGAGCCGGCCGGCGGGTGACGGCGACCAGGTGACCATCAACTACACAGCGACCCTGGGAGGTTCAGATCAATCGTTCATGGAAGAGAAGCAGACCGCGATCATCATCGGCTCCAAGGGAAATATGGAAGGTTTCGAGGACCGCCTCTCCGGCATGAGCGCGGGTGAAAATGCCACAATCGAGCTGACCTATCCCCAGGACCATCAGAATCAGCAGTTGGCAGGAAAGCCGGTCAGTTTTCAGGTCCAGGTTGTGACCGTGACCGAAGCGATCATGCCGGCGTTGGATGAGGCATTCGCTCGTGAATTCGGTGTTGCCGACGCCGGCCTGGAGGGGCTGCGCAAGGAGGTGGCCGCCAATATGACCCGCGAGATGTCATTGGTGATCAAATCCCGAGTGAAAGATCAGGTGCTGGACGGCCTGTTGGCAGCCAACCCTATCAAGGTTCCTTCAAGTCTGGCCGAAGAAGAGATGGACAGACTGGCCGGCAATGCCCAGCGCGATGGCCAAGACAAAGGGCTGCCGCGCGAGTCGTACCGCGATCAGGCGATACGCCGCGTGAGTCTGGGACTGTTGATCGCGGAGGTGGTCAAGCACCATCAGATTGCCATTGATCCGGCTCGGGTGCGCAGTACCGTCGAGATCATTGCATCGAGTTACGAGGAGCCCGAGCAAGTGGTCAAATGGTACTATGGAAATCGTGATTTGTTGTCCGGTATCGAAGCGCTGGTGTTGGAGGATCAAGTGGTTGACCTACTTCTGGAGCGCGCCGCTGTCGATGAAACTCCCGCCACTTTCCAGGCCTTGATGAATCCTGCGCTTTAAGTCTGATCTTTTCTAAAGGAAAACCATATGATGTCCGATAAATTCAGTAACAGCGGTGCGCAGGGAATTCAGGCCTTGAATATGGTACCAATCGTTATCGAGCAAACCGCCCGCGGCGAACGTGCCTATGACATTTATTCCCGGCTTCTTAAAGAGCGTGTCGTGTTTCTGGTCGGTCCAGTGGATGATTACATGGCCAATGTGGTGGTGGCGCAATTATTGTTCCTCGAATCCGAAAACCCGGACAAGGATATACATCTGTACATTAACTCGCCGGGTGGCTCCGTCAGTGCGGGATTGTCGATCTATGACACCATGCAATTCGTCAAGCCGGACGTCAGCACCATGTGTCTGGGTCAGGCCGCCAGCATGGGCGCGCTGTTGCTGACCGGCGGCGCCGCGGGCAAGCGCTACTGCCTGCCGCACTCACGCATGATGATTCACCAGCCGCTGGGCGGATTCCAGGGTCAGGCTTCGGATTTTGACATCCATGCCCGCGAAATCCTCCTGGTGCGCGAGCGTCTGAACACTATACTTGCTAAACATACCGGGCAACCGATTGAAAAGGTCCAGCAGGACACCGACCGCGACAATTTCATGGGTGGTGACGAGGCGGTCAATTACCGCCTGATCGACTCCGTGCTGTCACGGCGCGCCGACGGTGTCGCCGCCTAGACACATGATCAACCGTACTGATGTCGCGGGATAGCTTGTCAGCCGGGCCGGAACATAGTTGAATAGGCTTGACGTATCGCCGATGGTTGAATGCAGACCCCGTCGGGTGACGGGAATGCGGCTTGAGCGTTGGCTCAGATAATGCAACATTCAGGTAGGCCACGGCTTGGCAGGGCATCGATCTACGTGAGGCGCACATATGAGTAATGAAAGAAAAGGCAAGGGCGACGACGGTGGCAAGCTGCTGTATTGCTCGTTTTGTGGCAAGAGCCAGCATGAGGTTCGCAAGCTGATTGCTGGTCCTTCGGTCTTTGTCTGCGATGAGTGCGTCGAATTGTGCAATGACATCATCCGCGAGGAGATGCAAGAAAAGACCACCACTTCCGCCAACAAGCTGCCCAAACCACATGAAATCAACGCGGTGCTTGATGAGTACGTGATCGGCCAGGAACGCGCCAAAAAAGTGCTGTCCGTGGCGGTGTACAACCATTACAAGCGCCTCGAGCAACAGGGCCGCAAGGACGAGGTCGAGTTGTCCAAGAGCAATATCCTGCTGATCGGGCCGACGGGTTCCGGCAAGACTCTACTCGCCGAAACTTTGGCACGCATGCTCAAGGTGCCCTTCACCATCGCCGATGCCACTACACTGACTGAAGCGGGTTATGTCGGCGAAGATGTCGAGAACATCATCCAGAAATTGCTGCAAAAATGCGATTATGACGTCGAGAAGGCCCAGACCGGCATCGTCTATATCGACGAAATCGACAAGATTTCGCGCAAATCCGACAATCCGTCGATAACTCGCGACGTGTCGGGTGAGGGTGTGCAGCAGGCGTTGCTGAAGCTGATCGAGGGTACGGTCGCCTCGGTACCGCCACAGGGTGGACGCAAACACCCGCAACAGGAATTTCTGCAGGTCAACACCAGCAATATCCTGTTTATCGTGGGCGGTGCGTTTTCCGGCTTGGAAAAGATCATACGTCACCGTTCCGAGAAGGGCGGTATCGGCTTCTTTGCCGAGGTGAAAGCCAAGGATGAGTGCAAGACCGTCGGCGAAGTGCTGTATGCCGTGGAGCCCGAGGATTTGATCAAATTCGGCCTGATTCCTGAATTCGTAGGCCGCCTACCGGTGGTGGCCACGCTGGAGGAGCTCGACGAGGATGCCCTGATCCGTATCCTGACTGAACCCAAGAACGCGATTACCAAGCAGTATGGCAAGCTCTTTGAAATGGAGGGCTGCGACCTCGAATTCCGTGAAGATGCCTTGCGGGCCGTGTCCCGCAAGGCCATGGAACGCAAGACTGGTGCGCGCGGCCTGCGCACCATCCTCGAACAGGTCTTGCTCGATACGATGTATGACCTGCCTTCCCTGGAAGATGTCCGCAAGGTTGTCATCGATGCCGGTGTCATCACCGGCGAATCAAGCCCTTACCTGATCTACGAGGGCAACGAACAGCAGCGTGCCGCCTCGGATTGAGGGACGCGCTGTCGCGTTATCCGCCGCAGGGCCGCGCCCTGTTTCTGCCACCCGAACGCCTTGTTTGGCGTAGATCTTGCCTTTTATATCATGACCACACGGATTGTGACTGTTGAATCGGAGGCTTGCCGCCCGCATATCCTCTGCGGACGGTGTCAGAAATAGCAGGCATCCTCCGATAGATGAATCAAAAGCGCCGCGGCGCAGCGTATTTAACCGTATCGAAACGAGGAATTCCAAATGGCGCAAGACGACAAGACTTCTGCAGTGATTGAAGATCAGATGCTGGTGACGCCGGTGCTGCCATTACGCGATGTCGTGGTTTACCCGCACATGGTCATTCCGTTGTTTGTCGGGCGCGAGAAATCCATCCGCGCACTTGACCATGCCATGCAGAACAACAAGCAGATTCTCCTGGTATCGCAGAAGAGTGCAGAAGTCGATGATCCCCAGGAAGAAGACATCAACCGCGTCGGGACGCTGTCGAGCATCCTGCAGTTGCTGAAGCTGCCGGACGGCACCGTCAAGGTGCTGGTCGAAGGTGCCGAGCGTGCGCGCATCATCCAGATCATTGGCGCCGAAGACTACTTCAACGCCCAGATCGCGCGCATCGAGACGCCGGCACTGGGCGACGAGCGTGAGGTCGAAGTGCTGATGCGTTCGGTGCTGACGCTGTTCGATCAGTATGTGAAGCTGAACAAAAAAGTACCGCCAGAGATCCTAACCTCGCTGGCCGGTATTGATGAGCCGGGCCGTCTGGCCGACACCATCGCCGCGCACATGGCCCTGAAGCTCGACGAAAAACAGAAGGTCCTTGAGATCGAGGACGTGCGTGCGCGCCTCGAACACCTGATGGGTCTGATCGAAGGCGAGATCGATATCCTGCAGATCGAGAAGCGCATCCGTGGCCGCGTCAAGCAGCAGATGGAGAAGAGCCAGCGCGAGTATTACCTCAACGAACAGATGAAGGCGATCCAGAAGGAGCTCGGCGAACTCGAAGACACGCCCAACGAAATCGAGGAACTGGAACGCAAGATCGTCAAGGCCGGCATGTCCAAGGAGGCCAAGACCAAGGCCACGTCCGAGCTCAACAAGCTTAAGCTCATGTCGCCCATGTCGGCCGAGGCCACCGTGGTGCGCAATTACATCGACTGGCTGGTAAGCGTCCCATGGAAAAAACGTACCAAGATCCGTAACGAGCTTTCCGAAGCCGAAAAGGTGCTGGAAGCGGATCACTATGGTCTGGAGAAGGTCAAGGAGCGCATCCTCGAATACCTTGCCGTACAGCAGCGAGTTAACAAGCTTAAGGGCCCCATTCTCTGTCTGGTCGGGCCGCCTGGCGTGGGCAAGACCTCGCTGGGACGCTCGATTGCACGCGCCACCAATCGCAAGTTCGTGCGTATGTCGCTTGGCGGTGTACGCGATGAGGCCGAGATTCGCGGACATCGCCGTACCTATATCGGTTCACTGCCGGGCAAGATCGTGCAGAACCTGTCCAAGGTCGCTGTTCGTAATCCGCTGTTCCTGCTCGACGAAATTGACAAGATGGCGATGGATTTCCGCGGCGATCCCGCGTCAGCACTGTTGGAGGTGCTCGATCCCGAGCAGAACCACACTTTCAACGACCATTATCTCGAAGTCGATTTCGATCTGTCCGACGTGATGTTCGTGGCGACCGCCAATTCGCTGAATATCCCGGGCCCCTTACTCGATCGCATGGAAGTGATCCGTCTGCCGGGTTATACCGAAGATGAAAAGATCAACATCGCGATTCGTTACCTAGTGCCCAAGCAGGTGAAGAACAACGGACTCAAAGCGAGCGAGTTGAGCATCAGCGAGGCAACGCTGCGCGATGTGGTGCGGTTCTATACCCGTGAAGCCGGTGTCCGCAATCTGGAACGTGAAATCTCCAAGATCTGCCGCAAGGTGGTCAAGGAAGTTCTGCTCAAGCCCAAAGACAAGCAGATCCTGATTACACCTAAGATTCTCGACAAGTATCTTGGCGTAAAACGCTTCCGTTACGGTTTGGCGGAAGAGAGCGATCAGATCGGTCAGGTAACCGGTCTGGCCTGGACGGAAGTCGGTGGCGAACTGCTCACCATTGAATCGGCCATCGTGCCGGGCAAGGGCAAGCTGACCATCACCGGTCAACTCGGTGAAGTCATGCAGGAATCGATTCAAGCGGCCATGACCGTGGTACGCAGCCGTGCTGAAATGCTCGGAATCGAACCCGATTTTCACCAGAAATACGATATCCACGTGCATGTACCCGAGGGTGCGACGCCGAAGGACGGACCCAGTGCCGGTGTCGGCATGTGTACGGCGATAGTGTCGGCGCTCAGCAAGATCCCTGTGCATGCCAATGTCGCCATGACCGGTGAAATCACCCTGCGCGGTGAAGTGGTGCCGATCGGCGGTCTCACGGAAAAGCTGCTGGCGGCGCACCGTGGCGGCATTACCCCAGTGCTGATCCCGGACGAGAATCGCCGCGATCTCGTCGACATACCGAAGAATATCAAGAGTCAACTTGATATCCGACCGGTAAAATGGATCGACGAAGTACTGCAGGTCGCCTTGCAGCACATGCCGACCGCGCGCGTCGAAGGTGCAGAGTCGCCGCCCGCCGTGGTGGCCGAGCAGAAAAAGGAAAGTCCGGCGAAGGCCAAGTCCGAAGGCAAAGTACTGCCGCATTAACGCAATAAGTCGTATACGCTTCCGGGGCCGGACCGTTATAGACGGGCCCGGCGCCGGAAGTCCTAGCATGTGAATCAATTCCAGGCAACTTGTCCTGCGTCACCCTGTGTATTTCTCATCACCAGTTAATGTCTCGCACTAAATCAATTTGATTACCTGCTGTGCCGCTTGGCTTTGAATGCGCTATACTCCGCACGCGCGTGAAAACTGACTCATGCGTACTGTTGACAGTGAATTCACCTGCTTGGTATAAAACCCGCCACAGCGCGCGACAGTTACGATTCCGCGCGCTATGATACTTGCCTGCAGTCTCATCACTAACGACTCACTCACAACACACCGCCACCACGATCACCCAGGGGGAGATTTCAATGAACAAATCCGAATTAATCGATGCCGTAGCGGACTCCGCCGATCTGTCCAAGGCCGCCGCCACGCAGGCGGTCGATGCGGTGCTGTCGGCAATCAGCAAATCGCTGAAGAACGGCGACCAGGTCACTCTGGTGGGCTTCGGAACCTTCCTGGTGCGCGAACGCGCCGCGCGTACCGGACGCAATCCACGCACGGGTGACGAAATCCAGATCTCCGCGCAGAAAGTTCCCGCGTTCAAAGCTGGAAAAGCCCTTAAAGATGCCGTAAACTGACGCGCGCTTCAGGGTTGTGTGACAGCCGCCATTGGATACAGCGCCTTGGGGTGCTTAGCTCAGTTGGTAGAGCGTCGCCTTTACACGGCGAATGTCGGGGGTTCGAACCCCTCAGCACCCACCAGTAGTTCAGTAATTAGGAGCGGTAGTTCAGTTGGTTAGAATACCGGCCTGTCACGCCGGGGGTCGCGGGTTCGAGTCCCGTCCGCTCCGCCAGTCAAACGTAAGGGCGCCCATGCGGCGCCCTTTGCGTGTTAGGTCGGAACATCGTACTGTTGAACATAATTAAAATTTAGGACTGACAGCCAGGCTGTCTTTGCCGGGTTCGCATATGCTCCAATTAATCCGTGATTATTTCAGTGGCGTTTTTTCCTGGGTCATCCTTATCTTGATCGGGGTACCCTTTGCGCTTTGGGGTATCAACAATTACACCGACAAGGGTGGCAAAGCCTCGGATGTCGCGCTGGTCAATGGCGTCGGGATATCCCAGCCGGAATTTCTGCAAGCCTCCCGGCAACAGCAGGAGCGCATGAAGGCCATGCTGGGCCAAGCGTACAACCCGGAAACATTCAGTACACCGCAGTACAAGCGTCAGATACTCGATCAACTCATCGACCGCAGTCTGCTCGAACAGGCAGCCAATAAGGCCGGTCTGGATGTCAGTGATGCTGTTCTCGGCGCCACTATCACCAATGCTCCGACGCTGCAGCGTAATGGCGTTTACGCACCTGATCTCTATAAAGAGTTTTTACGAAATCAGGGGATGACCGCAGCCGGTTTCGAGGCGCGCTTGCGTAATTCGCAGCGCGTAGAACAGTTGACCAATGCCATTTCCGACAGCACCGTGCTAACCGAGCATGACCTCGATGATTTGATCAAACTGCGTGAACAGCGACGCGATATCGCCTATCTTCTGCTGCCGCAGGCCGGCTATCTGGACGGCATGAAGATCGACGAGGCCAAGGTGTCAGCCTATTACGACAGTCATCACGACAGCTTCACGCTTCCCGAGCAGGTGCAGGTGGATTACGTCGATTACAGCATCGATGCCTTGGCCGCCGCCGTGCCGGTAACGGATGAAGTGTTGCATAAATATTATGACGAGCAGGCGGCAAGCCTGTTGACCGAAGAACAGCGTAGAGCCAGCCATATACTGATACAGCTGCCGCCCGATGCGGATGCCAAGAAGGTAGCTGCGGCAGAGGCCACGCTCGCAAAAATACAGGCGCGTCTGAAGGCGGGCGATGCCTTCGATGTGCTGGCCAAGGAATACTCGCAGGACAAGGCTTCGGCGGTGCACGGCGGTGATCTTGGCTTTTTTGGCAAGGGTGTCATGGATAAGCCATTCGAAGCTACCGTGTTCAAACTCAAGAAAGGTGAAGTCAGTGAGCCGGTGCGTACCAGCTTCGGGTTTCACCTGATCAAGCTCACCGATATCAAGCCATCGCATCGTATGAGTTTCGAAGAGGCGCGTGCCAATCTGGAGCAGTCTTACCGCCGCAATCAGGCCGAGAAGCAGTATTACGACCATATCGACGGACTCGCGGATACAGCCTATCAGCAGCCTGACAGCCTCGGACCCGCGGCCAAGCTATTGCAAACCACCATACATACCAGCGACTGGCTGACGCGCAAGGGCGGTCCGGGAATCGGAGCCTACCCCAAGGTCGTCGAGGCGGCATTCAGCAGCGATGTGCTGACAGACAAGAACAACAGTGAACCGCTTGAAGTTGCGCCCGATCATGTCATCGTGCTGCGCATCAAGGCGCATCACCCAGCCACTCTCAAACCACTCGCCGAAGTGCATGACCAGATCGTCAAGATACTGCGGCAGGAAACGGCCAGTGCCAAGGCCGCCGAGGCCGGCAAGGCCATGCTGACGCGCCTTAACAAGGGCGAAACGCTGGCCGCGCTGGCAACACAAGCCAAATTGACAGTCAAAGATGTGCAGGGACTGCGACGTACCGATCCCGGGCAGCCGGCGGCGATCGTGCAGGCGGCGTTCAGACTCGCGCGGCCGGACAAGGGCCAGGCGCGTTACGGTACCGTGGCGCTGGACAATGGCGATTACGCCGTCTTGATGTTGCAATCCGTGCACGAGGGTGATCCGAGCGAGCTCACCAAGGAAGACCGGCTGGCCTATCGGCGTGGACTGCAGCGCGCCAACAGCGAGGCTGAGGTGCAGGCACTGATCGATCAGTTGCGTGCGCAAGCCAAGATCAAGATCTGGGAAGATCATCTCAATTAGCGGTTGGCAGTTTTGCAGTCTGGACATGACACAACGCGTGCAGATCCGCTGAGACGAAACACGGGCACGCGCCGCGCCCTGCGGGTCAGTTGCCGTCCGCGCTCATCGATGTGATGTGATAGCCGCAATCGACATAGGTTACTTCACCGGTGATGCCCGATGCGAGATCCGAGCACATGAAGGCGGCGACATTGCCGACTTCCTCGATGTTGACGTTGCGACGCATGGGGGAGTTGCGTTCGGCATAATCGAGCAGCTTGCGAAAATCACTGATGCCCGACGCGGCCAGGGTTTTGATCGGGCCGGCGGAGATGGCGTTGACGCGGATCCCTTCCGGGCCCAGCGTCTGCGCCATGTAGCGGACATTGGCTTCCAGGCTGGCCTTGGCCAGTCCCATGACATTGTAATGCGGCACCGCACGTACAGCGCCCAGATAGCTCATGGTCAGCAGCGCGCCGTTGCGCCCCTGCATCATGTTGCGGCCGGCCTTGGCCAAGGCTGCGAAGCTGTAGGAACTGATCTCATGCGCGATGCGAAAACCATCCCGCGTCACACAATCCAGATACTCGCCTTCCAGTTCTTCGCGCGGAGCATAAGCCACCGAGTGCACAATGATGTCGAGGTGATCCCAATAGTTGTCAAGCTGTTCGAACACAGCTTCGATTTCCTGATCGCTGCCGACGTCACAGGGAATGGTGATCTCGGAACCACAATCCGCCGCCATTTTCTCCACGCGGTCCTGCAGTTTCTCGTTCTGATACGTGAAGGCCAGCTGCGCGCCTTCACGATGCATGGCCTGCGCGATGCCCCAGGCAATGGAACGGGTGCTGGCGAGTCCGACGATCAGGGCATTTTTGCCGGTGAGAAAACCCATGTCTTGATCCTTGTGCTGCTTGTTGCCATGATTGGCGGTGAAATCTCTGGCCGTGTAAGTTACCGGAAAACGCGGCTTACGGAAAGGGCCCAGAAGCCATACCGTCAGCGTATCATAGCCGGGCCGGACGTGAGTCAGCGGTATCACACCCCTCATGCCGGATAGTGCCGAGGATTACGGAACGCCGAATGCCGAACACCGAACCGAGACCTGTATGCCGTAACAGTGTTCGATATTCTGTCTGCGGGTCGACGTCCTGCGGCGTACTGCTGGTGATACTGGCCACATTGCTGGGCGCCTGCCGACCGGGGCCCTGGAACGACCCCTACCCGGCTGCCGATGCGCGTGCCAACGTGTTGTATTCCTCTTTCGATGAACGTCCCAAGCACCTTGATCCGGTACAATCCTACAGCGCCAACGAATATGCGCTGATTGCACAGATCTACGAGCCGCCGCTGCAGTACCACTATCTGAAACGTCCCTATACCCTGGTGCCGCTCGCGGCGAGTGCAATGCCGCAGGTCACCTACCTTGACGCGCAGCACCGACAATTGCCCAAGGATGTCGATCCGGCGCGCATTGCCTACAGCGTTTATGAAATTCATATCAAACCAGGCATCCGCTACCAGCCGCATCCGGCGCTGGCGCGCGATGCCCGGGGCCGACCACTGTACCAGGCGCTGACAGCGGTCGATCTGGAGCATATCGACACCCTGGCCGATTTCGCCCATACCGGTACGCGAGAACTGACCGCTGCAGATTATGTCTACGAGATAAAGCGTCTTGCCCATCCGCGGCTGCATACCCCGATTTTCGGCATCATGAGCGAATATATCGTCGGGTTGAAAAACTATGCAGATACACTTAAGCAGGCGGATGAGCGGTTGCATGCACAAGCCGGCCGGACGGACTACCTCGACCTGAATAAATATCCTCTGGAAGGCGCGCAAGTCATCGATCGCTACACCTATCGCATCACCATTAATGGCAAGTATCCGCAACTGCTTTACTGGCTGGCCATGCCATTTTTTGCGCCGCTGCCACCCGAGGCTGACCGGTTCTACTCTCAGGCAGGCATGGCAGAGAAAAATCTCACGCTCGATTGGTATCCCATCGGCACCGGTCCTTTTATGCTGACCGTGAACAATCCCAATCGGCAGATGGTGCTGTCACGCAATCCCAATTTTCACGGCGAAGCCTATCCCAGTAAAGGCATGCCCGGCGATGCCGCGCGGGGTTTGCTGCGCGATGCCGGTAAACCCATGCCGTTCGTCGATCGGGTGGTTTACAGTCTGGAGCAGGAAACCATCCCCTACTGGACCAAATTCCTGCAAGGCTATTACGATGTCTCGGGCATCGGTTCCGACAGTTTCGATCAGGCCGTCAGTATCGGCACCCAGGGTGAAGTGAGTCTGACCGATGCCATGCGCGCCAAAGGCATTCGTTTGCAGACCTCGGTGAGCACGACGATATTCTATTTCGGGTTCAACATGCTCGACCCGGTGGTAGGTGGCAACAGCGAATCGGCGCGCAAGTTGCGTCAGGCTATCTCCATTGCGCTGGATGAAGAGGAATATATCTCGATTTTCCTGAACGGTCGTGGTATTGCCGCGCAGGGGCCGATTCCACCGGGCATCTTCGGCTATGTGAGTGGCCAGCGCGGTATCAATCCCTATATGTACGACTGGGTGGATGACGCGTCACGTCGTAAATCGCTGGACACGGCACGTCGTCTGCTCGCCGAAGCCGGCTATCCCGACGGCATCGATGCGAAAAGCGGCGCGCCGTTGACTCTGTACTTCGACACCACGGCCTCCGGGCCGGACGACAAATCGCGCCTCAACTGGATGCGCAAGCAGTTTGCCAAACTGAAACTGCAACTTGTGATACGCGATACCGACTACAACCGATTTCAGGACAAGATGCAAAAGGGTGCGGCACAGCTGTTCCAGTGGGGTTGGAACGCCGATTACCCCGATCCGGAGAATTTTCTGTTCCTGTTGTACGGTCCCAACAGCAAGGTCGGCCACAACGGCGAGAATGCTGCCAATTACGACAATCCCGAGTTCAA
>JBBQDK010000081.1:0-12719 GCA_038319625.1 Gammaproteobacteria bacterium
GATCATGTCATTGCGGACGACGCGAGCATGACGGAAGGATACGCCGGTCTCAAGGTCATGGTGATCGATGACAGCAAAACCATTCGCCGTACCGCGGAGACGCTCTTGAAAAAAGAGGGTTGCGAGGTGATTACCGCCACCGATGGATTCGAAGCGCTGGCCAAGATCGCCGATCACCACCCGGACATCATCTTCGTCGACATCATGATGCCGCGCCTGGACGGCTATCAGACCTGCGCCTTGATCAAGCACAACCAGACCTTCAAGAAGACGCCGGTGATCATGCTGTCGAGCAAGGACGGTCTATTCGACCGAGCCCGCGGCCGCATCGTCGGATCGGAGCAGTATCTGACCAAGCCCTTTACCAAGGATGAATTACTGGGTGCGATACGCAACCACGTACACAAGTAACTGACAGCGCCGTTTGCGGGATTTTCTTAAGGGCCTGACCGCGGCGCTGCCACAACGACCGGTAACAGAGAGTTTAACGGGCAGTGAACGCCTAACATGATGAGGGTATGACGATGTCGCGTATATTGATCGTGGATGATTCGCCGACGGAGATACACGTCCTGAAGACCATGCTGGAGAAGAACGGTCATCAGGCCACGGCCGCGAACAACGCGGAAGAAGGGATTGCCAAGGCCAAAGAGGAACAGCCGGACCTGATCCTCATGGATGTGGTGATGCCCGGTCTGAACGGCTTCCAGGCCACCCGACAGCTCAACAAGGATCCGGCCACCAGCGCGATTCCGGTGCTGATCGTTACCACCAAGGATCAGGATACCGATCGGGTCTGGGCCATGCGCCAGGGTGCCAAGGATTATCTGACCAAGCCGGTGCGCGAAGCCGACCTGGTCGGCAAGATCAAGACGGCGCTGGGCGGCTGACGTTATGGCCAGCGTGCCAATGTCGAAGAAATCCTCCCGTCGAGACCCGCTACGCCAGTTGCGCGAGCTGGAACGCCGTTGTCGCTTGCACGCGATCGGTCTGCCCCTGCAGATCGACGAGCGCAAGGAATGGTTGGGTATCGGTTTTCGTCTCGGCGATACCACACTGGTCGCACCGCTTGACGATGTGAAAGAAATCCTCCATATCCCGAACGTATCGCGCGTGCCCGGTACCAAGACATGGATGAAGGGCATCGCCAACGTGCGCGGCAATCTGTTGCCGATTATGGATCTGCAAGGTTATCTGCACGGTAACAATACCGTCATGGGCAAGCGCAGCCGAGTGTTGGTGTTAAATCACAACGGTGTCGTCACCGGACTGGTGGTCGACGAGGTTTTGGGACTGAAGCACTTTCTGGAAGATGAGCAGTCAGCCGATCTGCCAGTGGTAGATAGGTCCATCACGCCATACCTGGAGAACGCCTATCAACAGCACGGTGCGCTGTGGGGCGTGTTCAATATGCAGCGTTTGGCAGAGAACCCGGCATTCATTCAGGCCGGTATCTAACATCGTTTAATCAATGGGTAATTATCCTGGACGGGATAAAGGGGATGAGTATGAACGCAGCTAACATGAAATTCTTCCAGCAGTTCGGTGCGACGCTCAAGAGCTGGACCGCGGACACCTCGACGAAGGTGAAAGCGTTGTTTGCCAGCAAGGTCGGCACAGACAAGACGGTCGTACAGTTGACTGTCCTGTTGCTGGTATGTACCGGATTGATGGTTGCCACCTTCATTTACGTTGCGATCCAGGACAGTCACGACAGGGAGTACACGGCCCTGGCCGGCGAACAGCGCGTGCTGTCGCAGCAGATCGCCAAATCCGCACTGGAAGCCGCGACCGGTAAGAAAGAAGGCTACCTGCAATTGAAAAAATACCATGACCGTTTCAACGTGACCATGGACCTGCTGAGGAACGGTGATAAGGCCACCGGCCTGCCGCCGACCAGCGCTGCCGTTCTCGGCGACCTCGATGCCGTAGGACTGGGTTGGAAGGAAGTAAGCGATCAGATCAAGACTATCTTCGCCAGTAAAGAGCTGCTGCTGTCTCTGCGTGAAAACGTACAGGCCATCAACGGGTTTATGCCGAAGCTGCTCGATTACTCTGACAAGGTGGTTAACACCCTGGTAAAGAAGGGTGCACCGCAGCAGCAGATCTATTTAGCCGGACGCCAGTTGATGCTGGCTCAGCGCATGGTCAACAACGTCAATAGTGTATTGGCCGGCGGCGCGGATGCGGGCAAGGCCCTGCAGAATTTCGGTGCCGACGCCGAGACATTCGGCCAGGTGATGGAAGGCATGATCAACGGTGACGAGGAATTGGGTGTGCAGGCCTCGACCGACAAGGACGTAGTGAGCGATGTTCGCGAAGTGTCGATGTTGTTTTCCACGGTTTATGACTATGTACAGCACATTCTGGAAGGCTCAGACAAGCTGCTGGCCGCACAGGCCGCCGCTAACGGCGTTGCCGGCAAGAGTGGGAATCTGTTGCAGGCCAGTTCGCGCCTGATGGCGAGCTATGCCACCAGCAAGGGATTGGTCGATCAGAAGCTGGCGTACTTCTTCGGCGCCTTGTCACTGATGATGCTGGTCTGGCTGGGTGCAAAACTGGTACAGGACGCGCACCGCCGTCAGGTCAAGGCCGAAGAGGCCAACGGTCGCAACCAGCAGGCCATTCTGCGACTGCTCGACGAAATGGGTAACCTGGCCGATGGTGACTTGACCGTGAACGCCACGGTGACCGAGGACTTCACCGGTGCGATCGCCGACTCCATCAACTACACCATTGAAGCATTGCGTGACCTGGTTACCAAAATCAACACCACGACCGATCATGTGACCACCTCTGCACAAGCCTCGCAGGTGAAGGCACAGCAGCTCGCGGAATCGAGTATTCAGCAGGCTAACCAGATCGCCACGGCTAGCAACGTCATCAACGAAATGGCCACTTCGATCGGCAAGGTATCCGAAGAAGCCCTGGAGCTCGCCGGTGTAGCCAACAAGTCGGTGGACATCGCCCACACTGGTGCCGACGCGGTGCGCCGCACCATCACCGGCATGGACTCGATTCGTGAGAACATCCAGGAGACATCCAAGCGCATCAAGCGTCTCGGCGAAAGCTCCCAGGAAATCGGCGACATCGTGGAATTGATCAACGACATTGCCGATCAGACCAACATTCTGGCTTTGAACGCCGCCATTCAGGCCGCCATGGCCGGTGAAGCGGGTCGTGGTTTCGCGGTGGTCGCGGACGAAGTGCAGCGTCTTGCAGAGCGTTCATCCAACGCGACCAAGCAGATCGAAGCGCTGGTGAAGACCATTCAAACCGACACCAACGAGGCGGTCATCTCCATGGAACACTCCACCACAGGTGTGGTGAACGGTGCCAAGCTGGCCCAGGATGCCGGTGGATCACTGGATGAAATTGAAAGTGTATCCAAGCACCTGGCGGAACTGATTCGTACCGTATCGGAATCGGCCGGCCAGCAGGCGGCCACGGCGATCGGTATTACCGGCACCATGGGTGCGATCCGCGAGGTCACCCAGCAGACCACCGCCGTCACCACCGAAACAGCGTCCTCAGTCGGTAATCTGGCGGTATTGGCGAACGACCTGAAGACCTCGGTCGCGGGCTTCAAGTTACCGGAATAATCCGCTAACGGAGCGCGTGTGCAACGTTCGCCATTGGACGGAAACTCGGCAGGTGGACAGGTGGGGAGGCACTACCGCACGTCCGCTGCCCCACCGCAAGCACAAGGCCTGCTCATGCCGGTCTTGCCCCGGCGGGTCATGCGTACGCGGCGTTGCCTCAGACTTAAGGATGCGCAGGAATGAATACCAATCATGAAATAGATTTTGGCACCCTGAGCTGGGTCAAGAAGGAAATCGACGAGACGCTCAATCAGGCGCGTCAGGCACTGGAAGCCGCCGTCGAAAATCCCGATGACGCAGGTCAGCTCGGTGCGTGCGCGGCGCATCTGCATCAGGTGTACGGCACCTTGCAGATGGTCGAACTGTATGGCGCGGCACTGCTCGCGGAGGAAATGGAGCTGATTGTCGTGGCGCTGGTCGACGGCACGGTCGCCGGTCGTGACGATGCCAATGAAGTGCTGATGCGTGCCATCCTGCAATTGCCCGATTATCTGGAACGCTTGCTGGTCGGACACAAGGATATCCCGCTGGTACTGATGCCGCTGCTCAACGATTTGCGCGCGGCGCGCGGTCAGAACCTGCTGTCGGACAATGTGCTGTTCTCCCCCGATATTGACAAACCATTGCCAATACAGCCGCAAGCCACACATGCTGGCGATGCAGTGGATGTCGGCGCGTTGGCGCGTTCACTGCGTCATAAATATCAGACCGGGCTGCTGGCCTGGTTGCGGAACATGAGTGGCAAGGACGGCCTGGAAAAAATCGCCGACGTACTCGTGCAACTGGAGCGGGCCGCGGCCTCCACGGCGTCGCTGCGGCTTTGGTGGATTGCCGGCGGTATGGTCGAGAGTTTGCGTAACGATGGCATGGCGGCGAGTGTCACTGTCAACCAATTGCTCGGTCGGGTCGACAGGCAGATCAAACAGTTGATAGACGCCGGTGAAGAGTCACTCGAAGAGCATTGTCCGCCCGAGCTGATTAAGAACATGCTGTATTACATCGCGCATGCTGAACCGAAAGGCGAGCGCGTGCCGGTCATCCAGCAGACCTTTCATCTTGCCGAACTGCTGCCCCGTGAGGATGAGATTGCCGCGGCCCGTGACAGTATTGCCGGCCGCAACTCCGCACTCATGGATACAGTGGGTGCTGCAATCAAGGATGACCTCGCGCGTATCAAGGAGAGTCTTGACGTGTTCGTGCGCAACGAGCAGCGCCAGGTGGCGGATCTGCTGCCATTGGGTGCATCGCTGCGTCAGGTGGCCGATACGCTCGCTATGCTCGGTATGGGCAAGCCGCGTCAGCGACTAAAAGAACAAGCCGACATCATAGACGCGATTGCCGCCGGTAATTGCCCAGCCGATGAAGAGCGGCTGATGAGCATGGCCGGGGTACTGGTGTATGTCGATTCCTGCCTGGAAGGCTTGGGTGGCGGTCGTGCAGTGCAATCCGATCACGGCGCCTTCGGGGGCGCGACGGACGGTGCCGACAGCGACTATCGCGAGGCTATGGGCGCGGTGCTTCATGCGGCCATCGCCGATATCGGCACGATCAAGGAATCGGTCGTTGAATTTATGAACGGTGCTTTTGATCGAAGCCACCTGGAGAATACGCCTGGTCTGTTCAGTCAGATCAGAGGCGGCATGCGCATGTTGTCCATGCACGAAGCCGCACGAGTACTCGATGCGGTCGGTCTGTACGTCAACACGCACCTGCTGACAGAGGCCATCCAGCCCTCGCAGGCGATGCTCGATGACTTGGCCGACGCCATCACTTGTATCGAATATTATCTGGAGGGTGCATCACAGGACCGCATCAATCGTCAATCGGTACTGGACAGGGCTCGTGAGAGCATGGCACGTCTCGGCTGTCCGGTCACCGACGCCGTGGTCGAGGAAAATGCCGATGATGCGGAAACTGCTGTAAGCGAGGAGGATTCTTCAGTCGATGACGGCTTCGAGGTGGCATCGACATACGCCCGGTCCGAAACCGATGAGGATATGCCAGAGGCTGTTGAGCACAGTACTGAAGAACCAGTGCCGGATGTTGCATTTGTCACGCCGGTTGCGGCTGTGGCGGACACCAAGCCAGCCCCGGGTCCGGCGGTAGCCGAGGATCTCGACCCGGAGATACTCGAAATCTTCATCGAGGAAGCCGGCGAGGAACTTGTCAATATCACCACTCAACTGCCCCTGTGGCGAGCCAAACCCGACGACAGTGAGGCGCTGATTACACTGCGTCGTTCTTTTCATACCCTGAAGGGCAGCGGTCGTCTGGTCGGCGCCCTGCTGATCGGGGAATTTGCCTGGGCGTATGAAAGCCTGCTGAACCGTATCCTTGACCACACTGTGACGGCAACCGATGCGGCCCATCGTTTGTTGGGCCATGCCGTTGTCGCATTGCCGCAGTTGATTGCACAGTTGACGGATGCGGTGGAACCGAATGTCAATGTGCAGCTGCTCAGTGAGCAGGCGCATGCGATGAGCCGTGGTGAAAATCCCGCCGTCACGGACGAGGTGCCTTGTGTTGCAGCGAATATTCAGGAATACACGGCTGAGGAAGCGGTAGACGAGAGCATCGACATCACAGCCATTGCGTTCGACGCAGATGATGTGCCGGGCATCGCCGCTGACGTAACGGCTATCGAAGAGTCCGCAACTCCTGTCGAAATGGAAGAGCAGGCTCTGGAAAATGACGAAGACTCGGTGATGGATCCGGTGCTGCTGGAAATCTTCAGCAAGGAATCCGCCGGTCATCTGGAAGACATTCAGGCCTTCATCGATGCCTGTCGCACCCAGCGCGAAGGCTGCCACCCCAACGACAAGCTGGTGCGTGCACTGCATACGCTGCATGGTAGTGCCCACATGGCAGGCTCCGACGCCATCGCCGATCTGGCGGGTGACCTGGAAAAATATTGCAAGAATCTGCGTGCGAATCAGGCCTTGGTGCCGGCCGAAGGGCTGGAGGTGCTCAACGATTGCGCTACCGCCGTCAGTGCCTTACTGGCAGTGCTGAATATTCAGGGAGCGCCGCGTGCCGACACATCTTTGCTGCGTCAGCGGGTTGGAGCACTGTACGAATTGCCGTTGATACCCGCCGAGCAGGATAGCGACAGCTGCGAGGAGAGTGCGCCGTTGTCCACGGCGGATGCGTCAGACTCCATACAGGCTGCGGAACCTGCGGTGCCGGAACCCGCGGCAGCTGTCGACACGCAGCCGCTTCCCGCGTCGCATGTCAGCGCGGTAGTTGAGCACATTGATGATGTCGATCTGGAATTGCTGGATGTCTTCATCGAGGAGTGCGAAGAAGTGCTAGCGCACAGCGATGAGCTGTTGCAGCAATGGCTTTCCGATCAAAGTAATTTCAAGCTGGTTGAGGCGCTGCAGCGTGAACTGCATACCCTCAAAGGCGGTGCTCGTCTGTCAGGCCTGACAGCCATGGGCAACCTTAGTCATGTGGTGGAGTCTGCGCTGGCCGCTGTTGTCGATGGGCGACTCAAGCCTAGCAACCGCCTGTTCGACGTTGTGCACATGGTGCAGGACCGTCTGATCAAAATGTTGGAACTAGCGCGTTCTCAGGCGCCGATGGAACATGCCACCGATCTCATTCAAGAGGTCGAAGAACTGCTCGGCAAACACCTGTCCAATACCGATCTGACCACTGATGAAGTCGCACACGTCGCGATTTCGGAATCGGTCAACGATGCAGCGCTAGCAGACGATGATGAAAATGATACCTACGTCCTGCCGCGTGAGCCGGATGTGGTGTCGCTGCGAGAGGACCGCAGGTCACTGCCGCGCATAGCGCACGAACAGGTGCGAGTCCGTGCTGATCTGCTCGACAATCTGGTGAACTACGCCGGTGAAGTGAGTATTTATCGCTCACGCATGGAGCAACAGGTGTCTGGCTTCCGTTTCAACCTGACAGAACTGTCCCAGACTGTCACCCGCCTGCGCGAACAGTTGCGCAAGATGGAAATCGAGACCGAGGCGCAGATCCTGTTCCGTTACGAGGAGGCCGGCGGCAACTATGCCGATTTCGATCCGCTCGAATTGGATCGCTTCTCACAATTGCAGCAGCTGTCGCGCAGTCTGGTGGAAACGGTTGGCGACGTCACGAGTATCCAGGGTCTGTTCGACAATCTGACGCGTGAATCGGAAACCCTGCTGCTGCAGCAGTCGCGGGTAGTCACCGAGCTGCAGGAAGGTCTGATGCGCACTCGCATGGTCCCGTTCGCCTCGCTGGCACCACGACTGCGCCGCATCGTGCGCCAGACCTGCCAGGAACTGGATAAGCGTTCCGAGCTGATTCTGCAGGGTGCCGACGGTGAGATGGATCGCACCGTCATTGATCGCGTGCTGGCACCGCTCGAGCATATGCTGCGCAATGCCGTGTCGCACGGCATCGAGACACGTGCGCAACGCCGCGCGAAGCAAAAGAACGAGGTCGGTAAAATCACTATCAGCATGGCCCGTGAAGGCGGTGAAGTGGTGCTGATTGTAGCCGACGACGGTGCCGGCATCGATCTCGATGCCATCCGCAGCAAGGCCAGAGAGCGCGGGCTACTGGATCATAGTGACGAATTGAGTGACAACGACGTGATGCAGTTCATTCTCGAGTCCGGATTCTCTACCGCCAAGGAGATTACACAGATTTCCGGCCGCGGCGTGGGTATGGACGTCGTTAATAGTGAGATAAAACAGCTCGGTGGATCGTTGCATATCGATTCCAGATTCGGCCATGGCACTACCTTCACGGTACGCCTGCCCTTCACGCTGGCTATCAGTCACGCATTGTTGGTACAGGTGGCGGAAGAAAATTACGCGATACCGCTCAGCTCCATCGAGGGTATCGTGCGCCTCAGCACCGATGAGCTGGAGAAGCTCTATACCGGTCAGAAGGGGCATTACAAATATGCCGGACAGAGCTACCTGGTGCGGCACCTCGGTGCACTGTTCGATTTCGGTCAGCCCTTGCTCTCCGGCGGCAAGCATAAAGTACCCGTGTTGCTGGTGCGTAGCGGTGACCAACGCGTCGCGCTGCAGGTGGAAGGTCTGCTGGGCAGCCGAGAGATCGTGGTGAAGTCTGTCGGCCCGCAGATCAGTTCGGTGCGTGGAGTTTCCGGTGCCACTATTCTCGGTGACGGCCGCGTGGTACTGATTCTGGATATGGCGGCCCTGGTACGCATGGCATCGGCGCAGCATGTGCGCGCCCTGCGCAAGGCACCAGAAGAACAATCCGCGCCGGTCAAGGACCGTCTCACGGTCATGGTGGTCGACGACTCGATTACAGTACGCAAAGTTACCACGCGCTTGCTGGAAAGAAACAATATGTCCGTGATCACCGCGAAGGATGGTGTCGATGCGGTCGCGATGCTGCAGGAGCATATACCCGATATTATGCTGCTCGATGTCGAAATGCCGCGCATGGACGGTTACGAGCTGGCGACCCATATGCGCAACGAGGACCGTTTGCGTCATATCCCTATCATCATGATTACCTCGCGTACCGGAGAGAAACATCGCGAGCGTGCCATGTCGATCGGCGTCAATACATATCTTGGCAAGCCTTACCTGGAAAGCGATCTGCTGGAACACATTGCGCTGCTGACGGGTGAGACCCTGGCACATGCTTGAATCAGGGCAGGCACCGCTACGCGTGGCGGTGATCTCTCAGTCCGATCGTCAACGATACAATTTACGCAGGGTTCTCGAAAGCAACGGATTGCTGGTGGTCGCCGATCAGACGTTGACCGAATGTGCGCCGGGTCTGCTCGATCATGGCCTGGCCGATGTGCTGCTGATCGATCTGGATGAATCCTTCGAGCAGGAATTGACCTCACTGGATGTGTTGGTCGAGCAGTCGAGTCTGCCGATACTGTTCAACGATGGCGATGTCAGCTATCTGGACGAAGAAGCGAAGGCCGACGCCTGGGGTCGCAAGCTGGTGAGCAAGCTCACCGCGCTGGTGTTCAGTGCGCCGGCCCCGATATCGCGTACCGCGCGGCAAGTGGATTCCTCGCAGCTTGTGCACAAGTCGCAGGAGCGCACGCAGTTGCGGATGATCGCCACACTCGAACAGCACGGTGTTGAACGCGCGCAAAGAGTTTGGGTGCTGGGCGCATCGATAGGCGGTCCGCAGGCGCTCAAGCAGTTCCTACATGCATTGCCACCGTATCTGCCAGTGGCCTTTATACTGGTGCAGCACATCGGTGCCAACTTCGTCGGCCTGCTGGCCGAGCAGTTGAACCGCGATTCACAGTTCGAAGTGTGCTGTGCCGTGGAGAGTCAGGTACTGTGCCATGGCCAGGTGGTGGTGGTACCGGTCGATCAGCGTCTGGTGGTAAACCATCAGGGCGAACTGGAATTGCACCCGACAGTCCGGGGTGCCTACAGTCCGAGCATCGACCTTGCGATGCGCGATGTTGCTGAGCGTTACGGTGCCGAGGCCGGCGCGATACTCTTCAGCGGCATGGGTGACGACGGCGTGCGTGGTGCGCGCGAGATCATAAAATCAGGCGGTGTAGTCTGGGCGCAGCAAGCGGACAGTTGCGTGATCAGCACCATGACGGACCATGTCCGTCATGCCGGTCTGGTGAGTGTCGATGCCACGCCACAGGAACTGGCCGAGCGTCTGGTGCAACGATTGCAGGTATGACGGTGTGTGAGCGATCACGCGATTAGGCACAATGTGTCATGGTATGAGTCTCGAATAGGATAGCCGACATGATCAATACGACTGATGCAATCCGCAGCTTGTTCATCCCGGTGGATGGTGCCAATCTGGTGCTGCCCAATGCGGCAGTGGCCGAGGTGGTGCCCTACAGCGAACCTGAGGCGGTGGCGGACAGTCCGGACTGGCTGCTGGGTAAGGTGTCGTGGCGCCACCAGGTTATTCCGCTTATTTCCTTCGAGGCTGCGGCCGGCGGCGTTCGCCCAGAGCCGGGTACCCGCAGCCGTATCACGGTATTGAACGGCATTACCGGCAACCCCAAGCTGCGTTTTTATGCGGTACTTACTCAGGATATTCCGCATCTGATGAAGGTTGATAGCAGTGTAATCGCTTCAGGTTCCGAAGAAGTTCAGAACAACGCTGTGTTGAGTAATATCATGATCAATGGCGAAGCAGCGCAGATCCCCAATCTGGATGCGTTGGAGACTATGCTGCAAAAGGTGGTTTAAAAATTCATTTGTCTCACAAGCGCAGGAAATCATTGTAAAGAGTTCCGGCTTGCAGTCATGCCCACCCTGGCGACATAAAGGTTTGCCAGTTGATTCGGATTGCTTGTTAATACTTTTTTAAGTCAATTCTGCGTCGCCGCAGAATGGTTTGTTCCTGCGATACGAATCAGAAATCCCCCCACAAGGTCTGCAGCGCCGCCAGTGCAGCAGCCGCCGCCGTTTCGGTACGCAGCACCCGTGGCCCCATACGCATGCCGATGAAACCGGCGTGTTCCGCCTGGGCAAGTTCGTTTTTATCCAATCCCCCTTCCGGTCCGATCAGGAGTGTCAGGTTCGTTGGACGGGGCAGTGCACCCAGAGTAGTCGTCGCGCGATGGTTCAGTACCAGCCTCAAGGAAGGTGTCTTGGCGAATCGCAACCAGTCCTGTAAATTCATCGCTGCATCGAGTGCCGGTACACGATTGCGCCCGCATTGCTCACAGGCACCGATGGCGACGCCTTGCCAGTGTTGCATGCGTCGCTGCAGGCGCTCGCCACGTAATTCTACCACGCTACGTGCTGCGAATACCGGTACGATGCGCGTAACGCCGAGTTCAACCGCCTTTTGAATGGTATAATCCATGCGCTCGGCGCGCGAGATTCCCTGCACCAGAGTGATGGCTAGCGGCGATTCGCATTCCGTTGCACGCCAAGCACCGAGTCGCGCCGTCGACTCCGTTTCCAGAACTGCTGGATATTCACCGCCCATGCCATTGAACAGTATTAGCTCCGCATCTGGCTTGAGGCGTAATACCCGGGTCACATGCTTGGCCGCCGTGCCGTCGAGCGTGATCAACGCATCGGGCGCCAAAGACACGGGCAGAAATATGCGTGGGATCCTCATTTACGTGATTTGCAACCGGCGTCAATCATCCGTGGTCGCCGTTTCGATACCTTCCCAGGCCACTTGTGTCAGCAGGCCGATTTCCTCCTCGGTGATGACATATGGCGGCATGAAATAAAGCACATTGCCGAGCGGCCGCAGCAGTACGCCGCGCGACAAGGCATGTTGATAGACGCGCAAGCCGCGCCGCTCTTGCCATGGGTAGGGGGTACGGGTGGGCTTGTCGCCGACCAGTTCGATGGCCAGAATCATGCCGCGTTGTCGTACCTCGGCGACGTGGGGATGATCGGGAAAGTGTGCCGTGGCTCTGGCCATCGTGGCGGACAAGTGCCGGTTATGCGTCAGCACATTGTCCTGCGCAAAAATATCCAGCGTCGCCAGTGCGGCGCGGCAGCCGAGTGGGTTGCCGGTATAACTGTGCGAGTGCAGAAATGCAGTGAGATTCCGGTAATCGTCATAGAATGCCTGGTAGATCCCGTCCCGGGTCAATACCGCCGACAATGGCAGATAACCGCCGGTGAGTCCTTTCGACAGACACATGAAGTCCGGTGTGATATCGGCCTGTTCGCAGGCGAACAGCGTGCCGGTACGACCGAAGCCGACGGCGATCTCGTCGGCGATCAGATGCACGCCGTGTCGGTCGCAGGCCTCGCGCAGCATGGACAGATAAACCGGGTCGTACATGCGCATGCCACCGGCGCATTGCACCAGCGGCTCGACGATCACGGCGCAGACTTCGTCAGCGTGTAGTTCCAGTGCAGCTTCCATGCGGGCGAACATGCGCCTGCAGTAGTCCGCGCAGGACTCGCCGGGTTCACGGTGATAGCAATCGGGTGAGGGCACGCTTATGGAACTCATCAGCAAGGGCGCGTAGATTTCCTTGTAGAGCGCCACATCGCCGACCGCCAGTGCGCCGAGCGTCTCGCCGTGATAGCTGTTGCTGAGCGTGATGAAGCGGGTCTTATCGCGCCAGCCCTGATTGCGCCAGTAGTGAAAACTCATCTTCAAGGCCACTTCTACCGCGGAAGAGCCGTTGTCGGCGTAAAAGCAGCGTGA
>JBBQDK010000082.1:0-12579 GCA_038319625.1 Gammaproteobacteria bacterium
AGTTGGCGAGGTTGCTGAGAACAAAATCGATGAGCCGAAAGCCGGAGGCAAAGGGCAATGCGGGTTTCGCGTGTTCCTCGGTCAACGGATGCAGACGCGTTCCATTGCCACCGGCCAAAACCATCGTAAGGATTTTCATGGACCATACCCTCCGTCAAAAAGTAAAAGCAAAAGTGGCTCTTTTGAACAGTTTGATAGCGAGGAGATGTTAAGAGGCGTCGCCGCGAACGCGTATCGGGAATGCTTGATGCTGCCCGTAGGGAGGTCTTGATTGGCGCAGATAGTTGCGGGTGGTTAATCGAATACCAGGGCGTGCGGGCGCGAATTTGACGAGATTGGAGGAATCACTGATGCCTGATTTATGTGTCTTTATGCATCATCCGACTGCGCTTCATCCCGCCATCTCACGAAAACCTTGGTCCCCTGCCCAGGCGCGGATTCGACGCTTAACTGCGCACCCACGGTTGCGGCACGCTCGCGCATAATCACCAGTCCCCAGCCATGATTTCTATCAGGAGGACGATTCGCCGCCGGAACAAATCCGCAGCCATCATCCGAGACAGTCAGGCAGATGGACTGGGGCGTTGACTCCAGTGTCACATCAGCTTTCTGGCTCCGGGCGTATTTGACCACGTTAGCGAGTGCCTCCTGGGCGATACGAAAGAACGCCTCTTCCACAGCCGACGGCAGCCGGCGAACCGGCTCTTGCGCTATCACCGCCATTGCCACACCCGTACGCTTCGTGAACTGTTCAGCATACCAGTACAGCGCCGGTGCCAGCCCATAATCCAATGTCGCCGGCCGCAACTCGGTTATCACATCCCGGATATTCTCGGCGGTCTCATCCACCAACTGTAGTGAAACGTCCAAGCGCGTACTGATGCGCGTCACCTGCTCGGGCGACAACTGGTTTTCCACAATATGCAAGTTGAGACTCAACGCAGTCAGTTTCTGTCCGATAAGGTCGTGCAGGTTGTTGGCGAGCAACCGGCGCTCAGATTCCTGTACCGCGACCATCCTTCGCGAGACCATGGCCGCTTCGAGTTTTTCGTTTTGCTCTTTGATCAGCCGCGCTTGAGTTTCACTGATCTCCATCGAAGTCATCCAGATATGAAGCAGCCACGCTATAAGCAGCAATGCCACGACGTCGAGCACCCGGTTGACGAAGAACGGTTCATGCAGCGTGAACGTGCCTGTTGGAATCTGCAGGAAGTACACTACGAACGTGGCAGTTATGAGTAAAGCGGTCAGGCTCCACAACAGCCGGCGGCTACGCGTGGCAGCGGCAAGTATCAAGGGAAGACTATAGATTGTGGCTACGTTGAGCTCGACCCTCGTGGTGAGGTCCACAATGATCAGGCCGAGCGCAACCGTGATCGCGGCCAGAAGCATGATGAGATTGGATTTCAGCAGCGATTTAACAAAGGCCAGCGTCATCATATGAACAGTATCTCCCAACTGAGTCAATTTCCGCGAGCAGAAGCGAGCGCCGCCGCAGGCTTCCATGTCATTCGCCAGGTATCGCGCCGACTACAATCCCAGACTGCCGCGCATGATACCACTGTCGGTGAACAAGATCGTGATGCCGTCATGTCGTCAGCGCCCAGAATGAACGCGTCGCGTTCCTAGCGTGTCTCGGGTTACCACGCCAGTCAATCACTCAGTAATTGTGTCACAGATTTTTTTTTGTTAGTATCGAAACAGTGCGGCGTGACCCCCGTGCGATCGAGTGAAAGTGCGCAAAACGATTTCGTAAACAAGCAAAAGGCTAGAATGGGGTCCGGGAATTTCTGGACCATCCCTCGGCTCAAAATCGGACAGTGTGGAAAATTTACGAGCTAATATTCCGAGTCAATATACGGGGCATTCCGAGCCAACATAAGGTATCGTTCCAGCCAGTAATCGCAGGCAAATGACCCCGTCAAATGGTGCAGTATGACCAACATAGGTAGCTCTAGCGTTATTGCCGTTCATCCTGGCGGTTCTGCAGTACGCCGACCGAGTAAGCTTGTGAGTGCAGTTCCGTGGGGTGTTTCTGAGTCAGTTACCAGTCTCGGTATGGCCTATGACTGGCACACTACCGGTCCATGACGGCACTGTTCAGGGCACAGTGAAAAGACGTTGTGTGTGTGACTTGCGAACGCGAGCAAATCAAGTTTCTTTTAGGACGTGATGGTTTTGCGTCAACACTGGACTGGGTTGAGCGGACGCTGAAGATTTACCACTGTGCGGTTTTTAACAGAACGCACCGTGCCAGTTTCCCCGAGTATCGGATTAAATTTATCGGGCATATCGCAGTTTCAAACGTTGGTTGGCAAAAACACGGAGGAAATACCCATCATGATAAAAAATTATCGCTATCTCATTGTCGGCGGCGGCATGGCCGCGGATGCGGCCGCACATGCCATTCGTGAGCGCGACAAAGACGGAACCATCGCCGTGCTGTGTGGCGAAAGATATCCGCCATATGACCGCCCGCCCTTGTCGAAAAAATTGTGGCTTGGCAAACCGCTTGATGCCATCTGGCGCAAGACCGATCAGGTCAAGGCCGATCTTTTTCTGGACACCCGCGCGGTGACCGGCAATGCCGCGAAGAAAACCGTCACGGACAACCGCGGTGAGGTGTACGGTTATGAGAGGCTGTTGTTGGCGACGGGTGGCACTCCCCGGCACCTGCCCTTTGCCGATGAAGGTGTGATCTATTTCCGTACGTTCGACAATTATCGGCATCTGCGCGAACTCGCCGACCACAAATCCGAATTCATCGTCATTGGCGGCGGCTTTATTGGCTCGGAGGTCGCGGCCGCACTGGCTATTAACGGCTGCAAGGTTACCATGGTCTTCCCCGACACCGGCATCGGTGCGCGCATCTATCCACCCAAGCTATCCGCATTCCTCGATACTTACTTCCGCGAGAAGGGAATTACCGTGCTGACCGGGGAGAAGGTCCGCGCCTTGGAGAAAAGAGACGGACGCTTCATCGTCCAAACCGAGAGCAACCAGTCCTTGTCCGCGGACGCGGTCGTTGCCGGCCTCGGCATCGAACCCGAGGTTGAACTGGCGAAGTCACTGGGTCTCAAGATCGACAACGGCATCGTGGTCGATGAAGAATTGCACGCTACGCTACCCGATATTTTTGCTGCTGGTGATGTCGCCAACGTCTATAGCCCCGCCCTCGGCGTGCGCCGGCGCGTCGAGCACGAGGACAACGCCAACACCATGGGCATGATGGCTGGACGCAACATGGCTGGAGCGAAAGAAAAATACGAGTATCTGCCGTACTTTTATTCCGACCTTTTCGACCTGGGCTACGAAGCGGTTGGCGAGTTCGGCACCGGAATGGATATCGTCGAAGATTGGAAAGAACCGTTTCGCAAAGGCGTCGTTTATTATCTTAAGGCCGGGAACGTGCGCGGCGTGTTGTTGTGGAATACCTGGGGACAGGTGGATGCTGCGCGCGCCCTGATCAACACTAAAGAAACTTTCAACGCGACCGCGCTCATGGGTCGAATCCACGATTAAGGAAGTGACTGTTGGGGTAGCAGCGCGTTCTCCGCACTGCATGAATCAACAAGACAACCTCTTGCATGGACATCGAAAGTCTCGCTACCGCAGCCGGAACATCGCCGCGCCGAACATCTTGGTCGTGCCACCCACAAAGTAATGCGCGCTCGGCTGAAACGGTGTGTCGTTCGAGTCGTACCACGTGTCCTTAGACACGTAACGGTTGCCGACGAAGACGTCGGCCGGATACCGGTTCTCTTTTTCACGCGGCAGATAATCACCGCGTTCGAGGATCAGAATGCGTTTGCCCGAGGGCGCGAGCTTCAGCGCCAGTGTGCCACTGCCGGTCCCGCTGCCGATAATGATGAAGTCGTGGTGATCTCCATGCTCATGAATCTTTTTCGGGCGTCACCACCGGCTTTTTGCGCGGCCGAAGCAGTTTGGCAATCAGGCCACTCCAGCCAGTCTGATGCGAGGCACCCAGGCCCTGTCCGCTGTCGCCATGGAAGTATTCGTGGAACAGCACATAATCCTTGAAATGCGGATCGGTCGCGAGCTTAGGGTGGTATTTCAGCACAGGCCGCTGCCCATCGGTGCCTTTCAAAAATAGCCGGGTGAGGCGACGGGTCAGTTCATTGGCGACCTCGTCGAGGGTGAGGAACGCCCCCGAGCCAGCCGGGTACTCAACCTTAAAATCATCACCATAATAATAATGAAATTTTTGCAGCGACTCGATAAGCAGAAAATTGATCTGCATCCACACCGGGCCGCGCCAATTGGAATTGCCGCCGAACAAACGGCTGTGAGATTCCGCCGGCCAGTATTCCACCTCGTATGTTTGTCCCCCGGTAGCGTAACGAAACGGCGTTTGTTCGTGCACCTTTGAAAGCGAGCGCACGCCTTGGTCGGACAGAAACTGGGTTTCATCCAGCATGCGTTTAAGCAATGCCTTCATGCGGCGACCGCGTAGCAGGGAAAGCAGTACATGATCGCCAGTGCCGCTGATTTTCCAGTCCGAGATGAGAGCAGCCAATTGTGGGCGATACTTCAAATACCATTCCATCCGCCTGACAAAGTCAGGCAGTTTCGCCATCGACTCCGGCTCCAACACCTCGACGGCCAGCAGTGGAATCAAACCGACGATAGACTGTATTCTCATCGGCACATTCTCTCCGTCCGGCAGGTTCAGGTGGTTGTAATAAAACTGGTCGGCGTCGTTCCACAATCCCAGAGAATCCTCATCCTGGCCATTGATAGCTCCTGCGATGGAAAGAAAATGCTCGAAAAACTTCGTGGCGATATCCTCGTAGACCGCGTCGTGCTGTGCCAGTTCGATCGCGATGCGCAACAGATTGAGGCAATACATCGCCATCCAGCCAGTGGCATCGGCCTGGTCAATGTAGCCGCCGGTTGGCAGCGGTTTACTGCGGTCGAAAGCGCCAATATTATCCAGGCCGAGAAAGCCACCCTGGAAAATATTGCGCCCGTGCATGTCCTTGCGGTTGACCCACCAGGTGAAATTCAGCAGCAGTTTTTGAAACACGCGTTCCAGAAATCCGAGGTCGCCGAGGTCTTCGGGGTTGACTTCACGCCGCTGCCTACGATCGATCTGAAAAACGCGGAACGCCGACCAGGCGTGGACCGGCGGGTTGACGTCACCGAACGCCCATTCGTAGGCGGGCAACTGGCCGTTCGGGTGCATATACCATTCACGCATCAGCAGGATGAGCTGACCCTTGGCAAACTCGGCGTCGATCTCCACCAGGGCCACGCAATGAAAAGCCCAGTCCCAAGCGGCGAACCAGGGATACTCCCACTTGTCCGGCATGGAAATCACGTCGGCGTTGTTCAGGTGCTTCCAGTCGGCATTGCGTCCGTGTTTGCGCGCCGGCGATGGTGGTGGCTGGGTCGGGTCGCCCTGCAGCCACAGCGGCACGTCGTAATGAAAAAATTGTTTGCTCCAGAGCAAGCCCGCAAAAGCCTGGCGCTGCACCAGACGCTCATCGGCGTCGGCAATGGCATGCTGCAAACCGGCGAAAAATTCATCCGTCTCGCTGCGCCGCTGGGCGAGGATGGCGTCAAAATCCGCCCAGGGCTTGCCCGCCGACGCCGCGTCAGATTTCGCGAGTCGCATGCGTACCGTCGTGGACTGCCCCGCGGCCACAGACAGTTCATAAAGCGCGCCCGCCTTGGTGCCGGTCAGTGCGGGATTGACCGCCGCTTTATTGCCGGCGATCACATAGTCGTGAAAGGCATCCTTGAAAAAACCCTCAACGTCGGTCTGTCCGTAAAGACGATGTACATTGGTCTCGTTATCGCAAAACAGCAAGGTTGGATCGCCGTCGCAGTCAAGATGAAAATTACCCAACGGGTCGTGCTCGATTTTGATCCCGTTGTTGTCCACTGAAAGTACAGGCTTGTGCGCGTCGGGTAGCCACGACCAGGTGTTGCGGAAACAAAGTTGCGGCAACAGGATCAGCATCGCCGCTTCCGGACCGCGATTGTGGACCGTGATCAACATGAGAATATCCTCCGACGCGGCTTTGGCGTACTCGACAAACACATCGAAGTATCTGTCCTGATCGAATAACCCGGTGTCGAGCAACTCGAATTCCGCCTGGTCCGCGTTGCGTACCCGATTCTCCTCGACCAGCCGTGCGTAGGGAAACGCCGCCTGCGGATACTTGTAGAGCATCTTCAAATAGGCGTTCGTCGGCGTGGCATCGAGGTAGTAATACAGCTCCTTCACGTCCTCGCCATGATTACCTTCGGCATTCGTCAGCCCGAACAGCCGCTCCTTGAGGGTCGGATCCTTGCCGTTCCACAGTGCCAGCGACAGGCAGAGATGCTGTTGGTCATCGCTGAAACCGGCGAGACCATCTTCGCCCCAGCGGTACGCACGGCTGCGTGCGTGCCTATGCGGCAGATATTCCCACGCATGGCCGCCGGGGCTGTAGTCCTCGCGCACCGTGCCCCATTACCGCTCGGACAGATACGGTCCCCAACGCCGCCAGTTCTGCTGACCGGATTTGTCTTCCGCCAAACGCCGCCGTTCAGCGGGCTCTGCTGTCACGACGGGTGATGATGCGTTCGGTGGCATGAGGCGGGTTCCAATTCAAGATGGGGGTTTTTGCCGTGCGATAGCACGGCCGGATTTCCGTAACAAAACGTGACGCTCAGAAGAGCAATCTCATACCGCCCGGGATGTTGCGACTTTTGCAATCGATCATTAGGAGTATCCCTCTGCATGAGCAGTATCCCAGAAAGCTTGCCCAAGGCACTGGCGTGCGCTTGGCGTGGATGCGTAACAGGTCTGTCCATGCATCCCCTCTCATGAAACCGAAAGCGCGAGGACACACGGTTGCAACATAAACCACGGGCCGCTCCTGCAGCAGCCAATCCAATAGAGAACGTGCCCTGAACCTTGCGAAAAAACAGCAGACGATCGATAAAATGGCTCATTATGGTGCTCTCACTTTGCAGAAACGCGGGGTCGGCGCGACGCGCCCAGGAACAGGCTGTCGATCAGACCGATCAGCGTCGTGAGCCAGGCCAACAGTGCGATGACTGTGACAGGCTTTGACAACGAGATTAAAAACGGCAGCGGAAGTACCTGGGTCAGGTGAACTGTGCATACGGCATACATGCCTATCGGAAACACGCCGTCCCAGTACAGCGGACCGTAGCGAAAAGGCATGCCGCGGATCAGATAACGCCACACGTTCAGCACCAGTAGCATCGGAATCCACCAGCTGCAAATAGCCCAGAAAAACAGGGTGAAGCCCTTTATGAAGAACAATATATCCATCACCACCGGCGACATTGGCGCGTGTTCGATCAGCAGGGTACCGGTCAGCGTCGAGATGGCGACCGCCCCCATATTGATCCAGTACGGCGGTGACATCTCCTCCGGCGACATCTCAATGAAGATGTAACGCAGGAAGATCAGCGAGATCAGCCACAGGTACAACGCACCGCCGCCCAGCCAGAAAATCAGCGCCAGAAACATCAGTGGCTGTCGCAGTTGGGGGAGCCCGCCGCTGGACAGAACAAATACGGTGAGTACCGCCACCGCTTGCGTGGCGACCACGCTGGTCAGCCAACTGCCATTGAGGCCGTGTTCGATGTCCGGTTTGTGCTGCTTGACCGTCAACGCCGCCAGCACGCCGTAGTTCGTCACCACCCACAGCACACCGGAGATGATCAGACAAGCGACAGCGAGATCCAGCGCGTGCTGCTGCAGCACCAGCTGTACCCCGAACACGCCGAAGGCCGCCACCGAGGTGAAGAACCCGACCGCACGGCTGTGATTCTGCAGATCGTCGAGAAAAGCGCGCGGATAACGAACGATCCGTCCGATCGTCGCCGTCACCAGGCAAAGCAGAAACAGTGCATTAAGCCAGAACAGCGGCTCCGATACCCAGAGCAGGCCGTGCAGACGGGCGGCCAACGCCACGATGCCGGTGGCCATCACCAGTGCGAAATAACCGGGATGCATGCGCTCCAGCGATTCTCGCGGTGCGTGCTCGAACCGTAGCTTCATTTTGTCGATACCCGCATCATCCGGCGATTGCGTTGCGGCTCAAGCTTGAAAAATCGAGTGCGAAGCGGCATGACAATAACCAGGAATACGCTGGGCCGGTGATTGGATTCTGTTGACAGGCAACCAAGGAACTCGCGGCTACGAGCAAAGTTGCGTACTGCGCTTGCGGTGGTCAGGGCGACCTTGCCAAACTTGCAACGGGGCGTATATTCCGCCGCCGCAGATGCATTGGTATTCAAGCGCGCTCAGGGTCATCGGGACCCTGGCCATCCCGTCGCGACAGCAGGTCGTGCACCCGCCGACACAGGTTATCGACCGAAAATCCGTACTCGCGCATCACCGTCTCTCCCGGTGCCGAAGCGCCGAAGCGATCCACGCCCAGCACGTCGGCGACACCGTCGAAGTACGGACGCCATCCCAGCGACACCCCTGCTTCGATGGCGAAACACGGCTGGGCCGACGGCAACACTTGCGCACGATAGGCTGGTGTCTGTTCCTGCCAGAGCTGCCAGCTCGGCATGCTGACGACGCGCGTGCGTATGCCCTCGGCATGCAGTTGCTCGTGCGCGGCAAGCGCGAGATGCACTTCCGAACCACTGGCAACCAGAGTGAGATCGGAGGCTTCGCCGGTGGGGACATCCATCAGCACGTATGCACCGCGAGCGACACCGCCCGCAATGTCATGGTAGCGTCCGGGATCGAGCACTGGCACGTTCTGGTGAGTCAGCACCAGCGCGATGGGTGCTTCGCTACGACCTATCGCCACGCGCCAGGCCGCAACCGTTTCATTCGCGTCCGCTGGACGTATCACGATCAGTCCCGGAATCGCCCGCAGTGCCAGCAGATGTTCCACGGGCTGGTACGTTGGGCCGTCCTCCCCCATACCGATACTGTCGTGGGTGAAGACGTAAATCACTGGCAAACGATTCATCGCCGCGAGCCGCATGGGTGGACGCATGTAATCGCTGAAGACGAGAAACGTTGCACCATACGGGATGAGGCCGCGGTGCACCGCCATGCCATTCAGGATCGCGCCCATGGCATGCTCCCTGACCCCGAAATGCAGATTGCGTCCACCGCGACTGGCCGCTTCGAAATCCGCGCTGCCTTCAATGTGGCTATGTGTGCTGGGGGCCAGATCGGCGGAACCGCCCACCAGTTCGGGAATGCGTCCGGCGAGCGCGTTCAACGCCTTGCCCGAGGCCATACGCGTCGCCATCGGACCGTCACTTTCCGCGAATGCCGGTAGCATGAAATCCCAATCGTCGGGTAACTGTCCCGCCATGACGCGCTCGAATTCCGCAGCTTCTTCCGGATAGTCGAGAGCCCAGGCGATACGCTCGGATTCCCATTCCGCCTGCTCTGCGGCGCCGCGCTCGCCCGGCACGCGAAACTGCGCTAACGCTTCCGCGGGCACGTGAAAACGCGGCTCCTGCGGCCAGTCAAAGTGCTCCTTCATGAGCCTGACTTCGTCATCGCCCTGGGGCTCACCATGGGCACTTGCCGTGTCCTGCTTGTGCGGGCTGCCAAATCCGATGTGCGTATGTACGGCAAGAAACGACGGGCGATCCGTGACGGCGCGGGCAGCCTCGATCGCGGCTTCGATCTCGCGAACATCATTACCGTTCTTCACCCGCTGCACATGCCACCCGTAGGCCGCGAACCGGCCCAAACGATCTTCACTGAAGGCGAGGCTAGTGCTTCCTTCAATGCTGATTCGGTTATCGGCGTACAACACGATCAGCTTGCCGAGCTTCAGATGCCCGGCGAGAGAGGCAGCTTCCGATGCGACACCCTCCATCAGATCGCCATCGCTCGCCAGCACATAAGTGTAGTGATTGACGATCTGGTATACACCGCGGTTGAAACGCGCGGCCAGCATGGTTTCTGTGATTGCCATGCCCAGGGCATTGGCAAAACCCTGGCCCAGGGGACCCGTCGTCACCTCGACCCCCGGCGTTTTGCCGTACTCGGGATGACCGGGAGTACGGCTGCCCCATTGCTGAAAGCGCTTGAGTTCCTCCATCGGGAGGTCGAATCCGGCAAGATGCAGCAACGCGTAGAGCAATGCGCAACCGTAGCCGGCGGAGAGCACAAAACGATCTCGATCCGGCCATTGCGGATCACGCGGGTTGAAACGCAGGAAGCGGCTCCACAGCGTGTAAGCCATCGCCGCTGAACCCAGTGGCAGGCCCGGATGTCCGGATTTAGCCTGTTTCACCATATCGACGGCAAGAAACCGCAGTGTTTTCACGCATAGCTCATCGAGCTGGTGCGTAGTGATAATTTTGGCTGTCTCATTCACGGCTCAGTCCTCGCTGGGAATCGTTCAGGCTGCTGCACCGTATCGGTGGTGCGCTGGCCGGATGTCGCCCCGCATATGCATCGAGGCTGCACAGGTGCGCGAACGTCATCGAAAACAGGCAAGCAACAGCATAATAAAGCGCCGAGTCCGGCGTGGCTGTCAGGAAAGCTTGACAGAACGCCTAATGACGCACGATCCCGCTCTGGATGCCGACTCAACAGCTTTGACTGCTCGCAGTGAGGGTAATTACGAACACTGTAAAGTCGTCTCGCCCAAGAGGTTGGCGTTGGACTGTCCATTTCGACGCGATAACATCTCGTGAGACCTAAGTGTTGTAATGTTGCACGCAGCGGAACATTACTGGCAACCCAAAACGCCGTCGACATCCGGCACGCGATCCGGTCTGCTGCTCAAAACCCGTCGATATAGGCATAACCGCTGTTCTGCAACTCGATCAGGCGGGTATAGCCATCATGCACGATGATCATGCCGGGCAACACATCAGACTCCGCCCAGCCCTTCGACTGCACCGTGCTGTGACAGATTTCCACGTGCATTTCCGGGTTCAGCAAATCCTGGGTGATGTTCGAGTTGGGATTGACCGCAAAGGGATCGTTAATGGCCGTCTGGCAGGTGTCATCAGCCAGCAGTAACTTTGCGGCAGCGCCATGAGCACCGGATGGATGTCAAGTTGATCGGGTTTCAACTCCTGCTTGCGGTGGCCTCAATCAGGCCACGAGCGTAATACAGTCCCGGCTGATATCCGCCGCTGTCTCCCCCAGATCAGCGCGTTGACCCGGTGTGCCCGGATGGCGATTTCGACCCGGAAGCTTCATCCTCCGCGGTTCGTTACCTGTCTATGGCGGCGCGATCAGCGCGCGGAACTGATTGATCGCACTTTTCGAAGTCGCGACCAGCAAACCGTCTCCGACCTGTAATTTCGTGCCGCCATCAGGGACGATGTTGCTTTCTCCCCGAATCAGGCCGACGATCACAACACCGATATCGGCCAGTCCCAGCGAGCGGATCTCCCGGCCCGCCACCGGCGATCCAGCCAGCATTTTCAGGCTGTAGAGCCGCTCTGTGCTGTGGTGCAACGCGACACCCTCGCCCCGATCAAGCACGGACTGCAGCTCGCTGCTGAGTATGTCTTCGTCGAGATGTACCTGTTGCCGACGCAGCAGGTCGGCCGCCGTCTGGTAGTAAAGATCGTGATAGACCGGACTGTCTGCCGGCGTCGGCATCTGGGCCTCGTAGATGGTTGGGTGTTTTGCATGCCGGGTCAGCGTGAGCTGCACGATGAAAGCAAGTGCGACGGCCAGCATGCTCGGCATGATGAGCTGAAAACCGCCGGTCATCTCGATCACCATAACCATCGCGGCAATCGGTACGCGCGCAGCGCCGGCAAAGACCGCGGCCATGCCGACCACGGCGAGCCAGGTGCTATCGATATTGACGTGAAACAGGTGCAGCAGCGCGGCGAAGGCCGCGCCGAACATGACACCGATGTACAGTGTCGGCCCGAAAACGCCACCGGAACCACCCGAGCCGACCGACAGCGACAAGGTCAGAATTTTGCCGAACGTCAGCAACAGCAGCAGTCCCACGCCGAACCCGGAACTACCCTGCAGAACGAATTGCATATAGCCGTAGCCACCGCCGATGATCGGCGGAACGGCAATACCGATCAGGCCGACCGCAAGGCCCCCGATCGCGGGTTTGATATAGCGGGGCACCCGAAGCGCCGTAAAGCCGTCGCGGATACGGTAATAGATCGTCGGCATGAGTGCACCGAGCCCCCCCGCAAGCACGCCGAGCAGGCCGAACCAGACGAGATCCAGAGGCACGAGGGGTCGGCTGTCCGGGTGCAACAAAAACAGTGGTGTGTAACCGGAGAATGCACCGGTGATCGAGTAAGCGACCGAGGCGGATATCAATGTATAGATAAGTGCGCTGCCCTCGAAGGCCATGCCCGAATACAGAATCTCGACTGCGAATATCGCGGTACCAAGCGGACTCTTGAAAATTGCCGAGAGCCCGGCCGCCATACCTATCAGGATGACGATGCGCCGCTCTTCATCGGGCAACCTGAAAACCTGGCCAACGATCGCGCCCGCCCCCGAAGCGATCTGCGCGGTCGGACCCTCGCGCCCGCCCGAACCGCCGCTGCCAATAGTAATCGCACTGACAATGGTCTTGACCAGCGGCACCCGCGCGCGCATGCGCC